>DASVSP010000080.1:0-2088 GCA_036388065.1 Allosphingosinicella sp.
GAATAAGAGCGGATGATCTAACCTAGGGCGGACGCTACAACGGTCCACAATGAAGCAGGCGAGGACCTTGGCTGAAGGTCGGAGTTAAGTCGGAGTCCGTCATCAGCTCGCGGCCGATCATCGGACCTTCGCGGTGACCGCCCGGAAGCGAACGCTGCGAACGACGGTTCGGGGTGAATGCCGTTGAAAAAAGTCGGCTGATCTTGGCGGGTTGGAGTAGGTCCAGGTCCGTCGGGCTTCCCCTCAGGCCGGGGTGGGTGTGGGCGGGGCGAGGCGCTTGGCGAGCTTGCGCAGGTTCTGGGCGGTGGCGGCGAGGAGGAACTCGTCTCGGGCGCCGTTCGGGCCTCGGAGGCGCAGCCGATCGAGCCCGACGATGCGCTTGAGGTGGGCGAAGAGCATCTCGACCTTCTTCCGCTGGCGCATGGAGACGGCGTAGGCGTCGGTCCGGGCGATGTCGCGGGCGATGTCCCGAGCGCCCTCGTGGATGGAGCGGGTCACCTTGCGGGCGGGGGTGTTGGGACAGCAGCGCGGCTTCAACGCGCAGCCGGCGCAGTCCCGCTTGCTGGCCCGGTAGCGGATGGTGTCGTCGCTCGGAGTGCTGGTCCGGGGCGTCCGAAACGCCCGGCGGCCGTGGACCAGCGTCTTGCCGGCCGGGCAGGTGTAGGCGTCGGCGGCGTGGTCGTAGGCGAAGTCGCTGCGGGAGAGGGTCCCGTCCTGCCGCGCGGACTTGTCGAACACCGGGATGTGCGGCTCGATCCCGCGCTCGTGCACGAGCCAGTTCAGCATCTCGGCCGTGCCGTAGGCGGTGTCGGCGGTCAGCCGCTCGGGCCAGAGGTCGAAGCGGTCCTGGGCGCGCTCCAGCATGGTCCGGGCGGCGGCGAGCTCCGCTTGGCGTACCGCGGTCGAGGGCTCGACGTCGACGATCACGGCGTGATCCACGTCGATCAGGTAGTTGGTGCAGTAGGCGAAGCTGGCGGGTCCGGCCTGCGCCGCCGTCCAACGCGAGGCCGGGTCCGACAGCGACAGGTACTTGGGCGTGACCGGCGTCGCGGCCCCCGAAGGCCTCCTCGTCCAGCACCGCCAGGTACTCCTGCACCGCCCGGCTGGCGGCCTCGGGCGGCAGGCCGGCGGCGCCCTCGACCGCGCTCCGGTGGCGGCTCGCGTCGGCCCGGATCAGGCTGGCGTCCACTGCGAAGCCCTCGCCGCCCACCAGGCCCTCGGCCATGCAGCGCCGCACCGTCGTCTCGAACAGCTGGCGCATGAGATCGCTGTCGCGGAATCGGCCGTGCCGGTTCTTGGAGAAGGTGGAGTGGTCGGGGACGTCGCCCTCCAGCCCCAGCCGGCAGAACCAGCGGTAGGCGAGATTGAGGTGCACCTCCTCGCACAGCCGCCGCTCGGAGCGGACGCCCAGGCAGTAGCCGACCAGCAGCATGCGGATCATCAGCTCGGGATCGACCGACGGACGGCCGATCGGGCTGTAGAAGTCCCGCAGGTGCTCGCGAACGCTCTCCAGATCGACGAACCGGTCGATGGCCCGGAGCAGGTGATCCTGCGGCACGTGCCGCTCCAGCGAGAACTCGTAGAAGAGCGCGCCCTGATCTGTCCGCCGCTCGCCCATCATGGCCGAATCTCCCGATCCGGGAGAACTGAATCAGCGCCGAGCCACCGCTTCAACCGGCCCCTTTTTCAACGGCATCAGCCGAAAGCGGACCTTAGCATCGCATCGACAACTGGACGTCTCGTTCGCCGACAAGCCGGATGTTGAACGCTCGCGACGATGGGGCGGCGGTCCCGGTGGCCACCGTTGGTCGGGAGGACGGCTCAAGACGCCGCGCCTCTGTTCTTCGGAGCCGGATTGACGCTCGTTGCACCGCACAATGGGGGGATGAACGAGCGTTCATCCACCACCCTCGCCAGAAACTCTCGCCTGCACTCAACAGCTTGCGACAATCGTACAAAGCTCCATCCGACGGACGTAGGGCTGGGGTAAGCTTCTGATGTCCCCGCCGCACGGGGAGGGCTCCTGGTACCGGCCCGAGCGAGTTGCGGCGGAGATGTGGTCGAGCGGGGCGCGCCCGTTCGCTCCGG
>DASVSP010000081.1:0-4353 GCA_036388065.1 Allosphingosinicella sp.
CGACGGAGTGATCGCCGACATCGACGTCGCCGAGCAGATGATCAAGCATTTCATCCAGAAGGTCCACGGCAAGCGCCGGTTCCCGCGCTGGCCCGAGATCGTGATCTGCGTCCCCTCGGGCTCGACCTCGGTCGAGCGGCGCGCGATCCGCGACGCCGCCTCCAACGCCGGCGCCTCGCAGGTGTGGCTGATCGAGGAGCCGATGGCGGCCGCGATCGGCGCCGACATGCCGGTCACCGAGCCGATCGGATCGATGGTCGTCGACATCGGCGGAGGCACCACCGAGGTCGCCGTGCTCTCGCTTCGAGGCCTCGCCTACACCACCTCGGTCCGGGTCGGCGGCGACAAGATGGATGAAGCCATCTCCTCCTACGTCCGCCGCAACCACAACCTCCTCATCGGCGAGGCGACGGCCGAGCGGATCAAGAAGCAGGTCGGAATCGCAAAGCCGCCGACCGACGAGAACGGGCAGCCGAGCGACGGCCTGTCGGTCCACATCAAGGGCCGCGACCTCGTCAACGGGGTGCCCAAGGAGATCACGATCAACCAGCGGCAGATCGCCGAGGCATTGTCGGAGCCGGTCAATACGATCGTCGAGGGAGTCAGGATCGCGCTCGAGAATACCGCTCCGGAGCTCGCCGCCGACATCGTCGACCAGGGCATCGTCCTGACCGGCGGGGGCGCGCTCCTGCAGGGACTCGACGAGGTGCTTCGCGACGAGACGGGCTTGCCCGTGACGGTCGCCGACGATCCCCTCACCTGCGTGGCCATCGGCACCGGCCGGGCGCTCGAGGAGGAGATCTTCCGCGGCGTTCTGCTGACCGCCTGAGGCCTGGCCCGGGAGGCTCACAGGTGGCCCCGCCATCGACCCGACGCCCCGGATTCTCGCGCCGGGCGCAATATGGGCTGTTCCTGTCCTATGTGATCGCCGTGGGCGGGGTCCTGTTCGCCGGGCTGCTGCTCGTCATCGCGATTGTCGACCCGAGCGGGTTCAACGCGCTGAAGGGCGCGGCTCTCGACGTCACCAGCCCGGTCTCCTCGGCGGGACGCGGGGTCTCCCGGTTCTTCGGCGGGATCGGCGGCTCGATCGGCAATTACATTCATGCGGGCAGCCAGAATGCCGAGCTGAAGCGGCGGCTCGACGCTTCGCGCCGAAGGCTGATCGAGGCCGAGGCGACCGAGCTCGAGAACAAGCGCCTGAAGGCCCTGCTCGGGCTGACCCGGGAAAGCCGGAACCCGGTCGCGGTGACCCGGATCGTCGGCTCCTCCTTCGCGTCGGTCCGGCGGCTCGCCACCCTCTCGGCCGGAGCCTCGGCGGGAGTCCGTCCGGGCCAGCCGGTTCGCTCCGCCGACGGCCTTGTCGGCCGGGTGATCGAGACCGGACGCTGGGCAAGCCGGGTCCTGCTCGTCGGAGACAGCGCAAGCAACGTGCCCGTCCGGCTGGTCCGCGACGGGACCGCGGCGATCGCGACCGGCCATGGCGACGGGACGATCGACCTGAAGACCCTCGAGCTCGGCAAGAACCCGTTCCGCCGAGGCGACGTGCTCGTCACCTCGGGCGTCGGGGGAGTCTATCCGCCCGACATTCCGGTCGCGGTCGTCGTGTCGGTCGCCGGGGAGCGCACGGTCGCCAAGCCGCTCGCCGATCCGTCCAACGTCGAATATGCGATGGTGCTCGACATCTACCAGCCCCTCGCCGACACCCCGCTCACCGGAGCGACCGAAAGCGCCTTGACCGGGGCCGGGCAATGAGCCGGATCGCCGGATCGAGCCGGGACGTGGCGCTGCTCGGCTTCCGCCGCCAGTGGGTGCCGATCCTGAGCACCCTCGCCGCGGCCATGCTCGCGCTCTTCCCCTATGTCGCGAACCGGCCGGTCGTCCCCGACTTCGCCTATCTCGTGCTTCTCGCCTGGCGGCTTTTGAGACCGGAAATGTGGCAGGCGCACATGGCCCTGCCGCTCGGCCTGTTCAACGATCTCGTCGCCGGCCTCCCGCTCGGCCAGTCGATGGCGCTTTGGACCCTGACCTTCCTGCTCCTCGACATCGTCGACAGCAGGGTGGGCTGGCGCGACTACTGGATGGACTGGCTGTTCGCTTCGGCGGCGATCCTCTTCTACACGGCCGGGAACTGGTACGTCGCGCGTCAGATGGGCGGAGCGACGCCCTTCGCGGTGCTCTGGCCGCAGGTCGCTTTGTCGGTCTTCGCCTATCCCCTCGTGTCGCGGCTGGTCGTCGGGCTCGATCGCTGGCGGCTACAGCGATGAGGAGACGCGCCCGGCCGGTCATCACCGAGAGCAGCCAGCTCTTCACCTTCACCCGGCGCGCGATGGTCCTGGGCGGCTTCCAGGGGCTGCTCGGAGCGGCCCTTGCGGGACGCATGGCCTACATCTCGATCGCCGAGAACGAGCGGTACAAGACCCTTTCCGAAAGCAACCGGGTCCAGCTCCGGCTGATACCGCCCCGGCGCGGCTGGATCGTCGACCGGACGGGCCAGCCGATCGCCGTCAACCGGAGCGACTTCAGGGTCGATCTCATCCCCGACCGGCTGAAGGACCCCGACCGGATCATCGCCGAGCTGACCCGGCTTCTCGGCCTCCCCCAGGACGAGGTCGACCGGATAAGGGAGGAACTGAAGCACGCCGCGGGCTACCAGCCGGTGCCGGTCGCCGAGAATCTGCCGTTCGACAAATATGCGGCGGTGACCATCCGCCAGCCCGAGCTTCCGGGAGTCGCCCCGCTTCGCGCCTTCTCCCGCTTCTACCCCGACGGAGCGGCGGTGGCGCATCTGGTCGGCTATGTGGGGACCCCGAACAAGGCCGAATATGAAAAGGAGGGCAAGGCCCCGCTGCTGATCACTCCCGGCTTCAAGATCGGCAAGGAAGGCGTCGAGAAGACGATGGAGCCGCGACTGCGAGGAAGGCCGGGGGCGGAGCGGGTCGAAGTGACGGCGGGCGGCAAGCTCGTTCGCCAGCTGACCACCCTCGAGGACAAGAGCGGCCCTCCGCTTCCGCTGACCATCGACGCCGGGCTGCAGACCTTCGCCGCCCGCCGTCTCGGCGAGGAATCGGGGTCGGTGGTGGTTCTCGACTGCTGGACCGGCGACATCCTCGCTTTGGCCTCGATGCCGGCCTACGACCCGAACAGCTTCACCGACGGGATCAGCCGCAACGAGTGGAAGATGCTCTCGCAGGACGAGCGCAAGCCTTTGCTCAACAAGGCGCTGAACGGCCTCTACCCGCCCGGCTCGACCTTCAAGCCGATGGTGGCGATGGCCCTGCTCCAGGCGGGAATCGACCCCAAGGCCCGGATCAGCTGCCCCGGTGGCTTCCAGCTCGGCAATCGATTCTTCCGCTGCCTCGGCCGCCACGGGCCGATGACCATGCACACCGCCATCGCCAGGAGCTGCAACACCTATTTCTACGCGATGGGGCGCCGCGCCGGAATCGACATCATCTCGGCCATGGGCAAGCGGCTCGGCTTCGGCCAGAAGTTCGACCTGCCGGTCGTCTCCCAGAATTACGGGACGATGCCGAGCGCGGAGTGGAAGAAGGCGCGCTACGAGAGGAGCGCGAAGCTGGTCGAACGTCCCGACTGGACCGAGTCCGACACGCTCAACACATCGATCGGACAGGGCTTCGTGATCGTCAATCCGCTGCAGCTGGCGGTGATGGCGGCCAAGGTCGCGTCCGGGCTGGATATCCAGCCCAACCTCATCCACCGCAAGCGCCCGGCTCCGTCGCCTTTGCCCTTCTCCAAGGAGCATTTCGAAACGGTCCGCTCGGGCATGTGGGAAGTGGTGAACGGTGCCGGGACCGCGGGCCGAAGCAAGCTCGAGCTTCCCGGGATCGAGATGGGCGGAAAGACCGGAACCGCCCAGGTCCGGCGGATCACCGGCGGCCAGCGGGGCCAGTCCGGCGCCTGGAAATATAGAGACCACGGCCTGTTCGTCTGCTTCGCTCCCACCTCGAACCCGCGCTACGCCTGCTCGGTCGTCATCGAGCACGGAATGGGGGGCGCCCGAGCCGCGGCGCCCGTCGCAAAGGACGTCCTCACCTACCTGTTCGACAAGCCCAAGGCGCTGGCGTCGCTTGCCACGTTCGAGCAGCAATGGGGCGGGACTCTCGCCGAGCGGATGGAGCGGCGGGCGAAAACCTGGCTCGCGGCGGCGGCCGCGGAGAAGGCCGCCGGCGGCGGCGGGACGCCCGGGACCGGCCGCTGATGCCGGTCTCCAGCAATCCAAGGCAGCGTCGGCTTGACGTCCTCAATTCCTCCCCTGCTATTGCAGGGGAGGGGGACCATGCGAAGCATGGTGGAGGGGCCTTGCCTGAGAACCCCTCCACCGCGCTTCGCGCG
>DASVSP010000082.1:0-55535 GCA_036388065.1 Allosphingosinicella sp.
GTGACGTTGCTGCTCAAGGCGCTCTTCAGAGCGCGTGGGTCTCGAGTGAATGGATTCTCATTGCTCATCAATCTGCTCCCGACCGGGTTCATTTAAATCGCTGCAAGAGATTTGTCAAGGCTCTGTACCCGATCAGGAGCAAAAGCCTTAAACTACCTGCTCCCGACCGGTAGCAGAACTATGATCTGAGATGCAAAATCAAGCAACATGATCCCGATCGGGATCGATCGCTCAGATCGACCTCGACACAACCTCCTTCATGATCTCGTTCGTCCCGCCGAAGATCCGGGTCACCCGCGCATCGCGCCACAACCGCGCGATCAGATATTCGTTCATGTAGCCCGCCCCGCCGTGGAGCTGGAGCGATGCGTCGCAGGCTTCCCATTGCAGCTCGGTGTGCCAGAGCTTGGCGGCGCTGGCCTCGGCGGCGGTGAGCTCGCCCGCGATGTGGCGGCGGATCGCCCAGTCGAGATGGGCCCAGCCGACCTGGAGCTTGGAGGCGAGGTCGGCGAGGGTGAATTTGGTGTTCTGGAAATCGAACACGGTCTTGCCGAAGGCCTTGCGGTCCTTGGTGAAGGCGATCGCCTCGTCGAAGGCGCGCTGGGCGGCGGCCTGGGCGGCGCAAGCGATGGACAGGCGCTCCTGGGGGAGCTGGTTCATCAGATAGGCGAAGCCCGAGCCTTCCGCGCCGAGGCAGTTGGTGATCGGCACCCGGACGTCGTTGAAGAACAGCTCGGACGTGTCCTGAGAGTGGAAGCCGATCTTGTCGAGGTTGCGGCCCCTTGCGTAGCCTTCGCGGTCGGCCTCGACGAGGATCAGCGAGACTCCCTTCGCGCCCGCCGCCGGATCGGTCTTGGCGACGACGATGACGAGGCCGGCATGCTGGCCGTTGGTGATGTAGGTCTTGGAGCCGTTCAGCACGTAATGGTTGCCGTCGCGCCGGGCGGTGGTCCGGATTCCCTGGAGGTCGGAGCCGGCGCCGGGCTCGGTCATTGCGATCGCGGTGGCGGTCTCGCCGGAGACCATCCGCGGCAGCCAGTGCCTCTTCTGCTCCTCCGAGCCGTAGGCGACGAGATAGTCGGCGACGATGTCGGAATGGAGGGTGATTCCCGCGGTGGAGCCGGCATAAGCGAGCTCCTCGTCGATGACGGCGTTGAATCCGAAGTCGAGGCCCGGGCCGCCATATTCCTCCGGCACCGTCGGGCAGAGCAGGCCCGCCTCGCCCGCCTTGTTCCAGAAGGCGCGGTCGATGATTCCCTCCTCTTCCCATCGGGTGAGGTGGGGGATGAGCTCGCGGTCGAAGAATCGTCGGACGGAGTCGCGGAACTGCTCGTGCTCGGCAGCGAAGGCGGTCCGGCGGGAGGTGTCGAGCATTCAGGGCTCCTTGAAGCGGGGGGCGGGGGCTGGCTGGGTCACTCCGCCGATGTCGAGGAAGGTGGAGCGGTCGCGGTTGTGCGGGTGGAGGGGCGCGTCCGCCAGAGAGAGGATGGGAGCGACGCAGCAATCCGAAGATTGCAACTTTTCGCACCAGAATTGCCGATCTTCGCAACGAAACGCGTCGGTGAGCTCCTGCCGGAGGCCCGGGTCGTGCTGCCCGCAGCGCAACCCCATCTCCGCCTTCAGGACCGCGAAGAATTCGGGCTCCAGCGCCCCCACCGCAAGCCACTCCCCGTCCGCGCATTGGTAGACGTCGTAATAGGCCCGGCCGGTGTCGAGCAGGTTCGCCCCGCGCTCGTCCTTCCACATCCCCGCGGCCTTGAGCGACCAGGTCAGGGCCGAGACCAAGGCCGCGCCGTCGACCATCGCGCAGTCGATCACAATGCCCTTGCCCGTGCTCCGGGCGGATAGGATCCCCGCCAGCATCCCGAAGGCGAGAAGCATCCCGCCGCCGCCGAAATCCCCGACCGCGTTGACCGGAGGGGTGGGCGGCCCGCCGGCGCGGCCGTAGGTGTGGAGGGCTCCGGCGAGGGCGATGTAGTTGATGTCGTGGCCGGCGGACTGGGCGAGCGGCCCCTCCTGGCCCCAGCCGGTCATGCGCCCGTAGACGAGGCGCGGATTGTCCCCGAGGAGGACGTCTGGGCCGAGCCCGAGCCGCTCCATCACTCCCGGGCGGAAGCCTTCGATCAGGCCGTCGCAGTCGCGGGCGAGCTCGCGGACCCGGGCGATGCCCCGCTCTGACTTGAGGTCCAGGCGGACCGTGGAGGCGCGCGAGCGGCCGAGTATGTCGAACTCGGCAGGAATGACCGGCGGCCGGTCCTCGCGCTCGACCCGGACGACGGTGGCGCCATGGTCGGCGAGCATCATGCCCGCGAACGGCGCCGGGCCGATCCCGGCCAGCTCGACGATCCGAATTCCTTCCAAAACCCCCGCCATGAGCGGAATGATAGTGCGGGGGCCGTCGGGGGGCTAGAGGCGCCGCGGCAGCGTCCGGCCAGTTTGAAATCCGCTTGTCGAACCCAACGCGACACCACGCCTGGAAACATAAGTTCCGAATAGAAAGATATTTACGCGGAAGTTGCTTTGAGTGCTTGCGTCGGAGCAAGGCATGATGGAACATTAGCGAGCTTTTGCGAGTCGCTGCTCGAGCCGGTAGTTGCCAATGGGAACAGGTCAGGTCGATGAGCAAGCCCGATTACAGTCTTCAGCAAGTAGTCGAAGAACTCACGCGCCATAAATTTTTATTTTGGGACACGCGCAGTGGACCAGTCAACTTCACCTTCTGGCTGGCCGTCCCCCCGGAGGAGTCCGCGAACCTGGCGGACTGGAATTTCCAGACGTTCAACAATCCACAGCGGGAGTCCGCCCGCCGGGCATTGAGCCTCTACTCCGACGTGGCGAGGATCAGCTTCAGCGAAGTCGCGGATAACGGGCATGCGGCAACGACGAGCGACCCGAAGATTCAGTTCGCCAACTCAGGCAAGGACGAGCCGGGCATCTGGGGCTGGGCCGCGAATGCATCCAATGGCTCCTGGAGCTATGCCTCATTGATTACCGTGGTAGGCACGACAGTCTCGACTGACTACGCGCCTGGAAGCTACAACAATACGGCAATTATCCATGAAGTGGGTCACAGTCTGGGTTTGCAGCACCCGGGCGATTATAACGGAACGGGAGTGACATTCGAAAAGGACGCAAAGTTCTCTACCGACTCCCGCCAATACAGCGTGATGTCGTACTTCAGCGAGACTAACACGGGAGCGAACTTTCAGGGTCAATATGCTTCCACCCCTCTCTTGTACGACATCGCGGCGATGCAGGCGGTGTACGGAGCCAATTATGCCACCCGTGCCGGGGACACGGTCTACGGTTTCCATTCCACGGCGGGGAGTCCGGTCTACGACTTCTCGCGTTATTCGCAGCCGGTCATCTGCATCTGGGACGGCGGCGGCGTCGATACGATCGATCTGTCGGGGTACACGATCTCCCAGAACCTTTGCCTCGTCGAGGGAAGCTTCAGCAACGTCGGCGGCCTCACCGGGAATCTTTCAATAGCGTTCGGAGCCGTGATCGAGAACGCCGTCGGCGGTTCCGGCGCCGACATCCTCATCGGCAACGCCTCCTCCAACTCCTTGAGCGGCGGTCCGGGGAACGATTTCCTCGACGGCGGCCTCGGCGCGGACCAGTTGATCGGAGGAAGCGGCGACGACGTCTTCCTCGTCGACGCCGGAGATTCGGTGATCGAGGCGGTCGGCGCGGGCTCCGACGAGGTGCGGACGGCCATGGCGGCCTATAGCTTGACCGCCAATGTCGAGATTCTGACCGGGACTTCGAGCGCCGGACAGACGCTCACCGGCAACGACCTCAACAATGTCCTGACCGGCGGATCGGGCAACGACGTGCTCGACGGAGGCGGTGGTACCGACCAATTGAGGGGCGGAACGGGCGACGACCTTTATGTGGTCGACTCGGCCGACGTCGTCACCGAGCAGGCCAATGCCGGGACCGACGAAATCCGGACGGCGCTGGCCGCCTATACGCTCGGGACGAATATCGAGAATCTAACCGGAGTTTCGGATTCGGGGCAGGCGCTGACCGGCAACAACCTTGCAAACCGGCTCATGGGCGGCGCCGGCAACGACATCCTGGACGGCGGCGCCGGGGCGGATTGGCTTTCGGGCGGAGCGGGCAACGACGTCTATCTGGCAGACGCCGGCGACGTGATCGCCGAAGGGGCCGACTCGGGCTCGGACGAAGTTCGAACCGCGCTCGCGGTCTACGCCCTCGGTGCCAACGTCGAGCTTCTGACCGGGATATCCGCGGCCGGCCAGGTCCTCACGGGGAACGATCTGTCCAACTTGCTCGCCGGCGGGGCCGGCAACGACGTCCTGGATGGCGGCGCCGGAGCCGACCAACTGAGGGGGGGCAACGGCAATGACCTCTATTACGTAGACGGCGGCGACGTCGTGACCGAGGCAGCGGGCGCCGGGACCGACGAGGTGCGGACTTCGCTAGCCGTTTACCAATTAGCGGCCAATGTCGAAACACTGACCGGTACCTCGCAGACCGGCCAGGCGCTCACCGGGAACAGCCTCGGCAATCTGATCACCGGCGCCGGCGGCAACGACATTCTCGACGGCGCAGGGGGCGCCGATCAGCTCGCGGGCGGCCTCGGCAACGACATCTATGTCGTCGACGCCGGCGACTCAGTCGCCGAGGCTGCGGGGGCCGGTGTCGACGAGGTGCGAACCGGCCTGGCCGTCTACACGCTTGGCTCGCACATCGAGATCCTCACGGGCAATTCGACGACGGGTCAGGTGTTGACCGGAAACGGCCTTGCGAACGTCCTGACCGGCGGGGCCGGCAACGACACGCTGGACGGCGCCGCAGCGGGCGATCAGCTTGCCGGCGGGCTCGGCAACGACCTGTACCTCGTGGATTCCGGCGATTCCGTCATCGAGGCCTCGGAAGCCGGGACCGACGAAGTGCGGACGGCTCTCGCGACCTACCTGCTCGGTGACAATGTCGAAAACCTGACCGGAACCGCGACGACGGGCCAGGCCCTGACCGGCAACGGGCTGGCCAACCGGTTGAACGGCGGGTCCGGCAACGACATCCTTGATGGCGGCGCCGGAGCGGATCAGCTTGCCGGAGCGGGCGGCAACGACATCTATGTGGTGGACTCCGCCGATACGGTCATCGAAGCCTCGGGCGCAGGGACCGACGAAGTGCGCACTTCGCTGTCCGCTTACGCGCTCGGCGCCAATGTCGAGAACCTGGTCGGCACCTCGCCGTTTGGCCAGACTCTCACGGGCAACGCCCTCGCCAATGCCATTACGGGCGGCAGCGGCAACGACGTGCTCGACGGTGCGGCCGGTGCCGATCAGCTTGCCGGAGGGCTCGGCAACGACCTCTACTTCGTCGATTCCGGGGACTCCATCGTCGAGGCCGCCGATTCCGGTAGCGACGAGATCCGAACGGCGCTCGGCAGCTATGTCCTGGGCGCCAATGTCGAAATCCTGACCGGCACCTCGGCGACCGGCCAGACCCTGACCGGCAACGGCTTGGCCAATGTCATCGCGGGCGGTGCGGGCAACGACCTGATCGACGGCGCAGCGGGGTCCGACTCGTTGGCAGGCGGGCAGGGCAGCGATGTGTATATCGTCCAGGAGGGCGATGTCGTCACCGAATCCGCCGACGCCGGCAACGACGAGGTTCGGACCGCGCTCGCCGCCTATACGCTTCCCGCCAACGTCGAGACGCTGACCGGAACCTCGACTGCCGGCCAGTTACTGACCGGAAACGAACTGGCAAACAAGCTGACCGGGGGAGCGGGTAGCGACCGGCTCGACGGGGGCCTCGGAAGCGACTCGCTCGCCGGCGGCCTCGGTGACGATATTTACGTCATCGACGCCGGCGATACGATCGTCGAAGCGGCGAGTGCCGGCAACGACGAGGTCAGGACGGCGCTCGCAAGCTACGCCCTCGGCGCCAACCTGGAGCGGCTGGTCGGAACATCGTCGACCGGACAATCGCTCAGCGGAAACGGCCTGGCCAACGTCATTTCCGGCGGCGGCGGAAACGACGTCATCGACGGCGGCGCCGGGGCGGACCAGCTTGCGGGCGGGGCCGGGAACGACCTGTATTTCGTCGATTCGGGCGATGTGGTCGCCGAGGCCGCGGAGGCCGGGACCGACGAAGTCGTCACGGCCCTTGCTGCTTATGTCCTCGGCGCCAATCTGGAGAATTTGACTGGGACTTCGTCCACGGGACAGGCACTTTCCGGCAACGGCCTCGGCAACGTCATCAGGGGAGGGAGCGGCAACGACACGCTCGACGGCGGCGCCGGCTCGGATCAGTTGGCGGGCGGGCTGGGCAACGATCTCTATCTGGTCGACGCCGGGGATTTGGTCACCGAGGCGGCCGGCGCCGGCACCGACGAGGTCCGCACGGCTCTGGCCGTGTATCTGTTGTCGGCGAACGTCGAGAATCTGAGCGGCACTTCCGGGGCCGGACAAACCCTGACCGGAAACGGACTCGCCAACGTGGTCACCGGCGCCGGCGGCAACGATTTCCTGGATGGCGGAGCGGGTGCCGATCACCTGGCCGGCGGGCTCGGCAACGATGTCTACACGGTCGACGCCGGAGACGCAGTGAGCGAAGCTGCGAATGCAGGGGTCGACGAGGTTCGCACCGCGCTAGCGGCCTATACGTTGGCCACGAACGTCGAGAATTTGACCGGTACTTCGGCGACCGGCCAGGCTCTTACCGGAAACGCACTCTCGAACATCCTGAGCGGCGGTGACGGCGGCGACGTGCTGGACGGCGGCGCGGGCGCCGATCAGCTGGCCGGGGGGCTGGGCGACGACGTTTATATTGTCGGTGCCGGCGATACGGTCGCCGAGGCCGCGGGTGCCGGGGTCGATGAAGTCCGGACGGCGCTTGCCGCCTATACGCTCGCTGCCAATGTCGAGCGGCTGGTCGGCACCTCGCAGTCCGGCCAGACCCTGACCGGCAACGCGCTCGACAACGCGATCACGGGCGGATCGGGCAACGACGTCCTGGACGGCGGCGGTGGAGCGGACCAGCTTTTCGGAGGTGCCGGCGACGACGTCTACATCGTCGAGTCCGGCGATTCGATCGCGGAGGCGGCGAGCGCGGGGGTCGACGAGGTTCGAACCGCGCTGGCTTCCTACGCGCTGGGATCGAATCTCGAGAATCTGACGGGCTCGAACCCCGCGGGCCAAACGCTGGCCGGCAACGAGCTCAACAACCGAATCATCGGCGATGCCGGCGCGGACCTGCTCTATGGCCTGGGTGGAACCGATCGACTCGAAGGGCGGGCCGGGAACGACAGCTATGTCGTCGACCGGGCGGAGGACATCGTCATCGAGGCGGCTGGGCAGGGCTACGACACCGTCTTCTCGCCCGTCACCTACGCGCTCGCCGCCGGAAGCGAGGTCGAAGTCCTGTCCACCCTCGACCGCGCCGGCACCCAAGCGATCGACTTCACCGGCAACGAGTTCAACAACGCCCTCTACGGCAATGCCGGGGTCAACCGGCTGGCGGGCGGCGGCGGCAACGATGTGCTCGACGGCGGGGCGGGGTCGGACTCGATGATCGGCGGCGCCGGCGACGACATGTACATCGTCGACTCCGCGGGAGACTCGATCACCGAGCTTGCCGGCGAAGGCACGGACGAGGTGCGGACGGCCCTTGCCGCCTACACCCTGGCCGCCAACCTCGAGAACCTGCGCGGGCTCTCCTCGTCGGGCCAGGCGCTGACCGGCAACGGCCTCGATAATTTCATCCTCGGCGGGGCCGGCACCGATACCATCGTCGGCGGCGGCGGCAACGACCGGATCAACGGCGGGGCCGGGGCGGACGTCATGCGCGGCGGGGTCGGGGACGACACCTACGCGGTCGACAATCTGGACGACGTCGTCGAAGAGAATGGGGGCGAGGGGACGGATACGGTCGTCACCCTGCTCGCGACTTACAGCCTGTTCGGGACCCAGATCGAGAACCTGACGGCGCCTTCGAGTATCGCCTTCGATCTTCGCGGAAGCTCGGGCAACAACGTCGTCACCGGCGGCGGAGGCAACGACTTCATCCGGCTTCAGGACGGCGGCAACGACACTGGCATCGGCGGATTGGGCAACGACGTCTTCCTGTTCGGAGGCGCTCTCACCTCCGCCGACCAGATCGACGGCGGCTCCGGCACCGACCAGATTGCCATCCAGGGCGACTATGCCGGGGCCGAGGCGCTGACTTTAGGCTCGAACCTCGTCTCGGTCGAGAATCTGGCGATTCTGCCGGGCAACGACATCCGCTTCGGAGACCCGGGGACGAATTCCTACGACTACAGCGTCACGGTGCTGGATTCCGCGGTCGCCGCCGGGGTCCAGCTGGCGGTCGACGCCAATCGCCTCCGGGTCGGCGAGGACTTCACCTTCAACGGTTCTGCGGAAACCGACGGGACCTTCTTCATCTACGGCGGCGGCGGCGACGATCGTCTCACCGGCGGAGCGAAGAATGACGTCTTCATCTTCGGCGGCCAGGGCCAGTGGGGCTCCGGCGACGTCGTCGTCGGCGGCGCCGGGATCGACCAGCTCGCGCTTCGCGGCAATTACACGATCACGTTCGGGGCCGGCCAGCTGGTCGGAGTGGAGCAGATCGGAATGGTCTCGGCCCAGGACACCCGCTACGGCGCTCTGGGATCGAGCTACAGCTACGACCTGACCATGGTCGACGGCAATGTCGACTCGATCCAGATGACGGTGGACGCTTCTCCGCTGAGGGCCGGCGAGACTTTGAAGTTCAATGGCTCGGCCGAGGACGACGGAAGCTTCCGGGTGTTCGGCGGCCGCGACAACGACACCATCGTCGGAAGCCAGAACGGCGACGTCCTGGCGGGCAACGGCGGAGCGGACACGCTGACCGGCGGCGGCGGGGCGGACGTGTTCCGCTACCTCTCGACGTCGGACTCGACGTCGGGCGGGATGGACAAGATCCTCGACTTCGCTTCGGGGTCGGACAAGATCGACCTCAGCCGCATCGACGCCGATACCTTGACCGCGGGCGACCAGGCCTTCTCCTTCATCGGCTCGAATGCGTTCAGTGGAACGGCGGGGCAGCTTCGCGCCTATCAGGACGGAGCGAACTGGTTCGTCGAAGGCGACACTGACGGCAACGGCGCCGCCGACCTGGTTATCCAGCTCACAGTCACCGCCGGACCGCTGACCCAGGCCGACTTCCTGCCTTAAGCGGCCCAGTCCCCTCCCGGCCGTCGGGAGGGGGTCACGCTGTCGCCTGGGGATGAGTATATCCGCGCAAAAGGGAAAATCCCTTTCGCCACAACGGCTAATCGCGTAAGGAGTGCGCGCGCCGACGGGCGCGGGGGGCCGGCTGAATGATTCTGCACTACGATCGTCTGGGCACGACGGTGACTCTCACCGCTGCCGGGGCCTCTGGCAACGATCCGGTCATGGCCCGGCTCGCTTCGGGCGGTTTCGTCCTGGTCTGGCGGGAAGAGAACGGGACGTCGGGCCAGAGCCTGCCCTACGACATCCGGGTCCAGTTGTTCGGGCCTGGCGGCGCTCCGGCCGGCGCTTCCTTCCTCGCCGCAAGCACCGGCCTCAACGAGTTCGAGCCGTCCGTCACTCCCCTGGCCGGAGGCGGCTTCGCCGTCGCCTGGCGCGAGACCGACTTCGGATCGAGCCTGCTCAAGATACAGGCTTACGATTCGGCCGGAAGCGTGGTCGGGGCTCCGATCTCGATCGCCGGGGCGAACCCGATGGATCCGGCGATCGCCCAGCTGGCTGACGGCTCGCTCGCAATTACCTGGGTCTCGGACGAGCCGACCGCCTACGTTCATGCGGTCCGGGTCCAGCGCTACGATTTGGCGGGGGCTCCGATCGGCGAGACCGCGACCCTTTCGGATCGCTCCGTCGGCGACTTCTCCGACCCGCAGATCACCGCGCTCGGATCCGGCGGCTTCGTCGTCACCTGGTTCTATCTGAAGGGCGCTCCGAACTATCAGAGGACGAGCGCCGCTCAGGTCTTCGGCGCCGACGGAACCGCGCTCGCCCCCGCCTTCGACGTCAGCGGCGCGACCAGCGGCGACCAAAGAAGCCCGCAGGTGGCGGCGCTCGCCGGCGGCGGCTTCGTCATAATCTGGTCCGACGAGCCGAGCCAGTCGCTCGAAGGCGAGATCCGCGGGCGGATCTACGCCGACAATGGCGCGCCCGTCGGCCCGGAATTCACGGTCAGCGAAAATTCCACCGGAATGCAGGTGGTGCCAAGGGTCGCCGCACTCGCCTCGGGCGGCTTCGCCGTCAGCTGGAGCGGTTGGGACCGGGGACGGACGCTCGAGACGGACGCGATCAACGTCCGGGTGTTCGACTCGGCCGGCCAGTCTGTCGGAAACCAGTTCCGGGCCGACTCGCCTTCCGGAGTTCAGGGCGCTTCTTCGATCGTCGAATTGGGCTCGGGCGAGCTCGCCGTCGCCTGGCACTCGCAGGGCCGGATCAAGCTTCAGCTTTTCGGCGACAGCGCCGGCGACGGAGTCTCGGACATCCGGCTCTCGACCCAGATCGTGAAGGAGCAGGGGGTAGGCGGCCTGGCCGTCGCGACGCTCGACGCGCCCGGCGGAGCCGTCAACGCTCCGACCGCGTTCACCCTGATCGGGGACAGCAGCGGCGCCTTCGCGATCGTCGGCGACACGCTCGTCCTGACCGATCCGCGCAAGCTCGACTTCGAGACCCAGCCGACGGTCCAGCTGACCCTGAGGGCGGTGGACGCGTCGGGAATCGCCTTCGACAAGGTCCTGACCGTGCAGGTGCAGGACCAGGCGGAGCTCCCCGGAGCCTTCGTCGCCGGGGCCGAGTTCAGGGCGAATACGACCACGTCCGGGTTCCAGCATTCGCCGATGGCGGCGAAGCTCGCCGGCGGCGGCTTCGTGCTCGTGTGGTACGACGGCGGCGGAATCTCGGGGCGAGCCACCGCCCAGCTCTTCGACTCCTCCGGGGGCAAGATCGGCGGCGAGCTGACGATCGGAACGAATGCGATGAGTTCCTCCGTGGCCGCGCTCGGCGACGGTTTCGTCGCCACCTGGGTCACCGAGAGCGGCGGCGTCGCGACGATCCGCGGCCAGATTTACGGGGCGACCGGAGCCGCGGTGGGCGGGCCCTTCGTCGTCGCCAACACGTCGCCCCAGGGATTCTCGCTCGACCCCAATGTCGAGGCGCTGTCCGGCGGCGGCTTCGTCGTCACGTGGAGCGCCCCGGGGGGTGCCGATTCCAGTCTCGACACCGTTTTCCAGCGCTTCGACTCCTCCGGAGCGGCGCTCGGGCCGCTCACGGTCGCCAATGCTTCGACGACGGGCGCCCAGATCGTGACTGCGGTCGCCGCCCTGTCGGACGGCGGCTTCCTCCTCGTCTGGAACGACGCTCCCGAGGGAATGGCGGGCGCCGTGCGCGCCCGGCGCTTCGCCGCCGACGGGACCGCGGCCGGCGACTCCTTCTTCGCACCGGCCGCGCCGGAGGGCTTGAGCGGAGTCGCCGCCGGGCAGGCCAATGGAAGCTTCGCGATCGCCTGGATCTCAAGCGATCGGCAGGTGATGCTGCAATTGTTCGATCCCTCCGGAGCTCGAGTCGGAGGCGAGATCGCCGTCGCGACCGTCGGATTCTCGGAATGGGTGGGCCAGCCGGCGATCGAAGCCCAGGCCGGGGGCGGGTACATCGTCAGCTGGGCGCGCGACCTCACCGCTTCGCGGATCACCAACACCGATATCGTCGCCCAGCGCATCGGCCCCGGCGGCGAGCTGGTCGGCGGCCTCATCCAGGTCAATTCGACCGTCTACCGGGCGCAGCAGACCCCGACGATCGCGGCCGACCGGAATGGCGGCTTCCTGATCGCCTGGAGCGACCAGAGCGATCTGGACGGAGGCTCGCTGACCGAAGTCAAGGCACGGGTGTTCACCGACGTCGCTCCGCTGGCGCTCGCCCGCAACGACAGCTTCCGGACCGACGAGGCGACGGCGCTCGCGGGGCTCAGCGTCTTCTCGAACAACGGTTCGGGCGCGGACGGCGCCCCGGCCTCGGGAGCGCTCATGGTGGTCGCGGTCAACGGCTCGGCCGCTTCGGTCGGGCAGTCGACGCTTCTGGCCTCGGGCGCCAGGCTGACGCTCCAGTCCGACGGGAGCTTCGCCTACGATCCGAACGGGGCATTCGACTCGCTCTACGATCCGGTCGCCGGCTCTCCGAGCTCGGCCGTCGACCGGTTCACCTACACGCTGGCGGGAGGATCGACCGCGACCGTGGCCGTGACGATAAGCGGCCTCGGAGGAGTCACCTTGGTCGGCGGGGCCGGTCCGGACCGGCTGACCGGAACTCCGGCCGACGACCGGCTCGACGGCGGCGCCGGCTCGGACGAGATGATCGGTGCGGCGGGCAACGACATCTATTTCGTCGACAATCCCGGCGACGTCGTCACCGAGAATGCCGGCGAGGGAACGGACGAGATCCGAACCGCGCTTGCAAGCTACAGCCTCGCCGGCCTGGCCAATGTCGAGAATCTCACCGCGACTTCGGACTCGGCCCACGACTTCCGGGGCAATTCCGCCAACAACATCGTCACCGGCGGCGCCGGAAGCGACTTCATCCGGCTCCAGGACGGCGGCGACGACACGGGTATCGGCGGCGCTGGGAACGACGTCTTCCTGTTCGGCGCGGCGCTGACTTCGACCGACCAGGTGAACGGCGGGGCGGGCACCGACCAGATTGCAATCCAGGGCGATTATTGGGGCGCCAAGGCGCTGACGCTGGGCTCGAACCTCGTCTCGGTGGAGAATATCGCGATCCTGCCCGGGAACGACACGCGCTTCGGCGATTCCGGCACCAGCTTCTACGATTACAGCATCACGGTGCTCGATTCGATGGTGGCCGCCGGCGTTCAGCTGGTGGTCGACGCCAACCGGCTCCGGGTCGGCGAGGATTTCACCTTCAACGGCTCGGCCGAGACCGACGGAAGCTTCTTCATCTACGGCGGCGGTGGCGACGATCGTCTCACCGGCGGAGCGAAGAATGACGTCTTCATCTTCGGCGGCCAGGGCCAGTGGGGCTCGGGCGACGTCGTCGTCGGCGGCGCCGGGATCGACCAGCTGGCGCTTCGGGGCAATTACACGATCACCTTCGGAGCCGGCCAGCTGGTCGGAGTGGAGCAGATCGGAATGGTCTCGGCCCAGGACACCCGCTACGGGGCGCTCGGCTCGAGCTACAGCTACGACCTGACCATGGTCGACGGCAACGTCGACTCGATCCAGATGACGGTGGACGCATCTCCGCTGAGGGCGGGCGAGACCCTGAAGTTCAATGGCTCCGCCGAGGACGACGGAAGCTTCCGGGTGTTCGGCGGCCGCGACAACGACACCATCGTCGGAAGCCAGAACGGGGACATCCTCGCCGGCAATGCCGGGGCCGACACCCTGACCGGCGGCGGGGGAGCGGACGTCTTCCGCTACCTCTCGACGTCGGACTCGACGGCAGCCGCCACCGACAGGATCCTCGACTTCGCCGCCGGCACCGACAAGTTCGACCTGAGCCGCATCGACGCCGACACCCTCACCGCCGGCGACCAGGCGTTCAGCTGGATCGGCTCGAACGCGTTCAGCGGATCGGCGGGGCAACTTCGCGCCTATCAGGACGGGGCGAACTGGGTCCTGCAGGGGGATACCGACGGCAACGGCTCGGCGGACTTCGTCCTGATCCTCAGCCTCAACGGCCCGACGCCGCTCAGCGCGAGCGACTTCGCCCTCTAGGGGCGGGGCGCCAGGATCGCTCCTGAAGTCGTTCCGTCGGCGTAGTCGCCTTTTGATTCGATTTTTTCCTTTTGTTTGCTATAACATAGGGTATGGGCCGCCGCACGGGCGGGCGGGACGGGCAGAAGAAATTTCACATGACTGAAATCAACGGTTCGGCGCAGGCCGACATCCTCGTCGGCACGTCCGGCAGCGACTCGATCTCGGGCGCGGGGGGCCCCGACCGGATCGAGGGCGGTCCCGGTGACGACTCGCTCGCCGGGGGCGACGATTCCGACCTGCTCTCCGGGGAGGCCGGCGACGACCTGCTTTCCGGCGGGGACGGAGACGATACGCTTCACGACGGCGCCGGCAACGACATCCTGCACGGCGGCGCCGGCAACGACTTCATCCAATATGACGGTCCCGGCACCGATCAGCTGTTCGGAGACGACGGCGACGACAGGATAGACATCGTGCGCAGGGCCGCGGGCAGCACCGTGACGGCCTTCGGCGGGACCGGCAACGACAGCGTCTACATCGACGTCGTCACGGGCAACAACGTCACCGTCGACCTCGGCGCCGGCGACGACAAGGTCCAGTTCCAGGGGATCGGCGGGAACGTCACTGCGACTCTCGGCTCCGGACGCGACATCGTCGAGGAGCATTCCAACTTCCCCAGTTTCGGCTCGCGCGGCTACAAGGTCATCTTCACCGATTTCGCGCCCGGCGCCGGCGGGGACATCTGGGACGCCACCGAGTGGCTGATCCACGGGACCAAGTGGAACGGGGCCGTCAATCCCTTCGCCGCCGGCTATATCAAGCTCACCCAGTCGGGCGGCGACGTCATCCTTTCGCTCGCCAACTCGGCGGGCCAGCTGAAGGACATCGCCGTCTTCCAGGGGACCAGCGTCGGCGCCTTCAGCTCCGCCAACTTCGGCGGCTACAGCCTCGACGGAAGCGTCGAGGCGGCGGTCGCCATCACTGGAACGGCAGCGGACGACGTGCTGTCGGGCGGCTCCGGCGACGATCTGATCGAAGGCCTTGGCGGCAAGGACACCCTCTTCGGCGGGGACGGGACGGACACGATCCGGGGCGGCGACGGCGACGACCGGCTGACCGGCGGCGGCGGCAACGACCTGATCGAGGGCGGCGCCGGAGCCGACCGGATCGAGAGCGGCCTCGGCGACGACGAAGTGCGCGGCGGCGAAGGCAACGACCTGCTTTACGACACCGCGGGGGGAGCGGATCGGCTCTACGGCGAGGCGGGCGACGACGTCATCGAGTTTCAGCGTTCGTCGAACATCGTCGGCGCGGCCGCCCAGATTTTCGGAGGCGACGGCAACGATTCGATCTACGTCGCGGCCCAGAACGGGTCGGTCGCGCTCGACGGCGGCGACGGCGACGATTTCTTCGTCTTCAACCAGCTCGGCACCGCCACCAATGCGGTCGCCGCGACCGTCACGACGGGAGCGGGCGTCGACACCCTCTATCTCTCCGTCGTCGCCCTGCGCGGCGGAAGCAGCATCGAAATCACCGATTTCCAGACCGGGGACGGGGGCGACCGCCTCGACACTTACAACCTGCTGGTCGGGATCACCGGCTGGGTCTGGGGACCCAATCCGTTCGTCGCGGGGTGGCTGCGCCTGGTGCAGAGCGGCGACGATGTCCTTTTCCAGGTCGATTCGAACGGCGGCGGCGACAGTTTCGTCACTCTGCTCACCTTCCAGGACCGCGGCGTCGGCGACTTCACGGCCTTCAACCTCGGCGGATTCTCGACCGACGGCACCATTCCTGCCGGGCTGACCGTCGCCGGCGGCAATTCCGACGAGACTCTTCGCGGCGGCGAGGGCGGCGACACCGTCACGGGCTTGGGCGGCGCGGACATCCTTTGGGGCTATAACGGCAACGACCTGATGGACGGCGGCGACTCCGCCGATCGCCTATTGGGCGGGATGGGCGACGACCATCTCATCGGCGGCGACGGGGACGACTATCTCAGCGGCTCGCTCGGCGACGACCTGATCGAGGGCGGCGAGGGCAATGACGAGATCTTCCTAGGCCGGGGAACCGACACCGCCTGGGGCGGCGGCGGCGACGATATACTCCTCGAGGGGAACACCGCGGGGTCGGACTCCCTCCACGGTGGCGACGGCAACGACTACATCGAGGTCATCCGGATCAGCTCCATCGGGGGCGACGTCCTTACCGTCACCGGAGGCTCGGGCGACGATTCGATCGACGTCTCGGTCAGCCCGGCCGGAACCACGATCTCCATCGACGGCGGCGAAGGCAATGACAGGATCGCCCTGAGGAGCATGACCTCGGCCTCGATCACGCTCGGAGCGGGGGCGGACGTGATCGACCTCGGCGGCTTCACTTCACCCGGCTCGGCAGTGACCGTCACCGACTTCCAGGCCGGGGCGGGCGGCGACAGCCTCGACCTCGACCGCTGGCTTACCACCTACGCGACCATCGACCCGACCCTGAACCCGTTCGCCACCGGCAATTTGAAGCTCGTCCAGAGCGGTGCCGACACCATCGTCCAGTTCGACCGCGACGGAAGCGGCACCGCCTACACCTGGGTCAACCTGCTCACCTTGCAGAACGTCGACATGCTGACTCTGCGAGCCGCCAATCTCGACAATTACCAGCTGCCGCTCCAGTACGGCACCGAGGATGCCGACACGCTCGAGGGAACGACCGGCGACGACGCGCTCCACGGCCTCGGCGGCGACGACCGGATCGACGGTTTGGCCGGCGCCGACAACATCTACGGCGGCGAGGGCTCGGACAGGGTGAACGCCGGAGCCGGGGCCGACCTCGTCGAGGGCGGCGACGGCGACGACGTCCTCGACGGCGGGGCCGACGCGGACATCCTCGCGGGCGAGGCCGGCAGCGACGAGATCGCCGGAGGCGAGGGCGACGACGACGTCTTCGGCGGTTCCGGGAACGACGTCCTCAGGGGCGGCGCCGGCGCGGACGAGCTGTTCGGCGATCTCGGCGACGACAGCATGGACGGCGGCGAGGGCAACGATGTCCTCTATGCCGATTATTTCGACTCCGCGGCTCAGCACGACATCGCGATCGGCGGCGCCGGCGCCGACGTCCTCCAGGTAGATTTTTTCGACCTGTCGGGCGCGCCCGGAGTGACGATGACGATCGCCGCCGATTCGGCGGGAGGCTATACTGGAACGATCTCCGCCGGAGCCGACTACAGGGTCGCTTTCTCCACGATCGAGATATTCGGAATCTTCGGCACCGACCAGGCCGACCGGATCACGACCGGCGACGGCACCGACCTCCTGGTCGGCCGGCTCGGCGACGACATCCTCGTCGGCGGCGGCGGCGGCGACTGGCTGATCGGCGGGAGCGGCGCGGACTCCATGACCGGGGGAACCGGCAACGACCGCTACGACGTCGACAGCGCGGCGGACGTGCTGATCGAGAATGAGGGCGAGGGCACCGACCTCGTCGAGTCGCGGCTTGCAAGCTATGTCCTGCTCGCCAATTTCGAGAATCTGACCGGGCTTCTGAGCACGGGCCAGACACTGACCGGCAACGACGGCGCCAACATCATCAAGGGCGGATCCGGCAACGACGTGATCGACGGCGCCGCCGGCGCCGACTCGATGCAGGGCGGAACCGGCAACGACGTCTATTATGTGGACAATGTGAGCGACCAGGTCGCCGAGTCGGGCGGAATAGACGAGATTCGCACTTCGCTCGCCGTCTACACCATCTTCAACAGCACGAGCATCGAGCATCTGACCGGCATCGTAGATACCGGCCAGGTCCTGACCGGCAACACCCTCGCCAACACGATCCGCGGCGGCGGCGGCCACGATCAGCTGAATGGCGGCGGAGGAGTCGACACGCTGTACGGCGGCGCCGGCAACGACATCCTCGACGGCGGTACCGGCGGCGACTCGATGCAGGGCGGTCAGGGTGACGACAGCTATGTCGTCGATTCCGCCACTGACGTGGTCGGGGAGGCCGGAGGCGAAGGCGTCGACAAGGTGACGACCGCGCTTGCCAGCTACGCGCTGGCGGCCAACGTCGAGAACCTCACCGGAACTTCGCTGTCCGGCCAGATCCTGCGCGGCAACCTCTCCTCCAATGAGGTAATCGGCGGCGGCGGCGGCGATACGTTCCGTCTCGAGGACGGCGGCTCGGACAAGGTCTTCGGCAACGGCGGCAACGACATTCTGGTCTTCGGCCAGTCCTTCGATGCGGGCGACATCGTCAACGGCGGCGGCGGTACCGACACGCTCGTCCTTCAGGGCGACTATCCGGACGTGCAGCTGGGCTCCAACGCGGCCGGGATCGAAGCCCTCCTGCTGCTCGGCCGATTCGATTCCCGCTACGGCGGGTCCAGCCTGAACCCCAACGACTATCATGTGACGGCCTCCGACGCGCTGGTCGCGGCCGGCACTCAATTCCTCGTGGACGGCGCCACGCTCGTTGCCGGCGAGTCGCTCGTATTCAACGGCGGGATGGAGCAGGACGGAAGCTTCTCCCTGGTCGGCGGCGGAGGCGACGACGTTTTCACCGGCGGAGCCTTGGCCGACATTCTCAACGGAGGCGGCGGCGACGACGTCCTGTCGGGCGGCCTCGGCGACGACATCTATGTCGCCGACGACCAGGATTTGCTCATCGAGTCCGTGGGGGGCGGCAGCGACGAGGTGCGGACCAGCGTTTCCGCCTTCACCCTGCCGGGCAATTTCGAGAACCTCACCGGCCTGTCCTCCGGCGGTCAGACCCTGACCGGCAATTCGGCCGCCAACACCGTCACGGGCGGCTCCGGCGCGGACGTGCTCTACGGCGGCGGCGGCACCGACATTCTGAACGGCAACGCAGGCAACGACACGCTTCGAGTCTCGGCCCCGGGCCAGGTGACGGCGAACGGCGGAGCCGGAATCGACACGCTCCTCGTCAACTGGTCGGGCGCGACGTCGCCGGTGGTCAATTCGTCGGGGCCCAACGTTCCGGGGTCCAACGGCTTCGACATCGGCTTCACCGACGGCGCCGGCCGATCGGTGACGGCTTTCGGGATTGATGCGATCGACATCACGACCGGCGACGGCAGCGACGACATCACCACCGGGGTGGGCAACGACCGGGCCATCATGGGCGGCGGCGACGACCGGGTGAACGTGCGTTCGGGGGTCAATATCGCCGACGGCGGCTCCGGCACGGACGGCCTCGGAGTCGACCTGCGCGCCGTCACCGCGGCGATCGCCTGGAACATCGGTTCGGGAAGCTACAGCGGCTTTTCGGGGAGCTATACCGGCTTCGAATATTTCACCCAGCTCGAGACCGGAAGCGGGAACGACACGATCGTCACCGGCGCCGCGGCGCTCAGGGACATGGTCTACACCTACGCCGGCAACGACACGGTCAGCGTCTTCGCCGGCAGCGACTCCGTCCACATGGGAACGGGCTTCGACACTCTGATCATCGATTACTCGGCCGCGACCGGGGCCATCCAGACCTACGGAATGATCACCACCGCCGAAGGCTTCGGAGGCTCGCTCGGCGATACGGTCGATCACAACGTCAGCTATTCCGGGATCGACCGCTTCGTGTTCACCGGCGGCTCGGGGGGCGACTATATCATCACCGCCGAAGGCGACGACGTCCTCTCGGGCGGCGGCGGCGACGACTATCTCGACCCGACCAACGGCAACGACAGGCTGAACGGCGACGCCGGCAACGACCGGCTCATGGGCGGGGCCGGATCCGACATCCTGATCGGCGGTTCGGGCAACGACATATTGAACGGCGGCTCGGGCGCCGATTCGATGACGGGCGGGATCGGCGACGACAATTATCACATCGACGACCTCGGGGATGTCGCGATCGAGGCCGAAGGCGAGGGGACCGACACGATCGGAACTTCGCTGGCATCCTACGTGCTCGGCGCCGCCTTCGAGAACCTGACCGGGAGCCTGGCTTCAGGCCAGTCGCTGACCGGCAATTCGAAGTCGAACGTCGTCACCGGCTGGCTCGGCAACGACGTCATCGACGGCGGCGCCGGCGCCGACCGCCTGGACGGGCTCAGCGGAGACGATATCATCATCGTCGACGACATCGGCGACGTCGTGGCGGAATCGTCGGGTTTCGGAACGGACGAGGTGCGCACCGCGCTGGCGTCCTACACCCTGACGGCCAATGTCGAGAACCTCACCGGGACGAGCGCGACCGGCCAGACCCTGACGGGCAACGGCGAGGCCAACCGGATCACCGGCGGCGACGGCGCCGATACTCTGAACGGCGGCAGCGGGCCGGATATCCTGATCGGCGGGCGCGGCGACGACATCTATGTGGCCGAAGACCTGAGAGACGAGATCGTCGAGGCCGCGAACGGGGGCAGCGACGAGGTTCGGAGCGGGCGTTTCGAATATAGCATCGCGGGTTTCGCGAACGTCGAAAATCTCACCGGCACGTCCAATGCGGGCCAGATTCTGACCGGCAATGCCGGCTCGAACCGGATTACCGGCGGCCAGGGCGCCGACCTCATCGACGGGGGCTTTGGCGCCGACGTCCTGGTCGGCGGCGCAGGCAACGACGTCTATTATGTCGACAATGCCGGCGACACGATCGTCGAGACGGACCAGCCGGGGGTCGACGAGGTGCAAACCGCTTTGCAATCCTACAGCATTGCGGGTTTCGCTAACGTCGAAAATCTCACCGGCACTTCTCAGGCTTGGCCCGGGCAGGTCCTCACCGGAAACGATTCCAGCAACCGGATCACCGGCGGCGCAGGCAACGACGTCCTCGACGGCGGCGCGGGGTCGGATTTCCTCACCGGGGGGCTGGGCAGCGACGTCTACATCGTTTCCGGCAACGACCTCGTCACGGAGGCGGCGGACGCCGGCAACGATGAGGTGCGGACGGCGGAATCCAGTTACTCGCTGACCAACAACGTCGAGAAGCTGACCGGCCTGTCTTCGAACGGCCAGTATCTGTACGGCAACGGCGCCTCAAACGAGATCGTCGGCGGCTCAGGCAACGACGTGATCCACGGCGGCGGCGGCAACGACATCCTCGACGGCGGCGCCGGCGCGGACGAACTGCACGGCGGTTCGGGCGGCGATACCTATTTCGTCGACGATCTGAACGACAAGGTGGTCGAAGCGGTCGACCCCAGTACGGACACGGTCGTCACGACCCTTGCCGTCTACACGCTCGCCGCGAACGTCGAGGACCTGCAGGGCCTCTCCGGCACGGGCCAGACCTTGACCGGCAACGGGGAGCAAAACCGAATCACCGGAGGCGGCGGCAACGACGTTCTGAACGGCGGCGGCGGAATCG
This sequence comes from Allosphingosinicella sp., assembly GCA_036388065.1. GTDB lineage: Bacteria > Pseudomonadota > Alphaproteobacteria > Sphingomonadales > Sphingomonadaceae > Allosphingosinicella. The sequence goes on from DASVSP010000082.1 coordinate 21,053, forward strand.
CCGACGATCTGGACGGAGGTTTCGGCGACGACCTGATCGTGGTCGACCAAGCCTCGGCCGTGTCGGCGTCCGGCGGTGCGGGGATCGATACCCTGAGGGTCGAGAACCGCTCGGGCACCAGTGCCGTGACCATCACGCTCCATAGCGATTCCGACGGATATCGGGGAATATTGCGCGACGGGTCGGGACTTAACGTTGCTTACTACGGCATGGAGAAGTTCGACCTGACGACCGGCTCGGCCGACGACGAGATCGCGACCGGCGAAGGCGACGATCGCCTGATCCTGAACGGCGGCAACGATCGAGCCGAGGGCGGCGGCGGCTCCGACTTCGTGGACGGCGGATCGGGCGACGACATTCTCGCGGGCGGAGCGGGCGACGACCTTCTCGACGGAGGGCTGGGCGACGATTCGATGACCGGCGGGATCGGCAACGACATCTATTTCGTCGATTCCGCTGCGGATTCGATCACCGAAGCCGCCGGCGAGGGCACCGACGAGGTCCGGACGACTCTCGCCGCCTACACGCTCGCGGAGGGGCTCGAGAGGCTCACCGGCCTCGGCGGCCTGAACCAGGTCCTGAACGGCAACGAGTCCGACAATGTCATCGACGGCGGCGCCGGTGCCGATACCATGGCGGGCCGGGCGGGCAACGACACGTACGTCGTCGACGATCTCGGCGACCTGGTCATCGAGAATGCGGGCGAGGGGACGGACGAGATCCGAACCAGCCTCAGGCACTTCAGCCTGGCGAACCTTCCCGAGGTCGAGAACCTGACGGGCACCTCCTTGGACCCCCAGTTCCTGATCGGGAACGACTTGAACAACGTCATCAGGGGCGGCGAGAGCTACGACTGGATCATCGGCGGCCTGGGCGCGGACACGATGATCGGAGGGAATGGCGGCGACGATTATTCGGTCGACGATGTCGGCGACGTGGTCGTCGAGCTTGCCGGAGGCGGGATCGATCTGATCAGAACCTCGCTGGCCGTGTACAGCCTGTTCGGCACCGAAGTCGAAATGCTGCTCTCGAGTTCGAACATCAATCACGACTATCGCGGAAGCACCGCCCACAACCATATCGCCGGCGCGGCGGGCAGCGACCTGTTCCGCCTCCAGGACGGCGGCAACGACCGGGGCCTCGGGGGCGAGGGCAACGACGTCTTCCTGTTCGGCGCGACGCTGAATTCGGTTGACGAGGTCGACGGCGGCCCCGGCACCGACCAGATCGCCATCCAGGGCGATTATTGGGGGGCCAAGGCCCTGACGCTGGGTTCGAACGTGGTCGGAATCGAGAATCTGGCGATCCTTCCCGGCAACGAGATCCGCTTCGGAGACCCGGGCAGCAATTTCTACGACTACAAGGTCACCGTGCTGGATTCGGTCGTCGCCGCCGGGGTTCAGCTGGTGGTGGACGCCAACCGCCTTCGGGCCGGCGAGGACTTCACCTTCGACGGCTCGGCCGAGACCGACGGAAGCTTCTTCGTCTACGGGGGAGCCGGGGTCGATCTCCTTACCGGAGGCGCCAAGAACGACGTCTTCCTGTTCGGGGCCTGGGACCAGTTCGGAGCAAGCGACGTCATCACCGGCGGCGCCGGGATCGACCAGCTCGCTCTTCGCGGCAACTACACGCTCACCTTCGGAGCCGGCCAGCTGGTCGGGATCGAGAATATCGGCCTTCTCTCGGCGCACGACACGCGCTTCGGGGCGCTGGGATCGAGCTACAGCTATGATCTCACCATGGTCGACTCCAACGTCGCCGCGGGCCTCCAGATGGTGGTCGACGGAGCCAAGCTCAGGATCGCGGAATTCTTCCGCTTCGACGGCTCAGCCGAGCTCGACGGAAGCTTCCGGGTGTTCGGAGGCCTCGTCGACGACACCATCGTCGGAAGCCGGAACAACGACTTCATCCAGGGCAATGGCGGCGCCGACACGCTGAGGGGCGGAGCGGGAGCGGACATCTTCCGCTACCTGTCGGCGTCCGACTCGACGGCGAGCGCGATGGACCGGATCCTCGACTTCGCGGCGGGCACCGACAAGATCGACCTCGGCCGGATCGACGCGGACTCCCTGACCGCCGGAGACCAGGCGTTCACCTGGATCGGCTCCGACGCGTTCAGCGGATCGGCCGGGCAGCTCCGGGCCTATCAGGACGGCGCGAACTGGGTCCTGCAGGGCGACATCGACGGCAACGGCTCGGCCGATTTCGTCGTGCTGGTCACCCTCGACGGCCCGACGCCGCTCGGCGCCGGGGACTTCGCACTTTAGGGGTCAGCGCGCCGGGAACCAGCTCTTGCCCGTGGGGTCCGATTCCTCGGACTGGCCGCTCAGGCGGGCGACGACCTGGGGGAAGGTGCCCTCGACCGCTACTCGATGCTCGCCGAAATAAATGTCGGTGAACGGCCCGGAAGCGGTGCGAACATGAGTCACCTTGTCGGGATTGATCGCGACCTGCCCGGGTTCGCCCCCCTTCTTCATCACGATCAGCTTCACGGCCGGCCCCAGTTCCGTCTGTCCGGACTCCGGCATAGCGCCTTCGGGTTAACTACGGGTTTGTACGAGCTTGAACGGCGGACCCGCCCCGGCGACCATTCGACCGAGGGATTTCCCGGCGCGCCGCGTCGGGAGGGCGATGAGGGGCCAGCGTCGATGACGATGTACGTCTACAATACTGCCGGGGAGCCGCGCGGCTTCCTGTTCGAAACCACCATCTTCGGTCTCGACGGAACACCGCTCGGGCGGGTCCTGGGCTCGCGGGTCCACCGGTTCGACGGAGCCTATGCAGGCGAATGGTTCCACCAGATGGTCGTCGACCGTCCGACGGCCCGTCCGCGCTCGATCCCGCCGATCGCGGTCCCGGCACCCCGTCCTCCGGCGCCGTCGTCGTGGGGACGGCGGGCCGTCGCGGAATACGGCGCCTATTCGGATGCCTTCGACCGGCTCGAGGCGCCCGCCGACCACTATCAGATGGCGGCGGAATAGGCCTCTAACCGTCATCCCGGCGAAAGCCGGGACCTCGGGGAGACCCATTGAGCCTTTCCGACCTGAGGTCTCGGCTTTCGCCGGGATGGCGGGGAGAGGGGTGACGCAGAGGCGTTCGACCTGCCATGCAGGGCGCATGAGCCCGGTACGAGTCCTCCATGCCCATTCCACCTTCGGCCATGGCGGCAAGGAGGCCCGGGCGGTCCAGCTGATGAACGCCTTCGGCGCGGCGGCCGAGCATTGCGTTGTCTCGGCATCGCCTGGAGAGCTGGGCGCCGCGAAAGCGCTCGACCCCGGGGTGAAGGTCGACTTCCCGGCCGACGCTCCCCCGCTCACCGGAATGCCGGGGCTTCCGCGCCTCTTCCGATTGTCGCGCTACATGCGGCGCTTCGATCTCGTGCTCACCTACAATTGGGGCGCGTTCGACGCGGTGATGGCCCGGCACCTGTTCGGAGGCCCTCCGCTCATCCACCATGAGGACGGCTTCAACCAGGACGAGGCCGCCGAGCTCAAGACCAGGCGAAACCTCTATCGCCGGCTCGGGCTCGCCTCAGCCTACCGGCTGGTGGTGCCGTCGGCCCGGCTCGAGGCGATCGCCCGCAAGGCCTGGGCGCAGCCGCCCGGGCGGGTGACCCGGATCGCCAACGGGATCGAGGTTGCGCGCTATTCGGTGCCGCCCGCCCGGGAGATTCCGGGGCTCGACAGTCGACCGGGCGAGATCGTGATCGGCACCGTCGCCGGGCTTCGCCCGGTCAAGAACCTGCCGCGCCTGGTTCGGGCCTTTGCCGCCATGACGTCGCTAAACGCGCGACTCGTCATCGTCGGCACAGGCCCCGAAAGCGAACGGATCGCGGCCGAGGCCCGGGCGAGGGGGGTGGCCGACCGGCTCGTCATGCCCGGCTTCCTGCCCGACCCTTCGCACTGGATCGGCCGCTTCGACATCTTCGCCTTGTCCTCGGATAGCGAGCAATTCCCGATCTCTCTGGTCGAGGCGATGGCTGCGGGCTTGCCCGCAGCGGCGACCGCGGTCGGCGACGTCGCCCATATGGTCGCCGACGACAACCGGCCGCTGATCGTCGAGGCCGAGGACGAGGCGGCCTTTGCCGCGGCGCTCGACAGCCTGGCGGAGCGCCCGGATCTGCGGCGGGCGATCGGCCGGGCCAATCGTCAGAAGGCGGCGGCGGAATATGACGAGGCCGGCATGGTGGAGCGCTACGCCGGGCTTTATGGCGAAGCCATCGGGCGGCCTGGAGCGTTCAGGCCGGCGTCGAGATGATTTTTGACGCTTTTGCCGGGAGTGGGGTATAGGCCCGCTCGATTTTTCGGAGGTCCATGTGTTCAAGGGTTTGAAGCCGATCCTCTACGGCGGCCGCGAGGTATGGCCGCTGGTCGAGGGCGGCAAGGGCGTTTCGGCGTCGAACCACGCCAGCTCGGGCGCCTGGGCTGCGGCTGGAGGAATCGGCACCGTCTCGGCGGTCAACGCCGACAGCTACGACCCGGAAGGCCGGATCATCCCACAGGTCTATCACGCCCTCACCCGGCGCGAGCGGCACGAGGAGCTGGTCCAGTATGCGATCGACGGAGCCGTCGCCCAGGTCCACCGCGCCTACGACATCGCCGGAGGGCAGGGCGCGATCAACATCAACGTCCTGTGGGAGATGGGCGGAGCGCAGCGGGTCCTCCACGGAGTGCTCGAGCGAACCAAGGGCCTCGTCGCCGGAGTCACCTGCGGCGCCGGAATGCCGTACAAGCTCTCCGAGATCGCGGCGTCCTACGGAGTCAATTACCTTCCGATCATCAGCTCGGGCCGAGCCTTCCGGGCGCTGTGGAAGCGCGCCTATTCCAAGGCGGCCGAATGGCTCGCCGCGGTCGTCTACGAAGATCCGTGGCTGGCCGGCGGCCATAACGGGCTGTCCAACGCCGAAGACCCCCTGAAGCCGCAGGACCCCTATCCGCGGGTCAAGGAGCTCAGGGAGACGATGCGCGAGGGCGGAATTCCCGACAGCGTCCCGATCGTCATGGCGGGCGGCGTCTGGAACCTCAAGGAATGGGAGCATTGGATCGACAATCCGGAGCTCGGCCAGATCGTCTTCCAGTTCGGCACCAGGCCGCTCCTCACCAAGGAGAGCCCGATCCCGGAAGGATGGAAGCAGCGGCTGATGACTCTCGAGGAGGGCGACATCCTGCTCCACCGCTTCTCGCCGACCGGTTTCTACAGCTCGGCCGTGTACAATCCTTTCCTGCGGAGCCTGGAGGGGCGCTCGCACCGGCAGATCGCCTTCACCAAGGAAGAGCTGGGCGACCATTGCTTCCAGCTCGACGTCGGAGTGGGCACGAAGAAGAATTTCTGGGTCACCCGCGGCGACCTGCTCCACGCCCGCGAATGGTTTGCCCAGGGCTTTACCGAGACGCTGAAGACTCCCGACGAGACCCTGATCTTCGTCAGCCCCGAGGAGAAGGTCCAGATCCGCAAGGACCAGGCCGACTGCATGGGGTGCCTCAGCCAGTGCGCCTTCTCGTCCTGGGCCGACAACGAGAAGAACACCACCGGACGGCTCGCCGATCCGCGAAGCTTCTGCATCCAGAAGACCCTTCAGGACATCGCCCATGGCGGCCCGGTCGACGAGAACCTCATGTTCGCCGGCCATGCCGCCTTCCGGTTCAAGAAGGATCCCTTCTACTCGAACGGCTTCGTTCCCACCGTGAAGCAGCTGGTGGATCGGATTTTGACGGGGGATTAGTCGTCATCCCGGGAGGGACCCCATCAAAGTATTACTTTGATGGGAACCCGAAAGCCGGGACCTCGGGAGACCCGCCGAGACTACTTGTCCTGGGGTCCCGGCTTTCGCCGGGATGACGGGTCAGGCCGGTCCACGGTCATCTCATCCGTCCCGCTCTAGGAAAGGGGAAGGGCGCCGCGTCGTCAGATGAGCGTTGAACCCATGGCCCGCTCCTGACTAAGAGGCGGTGAAGGAGGCTCGAGATGGCGAGGAATGTCATGCTGGCGGCCGCGCTCGGGCTCGGCCTGGCGGTCGGCTCGGCGCAGGCGCAGGACGAGCGCTCGACGCCCTATTGGGCGTCGATCAGCGCGGGCAAGGCGATGATGCGCACCGGCCCGGGACAGAATTACCCGGCGACCTGGCTTTACGTGCGCGCCGATCTGCCGATCCAGGTCGTCGAAACCTATCCGAACTGGCGCAAGGTCAGCGATCCCGACGGAACGACCGGCTGGATGCTTCAGCGGCTGCTCAGCGACCGAAGGACCGGTCTCGTCACGGGCGACTCCGCGCGGCCGCTTCACGAGGATCCGGGCGAGAATTCGAGGGTTCGCTACCTCGCTCAGCCGGGGGTGGTCGGCCGCGTCTCGAAATGCGAGGGGAGCTGGTGCCTGTTCGATGTTCGAGGGCGTAAGGGCTATATCCGGCAGGACCATATCTGGGGCGTGAAGCCCGGCGAGACTCTGGATTGAGGAGCGGGGAATGGAGTTGAGCCTGGCGCAATTCGAGGGCTTCGTCGGCGAGCCGTACGAGATCGTCTTCGAGGACGGCTCGATTCCGGTGGTGCTGGAGACGGCGGCGGTCCTGCCGCGCTCGATGCGGGATGCGGGAGCCTTCCGGCTGGAGTGGCGCGGACCGGGCCAACCCCTCCTGCCCCAGTCGATCTACCGCTTCCGGCGGGGCGAGCAGCTCTTCGACATGTTCATCGTTCCGGTCGGACTCGACGAGCGCGGCGCGCTCTACGAGGCGATCTTCAACTAGGGAACCCGTCATTGCGGGCGAAGTGAAGCAATCCAGCGGGCGGCGGCGGCGCAGTACTGGATTGCTTCGTCGCTTTGCTCCTCGCAATGACGGTCAGGCTTCCGGCCGCCACTCCATCAGGTCGTAGACGCCGTGCTCGTCGATCCGAGCGAAGCCGAGCCGCCGGTACAGGCGCATTGCCGGATTGTTCTTTTCGACGTGGATGGTCAGCGGTTTGCGGGCTGCACCGGCCAGGTCCATGAGGTCGGAAAGGATGGCGCTGCCCGAGCCGCCGCCGCGATGGTCCGGCAGAAGGGCGATGTCGATCAGCCGGATCTGGTCGCTCCATTCCTCGATGTAGAGCCGTCCGATCGGCACCCCTTCGCGCTCGATCACAAGCCATTCCGCGGCGGGATAATGCTGTCGGTAGTGGCGGTGCTGGGCGTCGAACTGGTGGGCCAGGAACTGCCGCTGAGCCTCCGGCGGCCAGCCGGTCCGGGCCACTTCTTCCAGCCGGGTGGACGCGTAGACGAGGGCGAGAAAGCCCAGATCTTCATCGACCGCGGGGCGGTAGGCGATGCCCAGCCGGGCCGCGGCGTCGAGAGGCGGCGGCACGGCGTTCCTAGGATTGCCGAGCGAAGGCGCTGCGCGCAGCGATGGACTTGCAATCAGCCATTTCGAAGTCCCCCAGGACCCGGACCGATACAGGAATTCCGGACGTCATCAATCCATTGTTGAATGAAGATCGCCGACGGCGGTTGAGATTTCGCCGCGATGCCTCCAACGCGGGCCATGCCCGATTCGCCGCCGCCGCCCCTGTCGCGGTTCGCGCCCGCCGCGCTTTTTCTCGATTTCGACGGGACTCTCGTCGAGCTTGCGAGCTCGCCCGGGGCGATCGCGGTTCCGGGCGGGCTGGCCCCGCTTCTCGACCGCCTCTCCGCGCGCCTCGAGGGCCGATTGGCCATCGTCAGCGGGCGAGCCGTCGACGATCTCAGGAATCATCTGGGCGGCTGCGCGGCGGTCCTCTCCGGCTCCCACGGCGCCGAGCTTCATTATGCCGACGGGCGCCGAATTCCGGTGTCGGCCCCGCCCGGCCTGGCCGAGGCGCGCGAGTCGGTCCGGCGTTTCGCCGCGGGCGGCGAGGGCCTGCTGGTCGAGGACAAGCCCGCCGGGGTCGCGCTCCACTACCGGCTCGCTCCGGAGCGGGGCGGGGAGGTCGACGCCTTCCTCGAATCGCTCGCCGGCCGCTCCGGCCTGGCGCTCCAGCGCGGCAAGATGGTGGCCGAGCTTCGGCCCGAAGGATCCGACAAGGGCAAAGTGGTGCGCCGGCTGATGGGGGAACCACCCTTCGCCGGCGCGCGTCCTGTCTTCGTGGGCGACGACCTGACCGACGAGGATGCATTCCTGGCCGCCGCCTCGCTGGGCGGCGACGGCGTGCTCGTCGGCCCCGCCCGGACCAGCGCCGCGCGGTGGCGCCTCGAGGGCGTGTCCGAGGTGACGTCGTGGCTCGAGGCGGCCGCCCATGGCTGACCTGTCGCTCTGGCCGATCGGCAATTGCCAGGTGAGCGCGCTCGTCGACCGGGAGGCCGGCTTCGTCTGGGGCTGCGCCCCCCGGGTGGACGGAGACCCGCTCTTCTGCTCGCTGCTCGAGCCGAAAGGCGAAAGCGCACTGCCGAGGGGCGAGTGGCGGATCGCGGTCGAGGACCAGGTCTCGGTCGAGCAATCCTATCTTCGCAACACCGCAATCCTGACCACGAGGCTGACGGATGCCGACGGGGCGGTCGCCGAAGTCTTCGATTTCTGCCCCCGCTTCGAAAAATCGGGACGGATGTACCGGCCGGTCGCCTTCGCCCGGATCGTCAGGCCGCTGCAGGGCGCCCCGAGGATCCGGGTGGCGCTCAACCCCGCCACCGGGTGGGGCGGGCTCGACGCCGAGCGGACCAGCGGGACCAACCACATACGCTACCTGGTGAAGCCGCAGCCGCTGAGGCTCACCACCGACGCCCCGGTCGGCCATCTGATCGAGGGGCGGAGCTTCCGGCTCGAGCAGAGCCTCCATTTCTTCCTCGGTCCCGACGAGCCGTTCGTCGGCCATGTCGGGCACAGCCTCGCCGCGATGCTTCACGAGACCGCGGACGAATGGCGAGGCTGGGTGCGCGGCCTTGCAATCCCGCTCGAATGGCAGCGGGTCGTGATCCGCGCGGCGATCACCCTCAAGCTGTGCCAGCATGAAGAGACCGGGGCGATCGTCGCCGCGCTCACCACCTCGATACCGGAAGCCGCCGGCAGCGGACGCAACTGGGACTATCGCTATTGCTGGATCCGCGACGCCTATTACACCGTCCAGGCCCTCAACCGCCTCGGAGCGCTCGACGTGCTCGAGAAATATCTCGGCTATCTGAGGAACATCGTCGACGAGTCGAAGGGCGGCCAAATCCAGCCGCTTTATGCCGTGTCCGGCGAGGCCAGGCTCGACGAGGGCGAAGCGGAGGGGCTGGCGGGCTATCGCGGCATGGGGCCGGTGCGGGTCGGCAATGCCGCCTACGTTCAGGTCCAGCATGACGCCTACGGCCAGATCGTGCTCTCCAACGTCCAGGCCTTCATCGACGAGCGCCTGTTCCGAAAGGCCACCGAGACCGACTTCCGAGCGCTCGAGCGGGTCGGCGAGCGGGCCTGGGAGGTCCACGACCAGCCCGACGCGGGGCTTTGGGAGTATCGGACCCGGACTGCGGTCCACACCTACAGCTCGGTGATGAGCTGGGCGGCCTGCGACCGGCTCGCCAATGCCGCCGAAGTGCTCGGGCTCGACGACCGCGCGGCCTTGTGGCGGGAGCGGGCCGCCGCAATCCGCGAGCGGATCGAGGAAGCGGCCTGGTTCGCCCCGGAGAGCCGATTCGCCGCCAGCTTCGGCGGCGACGAGCTGGACGCAAGCCTTCTGCAGCTGGTCGACATGCGGTTCCTGAGCCCCGAGGATCCTCGCTTCCTCGCCACCTTCGAGGCGGTGGAGAACGGCTTGAGGCGCGGCGAGCATATGCTCCGCTACGCAGCGGAGGACGATTTCGGGCTTCCCGAGACGGCCTTCAACTTCTGCACCTTCTGGTTGATCGAGGCGCTCCACCTCGCCGGGCGCAAGGACGAGGCAAGAGAGCTTTACGAGCACATGCTGGAGCGGCTTACTCCCGCGGGCCTGCTTTCGGAGGATACCGATTTCGAGACCGGCGAGCTGTGGGGGAACTACCCGCAAACCTATTCGCTCGTCGGCCTGATCAATTGCGCCGTGCTCCTGTCGCGGCCGTGGAGTTCGGTGAGATGACGGGTCTTGGAAGGGAAAAGGCCAAGCGTGGACCAACCGTCATCCCGGCGAAAGCCGGGACCTCGGGGAGGACTTGCGCCGCGCCTTGCACCCGACGAGGTCCCGGCTTTCGCCGGGATGACGGCAATAGCGCACGAGGTTCCGGCTCCTACCTGAATGACGGTGCGAGATGAGCCGACTCATCGTCATCTCAAACCGGGTGTCCAAGCCCAAGGGGGAGGGGGAGGGCGCCCAGGGCGGACTCGCGGTCGCGCTCTCGGCGGCGCTTCGCGATCACCGGGGCCTTTGGTTCGGCTGGTCGGGCGAAACGGCCGAGGAGTTTACCGGCCATATCGATTTCGACCGGACCGACGGGGTCACCACGGCGACGATCGACCTCGAGGAGCAGGACGTCGACGAATATTATAACGGCTACGCCAACCGCACCTTGTGGCCGCTCTTCCACTACCGGATCGACCTCGCCGAATATGACCGGAGCTTCGCGGGCGGCTACGAACGGGTCAACGAGCGATTCGCGGAGACGGTGCAGCCGCTGATCGAGCCCGACGACCTCATATGGGTCCACGATTACCACCTCATCCCGCTCGCCCAGCAGCTTCGCGACCGCGGCGTGAAGAACCGGATCGGCTTCTTCCTCCACATCCCCTTTCCGCCGGCGAGGCTGATGGTGTCGCTACCCTTTCACGAGGGGTTGGTCCTCTCGATGCTGGCCTATGACGTGATCGGGTTCCAGACCGAGGAGTGGCTCGAGAGCTTCCGCCATTATGTCGAGCGCGAGCTGGGCGGCCGTTGCGACGAGGACGGCACCATCCATGTCGGCGAGCGCTCCGTCCACGCCGGCGCCTATCCGATCGGGATCGACTATTCCGAGTTCGTCAAGGCGGCGGCGAGCCCAAGGGCCCAGGAGGCGTTCGACAGGATGCGGGTCAGCGCCGCCGGGCGGCGGACGATCATCGGGGTGGATCGGCTCGACTATTCGAAGGGGCTCGAAGAGCGGTTCCTCGGCTACCGCCGATTCCTCGAGGACCACGAGAGCTGCCAGGGCGAGGTGTTCCTTCTGCAGATCGCCCCGCCGTCGCGCGGCGAGGTCGCGACCTACGAAGTGATCCGCGAGCGGCTCGACGAGCTGTCGGGCCGGATCAACGGGGAGTTCGCGGAGGTCGACTGGGTCCCGATCCGCTACGTCAACCAGGGTTATCCCCGGGAGGATCTGGCCGGCTTCTACCGGGCCGCCGAGATCGGCCTGATCACTCCGCTGAGGGACGGAATGAACCTGGTGGCCAAGGAATATGTCGCGGCTCAGGATCCGGAGGATCCCGGGGTGCTCATCCTGTCGAGGTTCGCCGGGGCCGCGCATCAGTTGAGCGAGGCCATCCTGGTCAATCCCTACAGCAAGGAAGAGATTTCGGACGCCATCCTCCAGGCGATCGAGATGCCGAAGGAGGAACGGATCAGGCGCTGGCGCGCGCTCAACGAGAGCGTGGAGCGCGAAGACGTCCTGGCCTGGCGAAAGGCCTTCGTCGAGGCCCTGGCGACGAGCGGCGACGACTAGAAGCCGTCCTTTTCTGAAAATCCTCCCCGAGATTTCTCGGGGAGGGGGACCGCGCGAAGCGCGGTGGAGAGGCTCTTCTCAATTCAGCAAGGCCCCTCCACCATGCTTCGCATGGTCCCCCTCCCCTGCGAATGCAGGGGAGGATTGAAGGTGCCGCCACGAAAAAGCCCCTCCGGCCGAAATGTGGCCGGAGGGGCTTCTTCAGAGCGAGCGGTCCGTTGGGGGGGATCCGCTGCTCCTGGCCTTAGTGGCCGTGGCCGACCCAGAGAACGTCGGTGATGACCTTCCTGCCCTCGCCCAGGTCGCGCTGGTACGTGTGGTGGCCGATCTGCTTGCCCCAATGCTCGCGCGTTAGGCCGATCGCCTGGCCGTTGGGCTCGGTCGCCCCAGGCAGGTTCGCCGCGGCGTGAACGTGCGAGTAGATGGAGGCGATCTGGTCGTAATCGTGCTGGTCGGGATGCTCGTTGCCCGACGGGACGTTGGTATATTCCATGCACGAACTGGTCGCGTCGGTGTTGAAATCCTCGTCCTGGTGGCCGAGGCCGTAATCGTGCCCGATCTCCTGGCAGGTCACCGCGGCGCGCCACGCCGGAGTGTTGTAGGAGCTGCCCGAGCCGTAATAGCTGTCGTTGAGCTTGGTCGTACCCTGGCTGATATGGCCGTCCGAGGAGAGCCAGACCTGGGCGATGCCGAGCCAGCCGGTGTTGCCGTAGGCGTAGTTGCAGACCTCGATCCGGCCGGCGCGCGGAGCGCAGGTCGACGGCGAGGACTGGCCTGCGGTGAGCGTGCTGTTGATCCGGGTCGAACGGTTCCAGTCGGTGACGGCCGTGCGCAGATAGGAATCCCAGTTCGAGTTGACGTTGTCGCCGACGGGAGGCGAGATTTCCGTGGTGGTGCGCTTCCAGTGGTAGGTCGACCATTTATGGACGGCGAGAACCGGAGTCGCGAGCAGGCCCGCGGCCGTGGCGAAGACCGCGGCCTTCAGAATAGTCGAGCGGCTGCGCCACTGTCCTTTGGTATGAGTCATGACGTTCCCCTTTATTGCCATCTGTTGCGAGGGAAGTGGAATTTGCCACCCATGACCACGGAAAGCAGAACTACGACCCTCTGGGCGCATTCTCTCTCTGAGAAGGCGCAGCGGCGACGACCGGAGTCGCTACCGATAACGGCATCAAGCATGATCTGGCCGCCGGACGCAACCGGCTGTCAGTATTGTCTTTTATGATGGAGGTTAGCGCGGAGGACTTTTCGACAGGCAGTGCAGAGGGGAAAGGGGCGGCCCCTAGCTATACTTGTACCCTTCGGCCTATTTGATCCGAATCAGATCAATCGCAAAAGCTTACCCTGAACCCATCAGTTAAAGAGAAGAAAAAACCCCTCCGGCCGCGTCGGGCCGGAGGGGCTGATCTGGAAGCCTGCTTCCCGGTGAAGTCCGGGAGCCAGTCTAACCGTTCGTTCCGCTGGGCCCCGGCCTTCGCCGGGGAACAACGTACGTTACTTGCCGTGGGTGTGGCCGACGAAGAGAACGTCGGTGATCACCTTGTTGCCGTTGCCGAGATCACGCTCGAAGGTGTGGTGGCCGATCTGGCGACCCCAATCCGCGCGCGTGTTGCCGATCGCGGCCTGCGAAGGCATGTTCTTCGACGCCGCGGCGGCAGCCGCGGAGTCCGCATGGTTGTAGACCGACGTCAGCTGGTCGTAATCGTGCTGGTCGGGATGCTCGTTGCCGGCCGGAACGTTGGTATATTCCATGCACGAGCTCGTGGCGTCGGTGTTGAAGTCCTCGTCCTGGTGACCGAGGCCGTAATCGTGGCCAATCTCCTGGCAGGTCACCGCCGCGCGCCACGCCGGCGTGTTGTACTGCGCCGAGGCGTAATAGGTGTCGTTCAGCTTCGTCGTGCCCTGGCTGATGTGGCCGTTGGCGAGCCAGATCGAGGCGATCCCGAGCCAGCCGTTATTGCCGTAGGCGGCGTTGCAGACGAGGATCTGGCCGGCGACCGGCTTGCAGGTCCGGCCGTTGCCGCTGGTGTTGGTGAGGCCGCTCTCGATCACGGTCGAGCGGTTCCAGTCCGCGACCGCGGTCTTGACGTAGGGCGTCCAGGTCGAATTGGTGATGTTGACGACCGGCGGCGAAATCTGGGTCGTGGTGCGCGCCCAGTGATAGCCGTTCCAGCTGTGGACGGCGGCGGCCGGCATGGCGATCAGTCCGGCGGCGGTCACGAAAGCCGCGGCCTTCAGCATAGTCGACTTGCTGCGCCAGGTTCCTTTATTATGATTCATGGCATTCCCTCCGTTGTGGATATCTTTTTCGAGAAGTGAATTTGCCGCCGTTTAACCACGGAATGCAGAACTACGCCCCTCTGGCGCTCCCTCTACTTGAAAAAGCGCGGCGGCGAAGACGGGAGTCTCGCCGATTCCTGCATCAAGCATGATCCTTGGGGATTCGGCAAGTGCTTGGATCGACGCTAATTTTTCGGAAACTACGAGGTCCGCGAAGGGTCGAGCGAGGCTCCCCGAGAGAAGTCCGTCCAATACTTGGCATCGATTCCGCATTTCTGATGATTAGTTCATTTCGGATATTGCGGCGAAGCGTGTGACCGATGCGGTAAGCGGTGGGCCTGACAAGGCAAATTGAATCCGAAAGCGATCTAATTCCAGGGGTTTGGCCACGATTGTGGCTTTGCGGGACCGATGCCCGCGTTAGGCTGTCCGCATGAGGGGCATGGTCGGCACATCCAGGCAGTCGGGCGGATTCGCGTCGATCGCGCTTGCGCTGCTGCTCCTGTTCAGGCTGCTCATCCCGTCCGGCTACATGATCGCCGCCGATTCCGGAGGGAAACCGGGCCTCGCGCTGTGCGCCGCTCCGGCGCGGGCGGCGGCCCAGGCCGCGCTGCACGGCAGCCATGACGGGCATCCGGACGATCCCGCGCCGTCCAGGGCCGGCGAAATTCCTTGTGCGTTCGCGTCGCTTGCCGCCCCGCCGCTGCCGCCCGCGCCCCCGGCCGTCGAGGCCCGGATTCCGGCGGTGGCCCTTCCGCCGGCCTTGCCGGCCGCTTCCGACCTTCGCCCGGTCGCTCCGGCCGCGTCGCCGCCGCCCGCCAGGGGGCCCCCACGCCTCGTCTGATCCCCGCCCACTCGCGAGACAGACAGGAACCGACATGAAGAAACCGATACGCGCGCCCAGGGCGGCGCGTCTAATGCTTTTGGGCTGCGCCGCGGCCCTTCCGGCCCCCGCCTGGGCGGGCCACGAAGACGACATCGTCGTCACCGGCCAGAAGGCCGGCGGCCCGGCCACGGTCGAGAGCGTCGATTCCGATCGGCTCGAGGAGACGACCGCGATCATCACGCCCGAGGACAGCCTGCGCTACATGCCCAGCCTGCTGGTTCGAAAGCGCCATGTCGGCGACACCCAATCGCCGCTCGCCACCCGAACCTCGGGCGTGGGAGCGAGCGCCCGAAGCCTGATATATGCGGACGGGCTTCTGCTTTCGGCGCTGATCGGAAACAACAACACCAGCGCGTCGCCGCGCTGGGGAATGGTCTCGCCCGAGGAGATCGAGCGGGTCGACGTGCTCTACGGCCCGTTCTCCGCCGCTTATCCAGGCAATTCGATCGGAGCGGTGGTCAACATCGCGACGAGGCTCCCCGAAAAGAGCGAGGGCTCGGTGAGCGCCTCGACCAGCGTCCAGAGCTTCCGGCAATATGGCACGGACGGGATCTTTCCGGCCTGGCAGGCGGGAGCGACCCTCGGCGGTCGGCAGGGTGCCTTCGCCTGGTTCGCAAGCGCGAACCATGTCGACAGCGAAAGCCAGCCGCTGGCCTACGTCACGGCGGTCCGCCCGGCCAATCCCGGGGCCGCCGGGACGCCCGTCGCCGGCGCCTTCCCGGACGTCAACCGCGCCGGAGCGCCGATCTTCGTCCTCGGGGCCGCCGGGCTCGAGCGCCACAAGCAGGACAATCTGAAGCTCAAGCTCGCCTTGGAAGCCGGGCCGGGGCTGAAGCTGACCTACCGGGGCGGATTGTTCCTCAACGACACCGAGTCGGTCGCGAAGACCTATCTGAGCGGCGGAATCTTCGCTGGGACCCTCAACATCGGCGGACGCACCGTAAACGTGCCGGCCAGCGCCTTCGGCAACAACGTCTATCTGCAGGACGAGCGCCATTGGATGCACGGCCTTACCGCCGAAGGCGAGGCGGCCGGGCTGAGCTGGCGAGCGATCGCGAGCCTCTATGATTTCGACAAGCACGAGCAGCGCCTTCCGTCGGGCGCTCTACCGGCCGCGGCGAGCGGCGGCGCGGGCTCGATCGTCCGGCTCGACGGGACGGGCTGGCGCACGCTCGACCTCGAGCTTCGCCGAGGCGGGCTCAGGGGCGGTGCGCATTATGACGGCTTCCGGCTGAACAGCCGGCGCTTCGCGACCGCGGACTGGCGGGGAGGAGCGCCCGGCGCGCTCAGCCAGCTGGCGCAGGGGAAGACCCGCACGCTGGCTTTGTGGGCGGAGAACGGGTTCGACCTGGCCGATAATGTCCAGCTGACCCTCGGGGCGCGCTACGAAGGGTGGCGGGCTTATGGCGGGCGCAACTTCTCGCTCGCTCCGGCGCTCGACGCCGCCCAGCCCAGGCAGTCCGCCGACGGGATCTCCCCCAAGGCGAGCCTTCGCTGGCTTCCGGCCCGTGGCTTCAGCCTTACCCTCGCCGCCGGCCAGGCCTATCGCTTCCCGACGGTCTCCGAGCTCTACCAGGCGATATCGACCGGGCCGTCGCTGACCGTTCCCGACCCGAATTTGCGGGCCGAGCGGGCGCGGTCGGTGGAGCTGGCCGGGATGTGGTCCCGCAAGTCGGGGCACGTTCGGCTGTCGCTCTTCGGCGAGTCGATCCGCAATGCGCTGATCTCGCAGACGGCGCCTCTGGTGCCGGGCTCGACCGCTCTGTTCAGCTTCGTCCAGAATGTCGAGCATGTCCGGACGGTGGGCGCCGAGCTCGCGTTCGAACGGCGGGGGCTGGGCCTTCCGCAGCTCGATCTTTCGGGAAGCCTCACCCTGGCCCGCCCGAAGGTGGTCGAGGACGTCGCCTTCCCGGCGGCGGAGGGCAAGGACATACCGCAGGTGCCGCGGCGCAAGGCGACCCTGGTGATGACATGGCGCGCCTCGGACGGAGCCAGCGTCACCCTGGCCGGCCGCTACTCTAGCCGCGCGTTCGGAACGATCGACAACAGCGACATCGTCGCCCACACCTATCAAGGCTTCGAGGGCTATTTCGTCGTCGACGCCCGGTCGAATTTCCGCATCGGCGAGCATTGGAACGCCGCCTTCGGCGTCGAGAACCTGACCAACGACAAATACTACCTCTTCCATCCCTTCCCGCAAAGGAGCTTCACGGCAGAGCTGACCTACCGCTGGTGAGCCGGGAGAAGGGCCGATGGGATCCGTCACGAAGAAGCGCTTCCTCCTGGCCGGCCTGGTCGTCGCGGGCATCGCCGGGCCGGAGGTCGCGGCCGCACTGCCCAGGCTGGAGCGGGTCGTCGCCGCTTCGCGAGCTTGCGGGATGAAAGGCATAACGATCCAGAGCGGCGGCCGGCGAAAATTCTATGTCGACTGGGCCGACGGGACCACGCAGGTCACCTTCTCGAGCGGGCCGCCCTCGACGGCGCAGAAGCAGGAGGAGAAAGCCTTTATCGACTCGAATCTGCGTCGCTGGGACTGCCTCAAGAAATGGGGCAGGAAGCGCGGGATCAAGATGGAGTGGGGGGCTCCGCAGATCATCTACGATTGAAAGGCTTTTTCGCCGGGGCAGGGCCGCTATTCGGCTCGCCGCGCTCCGCTTCCCTGATATAGACGTCCGATGCAGCTGACCGATCTCGAGACGCCCGCCTTGGTGGTCGACCGCTCGCGCCTCGTCCGCAACATCGAGCGGATGAGGCTCCGGCTTGGCGAGCTGGGGGTCCCGTTGCGGCCGCACGTCAAGACCGCCAAGTCGATCGACGTGGTCCGGCTGGCGGTGGAGGGGCAGCCGGGCGGGATCACGGTCTCGACCCTGAGGGAAGCGGAGCATTTCCTGGACCACGGCTTCACCGACATCCTCTACGCGGTCGGGATCGTTCCTTCGAAGCTTGCCCATGTGGCCGCGCTCCAGCGGCGCGGCGCCAGGGCGACGATCATCCTCGACAGCGTCGAGATGGCGCAGGCGGCGGCCCGGGAAGCGGAGGCGCTGGGCACGGTCTTCCCGGTCCTGATCGAGGTGGATACCGACGGCGGGCGCGCCGGGGTCGCGGCGCGGGACCATGGCCGGATCGTCGAGATCGGCCGGATCCTCCATGCCGCTCTGGGGACCGAGCTTCGCGGCGTGATGACCCATGCCGGCCTCTCCTACGGCTGCCGGTCGCCCGAGGCGCTGCGAGGCCATGCGGAGCAGGAGCGTTCGAGGGCGGTGGCCGCGGCCGAAGCGCTTCGCGCGGAGGGCCTTCCGGCGCCCGTCGTCAGCGTCGGTTCGACCCCCACGGCGTTCTTCGCCGAGCGGCTCGACGGAGTGAGCGAGGTCCGAGCGGGCGTCTACATGTTCCAGGACCTGGTCATGGCCGATCTCGGCGTGTGCTCGGAAGACGAGATCGCGCTGTCCGTCCTCGCCACCGTCATCGGGCACCGCCGCGACCTCGGCTATCTGCTGGTCGACGCGGGCGGCCTGGCGATGTCCAAGGATAGCGGGCCGGCGCGGGACAGGCCGAGCTACGGGAGCCTCTGGGATGCCGCCACCGGGCGGCCGCTCGGCCTCGACATCGGCTCGACCAACCAGGAGCATGGACTGGTCCCCGCCGGCGAGGCGGATTTCGAGCGCCTTCCGATCGGAAGCCAGGTCCGGATCGCTCCCAACCACGCCTGCATGACCGCCGCCGCGCACGAGCGCTACCATGTCGTCGAAGGCGGAACCGAGGTGTTGGGCGTCTGGCCGCGCTGCAACGGCTGGTAGAAGGGAGAGGGGGGCGTCCCGTCAATCGACGATCCTGAGCGATCCGTCTGGAGTCACTTCGATCTTTTTCATGACGGGCCTCGGGTTCTTTTCGATCCTCTCTTCGATATAATCGATCCAGGACCGGTGAAGCATCCCTTGAATCGAAATCTCGATCTTGTCGTCAGGGCAGTTGACCTCGGCCGTTTCGATCCAAGCGAAGCGAGCGAAGAGATTTTGCACTTGTTGATGGTGGGCTGCCGCGATGGGGCGGGAATGTATCGCGAATCTTACGAGACGCACGCTCTGCGCCTGGGCAAGCGGCACCTCCTCACGCGGCAACCATTGCTGACGCCAAGCCAATGCGATCGAATTGCCGCCGCAATCGAATATATAGGCGATGTCGGTGGAGCGCGGCTTCTGAATGTGGCCGTCGATCTTCACCGTCGACGGGTCAATCGGGCCCGCAGGAGCGACCTGCAGCGCGGCCGTCGAAGCGAACAAGATGGACGTGATGATCATCAGCAACTGGTCCCGTCGTTGGTGAGCTGGGCTGGCAGGCCACCTCATTCGCTTTCTGCGGCTCGGTCAGATTTTTGTAAACAGAGCTGTTCGAATATTGAAATTCACGCAATTCTTTATCCGGGTTTATGATATACAGTGCCAGGCCGCCGCCACCTGGACCACCGGCCCCTTTGCCGACCATGTAATCGGCGAAACTCCAATCGTTCTGAGAAGGATAGGAATTGATGGAGACAGCCTTGTCAGTTCCGCCGTACGCGTAGGTCGGATGATTATGGACGAAGCCAACGACTTGGCTGTATGAAACGCCATTATCAGTCATCCATTTCTCGATGGCTGCCAAGGGCACTTCCCTCACTAGTCCCTGGATCGGCGGGGAGTGCCGAATTGCTCCGTCTGCCCCTTTGTAGACTAGGCTGCCGTGTTCCTTGTCGGAATCGTCGGGCTCGGCCTTGATCTCTGCAGCCGCCTGAAGGGCATTTCGGTCTCTGCAGTCGTTTCCGGTCTCGCCGCCGCCGCCGTCACCGGCGCCTCCTCCACCGGTGGCGGGTCCGACCTCGGCGCCACCGCCCTCGTCAAGGGCGGGGTCGCGCGGCCGCCGGCCGGTGATTAGGATATCCTCGCTCTCTCCATCGCCCGCCGTTTCAGTTGAATCCGGCAGGCCGACGACGGGCGTCAGCAGGTCGTCGCTCGGGGTCAAATCGGAGTAGAGCGAATAAGCGAAACTGCTGACGCCCTGGAGAAGCTGCCCCGTCGGCGGATTGGATCCCGGCCATTGATCAGGAGCAAACATATTGGCCAAGTCGCCGAACGCCCCGTTGCCTTCCCCCGCGGACGTCGTCGAGCCTGCCGTCAAAGCTCCCGGATAAGAGCTGTCCCTGAAGCCGGCTGCGAAGCTGCAGATGGCACAGTGGAAGCAGGCAAGTTTCTGGTCCGTTCGGATTCAACTCGCCTAGTGAGCCGGCGTCGAAGCCGCCTGTTCTTCGAACGCTCCCCAGACGACATCGGGAGCGACCTTCAGCGCTCACGTTAGGGCGGTGCCGATTGGCCCGCGAGCGATGCCGGCTGCTTTCGAGATCAATGAACCGCCCCGCGCTGTGCTCGGGCGATGCCGAGCGGAGGGCCGCGTTAGCGCGGGCTGGTGAGCAGTGGTTCGGGCATTTCGAATTCAGCCCGGATCCCCAAGCTCGTTCCTTCCGAGGCTCCTCTCAATCCACCAGCTCGACGACCATTGCGGTCGCCTCGCCGCCGCCGATGCACAAGGTGGCGAGGCCGCGCTTTTGGCCGTGGGTTTCGAGCGCCGAGAGGAGGGTGGCCAGCAGGCGGGCGCCGGAGGCCCCGATCGGGTGGCCGAGCGCCGTGGCGCCGCCGTGGACGTTGAGGACTTCACGCGGAATCCCGAGGTCGCGCATGGCGATCATCGCGACGCAGGCGAAGGCTTCGTTCACCTCCCACAGGTCGACGTCGCCGACGCTCCAACCGGCTTTATCGAGCGCCTTTCGGACCGCAGGGGCCGGCGCGCTGGTGAACAGGTTGGGGGCCTGGGCGTGGGCGGCGTGGCCGACGATCCGGGCGACGGGCCTGGCGCCGAGTCGGTCGGCGACGCTCTGGCGGGTAATGACGAGCGCGGCGGCGCCGTCGGAGATGGACGAGGCGTTGGCGGCGGTGATGGTGCCGTCCTTGGCGAAGGCGGGCTTGAGCCCGGGAATCTTCTCCGGGTTCGACTTGCCGGGCTGCTCGTCGCAGCTCACCACGTCCTCGCCCTTGCGACTCTTGACGGTGACGGGCGTCGTTTCGCGGTCGAAGGCGCCGCTTTTGATGGCTTCGGTCGCCCGGCGAAGGGACTCGATGGCATATTCGTCCTGCTGGCCCCGCGTGAACTGATATTCGCGCGCGGCGTCCTCGGCGAAGGTGCCCATGGCGCGGCCGGCGTCATAGGCGTCCTCCAGACCGTCCAGCATCATATGGTCGTACACCGTGTCGTGGCCAATTCGGGCTCCGGAGCGGTGCTTCTTCATGAGGTAGGGCGAGTTCGACATGGACTCCATTCCTCCCGCGACGATGAGGTCGGCGGAGCCGGCAGCAAGCATGTCGTGGGCGAACATCGCCGCCTGCATGCCCGAGCCGCAGACCTTGTTGATCGTCGTCGCCTCGGTCGAACGGGGAAGCCCGGCGCCCAGCGCGGCCTGGCGGGCGGGGGCCTGGCCGAGGCCGGCGGGAAGGACGCAGCCCATGAAGATCTTGTCGACTTCCTCCCCGGAAATTCCGGCCCGCTCGACGGCGGCCCGGACCGCCGCGGCGCCCAGCTCGGTGGCGCTGGCGCCGGCGAGGGCGCCCTGGAAGCTGCCCATCGGGGTCCGGGCGTAGGAGAGGATGACGATCGGGTCGGTGGCGGTCATGGGGGCTCCTTGTCTTCAATCCTCCCCTGCATTTGCAGGGGAGGGGGACCGCACGAAGTGCGGTGGAGGGGCCTTACGGAGTCCGAAGAACCCCTCCACCAGGCTTCGCCTGGTCCCCCTCCCCGCGAAATCGCGGGGAGGATTTGAGCCGCACATAAGCGCACACCCCGCCTTGTTCAAATCCGCGCCCCTCTGCTAGGGCCGCGCCGACAGGAGACTATGAATGGCCGGTATCGGGCTCGACTTCGCCCTGGGCGAAATGGCGGATACCATCCGCGACACCACGGAGCGCTTCGCCGCCGACCGGATCGGCCCGCTGGCGGCGAAGATCGATGCCGAGGACTGGTTCCCGGCCGAATTGTGGCCCGAGATGGGCGCGCTCGGCCTTCACGGGATCACCGTGGCCGAGGAGGATGGCGGGCTCGGGCTCGGCTATCTCGAGCACGTCGTGGCGCAGGAGGAAGTGGCCCGGGCCTCGGCCTCCGTCGGCCTTTCCTACGGGGCGCATTCGAACCTGTGCATCAATCAGATCCGCCGCTGGGCCAGCCCGGAGCAGAAGGCCAAGTATCTGCCCAAGTTGATCTCCGGGGAGCATGTCGGCTCGCTCGCAATGTCGGAAGCGGGCGCGGGATCGGACGTGGTGTCGATGAAGCTTCGGGCGGAGAAGGTGCAGGGGGGCTACGTGCTCAACGGCACCAAATTCTGGATCACCAACGCCCATCACGCCGACACCCTGGTGGTCTACGCCAGGACCGGGGAGGGAAGCCGCGGGATCACCACCTTCCTGATCGAGAAGGGCATGCCCGGCTTCAGCCTCGGCCAAAAGCTCGACAAGATGGGGATGCGGGGTTCGCCCACGGGCGAGCTCGTCTTCAACGATTGCGAGGTTCCGGACGAGAATGTGATGGGGCCGGTCAACGGCGGAGTGGGAGTCCTGATGTCCGGCCTCGATTACGAGCGGACGGTGCTGGCCGGGATCCAGCTCGGAATCATGCAGGCCTCCCTCGACGTCGTCCTTCCCTATGTGCGCGAAAGGAAGCAGTTCGGCCAGGCGATCGGCGGCTTCCAGCTGATGCAGGCCAAGGTCGCGGACATGTACGTCGCGCTCAATTCGGCCCGGGCCTATGTCTACACCGTCGCCAGGAATTGCGATGCCGGCAAGACGACCCGCTTCGACGCCGCGGGCGCGATCCTGCTGGCCTCCGAAAGCGCCGTGAAGGTAAGCCTCGAGGCGATCCAGGCCCTGGGCGGGGCCGGCTACACCAAGGACTGGCCGGTCGAGCGCTTCATGCGCGACGCGAAGCTTCTCGATATCGGCGCCGGGACCAACGAGATCCGGCGGATGCTGATCGGCCGCGAGCTGATCGGAGCCGGCTGAGGCGGGCCAGGGGCGGGACCGGTCGCGCATGTCTCCACAGGCGGACCTGGTCGCGGCCTTGTACCGGCCGATCGAACAGGGCGGCTGGATAGTCCGCCGCTGGGGAAACGGCATTCCGCTGCGCGGCTATTGGGGCCCGGTTCGTCCCGTGTCGGGCGTGATCTCGCTCGACCGGGGCAGCGACACGTGGATGTCGCTGATGCCGGTGGAGACCGAAAGCCAGCAGACCGGAGTCGATTGCGCTACCGGCCACGTCGCCGTGTTCGGGCTCGGCCTGGGCTGGTCCGCGGCTTTATGCGCCCTGAAGCAAGAGGTGGAGTCGGTGACGGTCGTGGAGCGCGACTCGTCGCTGATCGCGCTTCACGGCCGGCTTGGCCTGTTCGACCGTCTGCCGGGCGGCGCCGGCGGCAAGGTGGAGATCGTCGAAGGGGATGCCTTCACTTGGCGGCCCAACCGCCCGGTCGATCTGCTGGCCGCCGACATCTGGCTTCCGATCGTCGGCGGCGACAGGGTCGAGGAAGTGCGGCGAATGCAATCCAATGTGGGCGCCCACCAGGTCTATTTCTGGGGACAGGAGCTGGAGATCGCTCGGCACGCGGTCGCCGCCGGGCGCCTGCGCCTCGACGACGCCGAGATCGCCGATACCGCGCGCGAGTTCGGCCTCCCGCTCGCCGGCCTCCATTCGCCCGATTATGCCGCGCGGCTGAGCGCCGCCGCCGAGCAGTGGATGGCCGACCACTGGCTTTCCGAGCTTCGGCCGGACTGGTTCGTGGAGCCTTTCCAGCCGACGTTGGGCGCGATGGACCAACCGGCCTGAACCGTCATCCCGGCGAAAGCCGGGACCTCAGCCAGAAAAAGCGCCAGGCTTTTCACGACTGATTTCCTACCGTCACCAGATTTTCACGCGCTTCTCCGGGGCCAGGTACAGCTTCTGCCCTGGCTTGACCCCGAATGCAGCGTACCACGAGTCGAGGTTGCGAACCGTCAGAGCCCGGAACTGGCCGGGCGCGTGCCCGTCTGTGAGGACTCGCTGGCGCAGGCTGGGTTCGAGCATCTTGCTCGCCCAGGCCTGGCCGAAGGCGATGAAGAAGCGCTGGTCGCCGCTGAAGCCCTCGATCACCGGCGCTTCCTTGCCGCCGAGGGAGGCGCGATAGGCGTCGTAGGCGGCGGAGAGACCGGCGACGTCGGCGATATTCTCGCCCAGCGTCAGCTTGCCGTTGACCCGAAGCCCGGGAAGCGCCTCGTAGGCGTCGTATTGCGCCGCGAGAGCACCGCCGGCCTGCTGGAAGCGCCGGAAGTCGGCCGGAGTCCACCAGTTCCTGAGCCGACCGGTGGAATCGAACAGTGCGCCGTTATTGTCGAAGCTGTGGCTGATCTCGTGGCCGATGACCGACCCGATCGCCCCGTAGTTGAATGCGGCGTCGGCCTTCGGGTCGAAGAAGGGCCGCTGGATGATGGCGGCGGGGAAGTTCAGGGCGTTCTGGACCGGCAGGTTGACCGCGTTGACCAGCTGCGGCGGCATCCACCATTCGTTCCGGTCCATCGGCTTGCCGATCTTGGAGATCTGGTGGCGATACTCGGCAAGGCCCGCATTCTTGCTGTTGGCATAGGCGTCGGTGCCGATCCGAAGCGACGAGTAATCGCGCCACCGGTCCGGATAGCCTACTCCGACGACGATCGAGCGGACCTTCTTCAGGGCCTCTTCCTTCGTCGACGGCGCCATCCAGTCGATCGCCTGGACCCGGCGCGCGAAGGCGGCCTTGATGTTGTCGACCATCTTTTGGACCTCGGCCTTGGCGGAGGCCGGGAAATATTTGTCGACATAGGCCTTGCCGACCGCGTCCTGCAGGGCATTGCTTACCGCGTTCAGGGCGATCTGGTCTCGAGGGCGCTGCTGCCTGGTGCCGGAAAGCGCGGTTCCGTTGAAGGCGAAGCTCGAGTCGCGGATCGGCTTGGGAAGGACGCTCGCCTGCTGGTTGAGGGTATGGAAGGCAAGCCAGTCCTTCCAGCTCTGAAGCGGCTCGGAGCCGACCAGAGCCGCGAGCTTCGGGATCGCTCCGGCATGATAGGCCTGGAACTTCCGGGCGCCGCCGAGTTGCGCCGCTCCGACCAGCGCCCCCCAGTCGATCCCGGGCGCGCGCTTCTCGAGATCGGCCCGGCTCCACACCTGGGCGCCCTTTGCGAAGTCTTCGCTCTCCTCGCGGGTGGCGTGGGCTCTGGCGACCTTGGTTTCGAGATCCATGATCCGGCCCGCCGCGACGTCGGGCTCGGCCGACCCGGCCGCTTTCATGATCGTTGCGACATAGGCGCGATACTGGCCGCGAAGTCCGGCCATCTTGGAATCGCCGCCCAGATAATATTCGCGCTCCGGGAGGCCGATCCCGCCCTGCATCAGATAGGGCAGGGTTTCGCCCGGCGTCGCGAGGCCCTGGGTGACGAAGATCCCGAACAGGTTCTCGGTCTGGTAATTGGTCGCGTTGAGGGGATCGGTGTCTGCTCGAAGGGTGCTCCCAATGGCGGCGCTGAGCTGCCTTTTGTCGGCAATGGCCGCGATCGAGTCGAGGTCGGCCTTTGCCGGCGACATTCCGGCCCGGTCGATCGCGTCCGTGTTCAGGAAGGCGTTGTAATAATTGGCGATCAGCGCCTCGTTGCTCCCCGCGGCGGGTTTCGACCCGAGGATCGAGCTCAGCAGCTCCCGGGTCTGCCTCTCCCGCTCCTGGTCGGCGATGAAGAAGGCGCCGACCCCGGAGCGATCCGCCGGGATCGGCGTGTTCTTGACCCAGCTTCCGTTGGCATAAGCGAAGAAGTCGTCGCCGGGCGAGACCGACTTGTCCATCGAGGCCGCGACGATACCGGCGTCGGTGCCGGGGGCCTGCGCCGAGTCTGCGCTTCCGTTGCCGGGTCCCGCCGGCGAGCAGGCGGCCGTGGCGAGGAGCAGAGCAAGGACGATTGACCGATTCATCGCGGCACCTTTCGAAACATGATGTAGTCATCAGCGGATAGAGGCAGTTCGAGCGTCGCGCCAGCGCTTCCAATCTTGAGGTTCAGCCGTTAGTCAGCCTCGCCATGACGGGAGCCGACAAATGAGCAAAGGCCTGATCGACGGCCTCGAATGGTACGGCTCCATCGCCGGAGCCCTCGCCGCGCTGATCGTATCGCTGGACCTCGGGCGGCGGGCGACCGGTTGGGCGTTCGTGATCTTCTGCACCTCGTCGGTCGCACTGGTGACCTGGGGATTCATGTCCGACAAGGCGGAAGGGATCGGTACCCAGAACATCTTCCTGTTCGCGATCAACGTGATCGGGGTCTATCGATACCTGATCCGAAAGAAGCCGGTCCATCCCGAGCGGGCCGAGGCATGAGCAAAGGGCATCCGTCATCCCGGCGAAAGCCGGGACCTCGGGTCGCGAAGGCCCGGTGCCTTTCACCCCGCCAGGCCCCGGCTTTCGCCGGGGTGACGGCAAGCGCATGAGCCAGATCGTCTCCAAAATCGACGCTGGGTCCGACACCTACCGCACCTATGCGGAGCATAATCGCGGCCTCGCCGACGCCCTGCGCTCCAAGGTCGCGGAGGCTTCGAAGGGTGGGCCGGAGAAGCATCGGGAACGCCATGTCGGGCGCGGCAAGCTTCTCCCGCGGGACCGGGTAAACCGGCTTCTCGACCCCGGCTCGCCCTTCCTCGAGATCGGCCAGCTCGCCGCCAACGGAATGTACAGGGACGAGGCGCCCGGCGCCGGCATGGTCGCCGGGGTCGGCCGGGTCTCCGGACGCGAGACGATGATCGTCGCCAACGATCCGACGGTCAAAGGCGGGGCCTATTTCCCGACGACCGTGAAGAAGCATCTGCGCGCTCAGGAGATCGCGATTCAGAACCGGCTGCCCTGCGTCTATCTGGTCGACAGCGGCGGAGCGAACCTGCCGCACCAGGCGGAGGTGTTTCCCGATCGGGAGCATTTCGGCCGGATCTTCTACAACCAGGCGCAGATGTCGGCGGACGGCATCGCCCAGATCGCCTGCGTGATGGGGAGCTGCACGGCGGGCGGGGCCTATGTTCCGGCCATGTCGGACGAGAGCGTGATCGTCAGGAACCAAGGCACGATCTTCCTCGGCGGCCCTCCTTTGGTGAAGGCGGCGACGGGGGAGGTGATCTCCGCCGAGGATCTGGGCGGCGGTGACCTTCATTCGCGCAGGTCCGGAGTTGTCGATCACCTCGCCGAGAATGACGAGCATGCGCTGGCCATCGTTCGAAGCATCGTCGGGCGGCTGAACACGGTGAAGGCGGTCGGACTCGACCTCGCCGAGCCGGTCGCTCCGAAGCTCGATCCGGAGGAATTGTACGGGATCGTTCCAGACGACGTGCGCACGCCCTACGACGTCCACGAGGTGATCGGCCGGATCGTCGACGGCTCCGACTTCCACGAGTTCAAGGCGTTGTACGGAAGCACCCTGGTGTGCGGATTCGCCCGGATCTGGGGAATGCCGGTTGCGATCCTCGCGAACAACGGCATTCTCTTCTCGGAAAGCGCCTTGAAGGGCGCGCATTTCATCGAGCTCGCGTGCCAGCGGCGGACGCCCTTGCTGTTCCTCCAGAATATCTCCGGATTCATGGTCGGCGGGAAGTATGAGGCGGGCGGGATCGCCAAGGACGGGGCCAAGCTGGTCACCGCGGTGGCGACGGCGCAGGTGCCGAAGGTGACCGTGCTGATCGGCGGAAGCTTCGGCGCGGGGAATTACGGAATGAACGGCCGGGCCTACGGGCCGCGCTTCCTCTTCACCTGGCCCAACAGCCGGATCAGCGTCATGGGCGGCGAGCAGGCGGCGAGCGTGCTGGCGACCGTCCACAAGGACTCCGACAGCTGGACTCCCGAGGAAGCCGAAGCCTTCAAGGCGCCGATCCGCCAGCGCTACGAGGACGAGGGCAATCCCTATTACGCGACCGCCCGGCTGTGGGACGACGGGATCATCGATCCGGTCCAGACGAGGGACGTGCTCGGCCTCGCCTTCAGCGCCTGCCTGAACGCGCCCATTCCGGAGCGGGCGCGCTTCGGCCTGTTCAGGATGTGACGATGAGCGAACCGCAAGCCGGCATGGATCGCCCGACCTACGAGGCGATCGTCGCCTTGTACGAGGAGGGCGACAAGCTGGCGCAGGACGGCCGGACCGGGTCGGCGCTCGGCAAATATGCGGAAGCCTGGTCGCTCATCCCGGATCCGAAGCAGGGGTGGAAGATATCCACTTCGGTGATCTCGGCGATCGCCGACTGCTGGTTCCTGTCGGGCGACTATGACGAGGTGGTTCGCGCTCTCGAATTCGGGATGAATTGCCCGGATGCGGTCGGCAATCCGTTTCTTCATCTCCGGCTCGGTCAGGCACTGCTCGAGCGGGGGCAGGACGACCGTGCGGCCGACGAACTGATGCGGGCCTACGATGCGCATGGCGAAAAGATATTTGCCCAAGAAGATCCCAAATATCTCGCCTTCCTCGCCGCTCGGGGGCGGATAGAAGAATGATCCGCTCGCCGCCAAGGGCCGCTCGCACTGCGCAGGCTTGCACCGATGCTCAACGCGCCTATGCCTGAGCGGGCGCCGTTGGCGCGTTCGGGAGGTGATGGGATGACAGCTATGCGAATGATTCAGGTCGTCGTCCCGGCCTCCCTGGGGTTGCTCGCGGGGGCCGCGGCTGCAGCGGCCGCGCTGGCGCCGCCGGCGAAGCCAGCAGCCGCCGCTGTTGTTCGGCTGCAGCCGCTGAGCGACGCCGACATGATGAGCACTCGCGAGATGGGCTGCTCCTGCTCGTTCGACACGAAAAGCGGCACTCTCGTTCAGGCGATCGGAAACGAGCTGATGGTTCGGACCCAGGCCGGTCGGAAGGTCTGCCGGATCAGCGACGCGCAGTTCCAGCGAATCGCCGGCGCGTTGGGTACCTATTCGTGCGGCGGCGTTCGGATGAGCCTGCGCCAAACGGGCAAGACGACGAGCCACGTGGAGAGCGACAGCTCCAGCACTCCGGCTTCGCTGACTCTCGGCGAGGGCCGTTCACAGCGCAGCGTGAGCGGCAGCTGGGGCTGCGCCTGCTGAGGCCTCGATGATCCAGTCCCTCCTCATCGCCAACCGGGGCGAGATCGCCTGCCGGATCATCCGAACGGCGCGCAGGCTCGGCATTCGCACCGTGGCGGTCTACTCCGACGCCGACCGTCAGGCGCTGCACGTGCGCGAGGCGGACGAGGCGGTGCATGTCGGTCCGTCCCCGGCTCGCGAGAGCTATCTCGTCGGCGAGAAGATCATCGCCGCGGCGAGGGCGACGGGCGCGGAGGCGATCCATCCGGGCTATGGCTTCCTTTCGGAAAATGCCGAATTCGCCGAGGCTGTCGAGGCGGCTGGGCTGGTCTGGATCGGGCCGAAGGCGGCGTCGATCCGGGCGATGGGGCTGAAGGACGCCGCCAAGAAGCTGATGGTCGCCGCCGGCGTCCCGGTCACCCCGGGTTACCATGGCGAAGACCAGGATCCGGATCGGCTGAAGTCGGAGTCGGACTCGATCGGCTATCCGGTTCTGATCAAGGCGGTCGCGGGCGGCGGCGGCAAGGGGATGCGGCGGGTGAACTCGGCCGCGGAGTTCCAGGACATGCTCGCCAGCTGCAAGCGCGAGGCGGCCGCCTCGTTCGGCGACGACCGGGTCCTGATCGAGAAATATGTCGAGCGGCCGAGGCATATCGAGGTGCAGGTATTCGGCGATTCGCACGGCAACGTCGTCCACCTGTTCGAGCGCGACTGCTCGCTCCAGCGGCGTCACCAGAAGGTGATCGAGGAAGCGCCGGCGCCGGGCATGGACGAGGCCACCCGGGCGGCGGTGTGCGGAGCCGCGGTCAAGGCGGCCAGGGCCGTCGACTATGTCGGAGCCGGGACGATCGAGTTCATCGCCGACGCTTCGCAGGGGCTGAGGGACGACAGGATCTGGTTCATGGAGATGAACACCCGCCTTCAGGTCGAGCATCCGGTGACCGAGGAGATAACGGGGCAGGACCTGGTCGAGTGGCAGCTAAAGGTGGCGAGCGGCGAGCCGCTTCCGCTTCGCCAGGAGGAACTCGCCATCCGCGGCTGGGCGATGGAGGCGAGGCTCTACGCGGAAGATCCGGCCCACGAGTTCCTGCCATCGACCGGCAGGCTCGACCATTTCCAGCTCGGCCGACGGGTGCGGGTCGATACCGGAGTCGAGGAAGGCGACCGAATCAGCCCTTATTACGATCCGATGATCGCCAAGCTTATCGCCCGGGGCTCCACGCGGGGCGAAGCGATCGACCGGCTGGTGGACGCTTTGGAGCAGGTCGAGGTCTGGCCGGTCAGGACCAATGCCGGATTTCTCGCTCGGGCGGCGTCGGACCCGGATTTCCGCTCGGGCGACGTCGACACCGCATTCATCCCGTCGCGCATCGACCGGCTCGTCCCGGACCCGGCGCCTGCCGAGGGGATCTGGAACCTGGCGGCGACCGCCTTGCTCGAGTCCAGCTTCGGAAACGGCGACGAGGGCGATCCCTGGGATTCGCTCGTCGGCTTTCGCGCCAATGGCGCCCCGGATCGCCGGGTTGCGCTCAGCCATGGCGGAAGGACCAAGGTGGTGGACTCCGGCGGCGATCCGCCGCTCGACGGAATCGCCACGGCGGCGGGGGAGACTGTTCTCGTCTTCTCGGCTGGCCAGGCCTTCGCCTTCACGCTCCCCGGGGCCGGCGGCGGTGCCGGCGGGGCCGCGGCTTCGGACGGAGCGCTGCTTTCGCCGATGCCGGGCCGGGTGATCTCGGTCGACGTGGCGCCGGGCGACCGGGTCTCCAAGGGGCAGAAATTGCTGACCCTCGAGGCGATGAAGATGGAGCACAGCCTGGTTGCGCCGTTCGACGGGGTCGTGGCCGAACTGGCGGCGGCGCAAGGCGCTCAGGTGACTGAGGGAATGCTTCTGGTGCGGGTGGAGAAAGAGGATGACTGAGCACGTCATCCCGGCGAAAGCCGGGACCCCGGGACGAGAAGTCTCGGCGGGTCTCCCCGAGGCCCCGGCTTTCGCCGGGGTGACGGGTTAGAATGCCCGGGCGCTTCTTCGAAGAATGGACGATCGGCGACCGGATCGCCCATCAGCCTCACCGGACCGTCACGGAGACCGACAATCTCCTGATCTCGGCTCTCACCCACAATCCCCAGCCGCTGCATCTCGACTCCGAATTTGCCGCAGGAACGGAATTCGGGCGAATCGTCGTCAACGGCACCTTCACCTTCTCGCTCCTGGTCGGTCTGTCGGTGGGCGACACCACGCTCGGGACGCTCGTCGCGAACCTGGGCTACGACAAGGTGCGAATGCCCAAGCCGGTCTTCATCGGAGATACCCTCAGGGCGGAAACCGAGGTGATCTCCTTGAAGGATTCAGCCTCCCGGCCGGAGGCCGGAATCGTCACTTTCCAGCACCGCATGCTCAACCAGCGCGACGAAATCGTCTGCACGACGGAGCGGACCGCGCTTCTCAGGAGGCGCGGATGAGGCGCGAAGAAGGAAGGATTGAATGAGGCTCCGCTCCCTCCTGTTCGTCCCCGGCGACCGGCCCGACCGGATGGAAAAGGCGCTTCGTGCCGGTGCCGATGCGCTGATTCTGGACCTGGAAGACGCGGTCGCCCAGTCGGCGAAGCCGGAAGCTCGCCGGCGCGTCGCGGAGTTTCTCAACGCCAACAGCACCGCCAGGCTCTGGGTGCGGATCAATCCGCTCGACGGCGATGAAAGCGACAAGGATCTCGCCGCGATCCTCTCCGCCCACCCGGATGGAATCGTGCTTCCCAAGGCCGAGGGCGGCGGCTCCGTCGCCGAATTGACCCGGCGGCTGACCGAGCGCGGCAACGCCACCGCGCAGATACTGGCCATCGCCACCGAGACTCCGGCAGCGATCTTCCAGCTCGGCACCTATGGCGGCTCGAAGCGGCTCGTCGGACTGACCTGGGGCGCGGAGGATCTGCCGGCGGCGGTCGGCGCGGCGACCTCCCGCGAGCCCGACGGCCGCTTCACTCCGCCTTATGAGCTGGCCCGTTCCCTCTGCCTGTTCGGGGCGGCTTCGGCGGGGGTGGCTCCGATCGAAACCGTCTATCCGGCCTTCCGCGACCTGGACGGGCTCGCCGCTTATGCGGGCCGCGCACGGCGGGACGGATTCACGGGAATGATGGCGATCCATCCGGATCAGGTTCCCGTGATCAACTCCGCCTTCACGCCCAGCCAGGCCGAGGTCGATCGCGCGCGAGCGGTCGTGGCGGCCTTCGAGGCGAATCCCGGGGCAGGGGCGCTGTCGCTCGACGGTCGGATGATCGACCGGCCGCACCTCGTCCAGGCCCAGCGAACGCTCGCGGCCGCCGTCGCCGGCCCGTGAGCGCATTGCCGGCGCCCGCGGACGCCGCCTGGACGGCGCTCGCCTTCATCCTCGGCGCCGCCATCGGGAGCTTCCTCGCCACCATCCTGGTCCGATGGCCGCAGGGGCGAAGCGTGGTCGCCGGCCGCTCCGCCTGCGACAAATGCGGGAGGACCCTCGAGGCGCGCGACCTGGTCCCGATCCTCAGCTGGTCGCTGGCCAGGGGGCGGTGCCGGACCTGCGGCGCCCGGATCGACCGGCGGCACCTCGCGGCCGAGGCCGGGGCGGCGATGATCGGCATCGCCGCCATCTTCGCCCACCCGATGCCGCTGGCGGCCGTCACCGCGATCCTGGGCTGGTGGCTGTTCCTGCTCGCCGCGCTGGATATCGAGCATGAATGGCTGCCCGACCGGCTGACCTGGCCGCTGCTTGCTGCGGGGCTGGCGGCGGCGTGGGGCGGGTTCGGCCCGGCGCTCGAGAGCCGGCTGATCGGCGCCGCCGCGGGCTTCGCCTCGCTGTTCGCGATCGCCCTCCTGTACCGCGCAGTGCGTGGGCGGGAGGGCCTTGGCGGCGGGGACCCCAAGCTGTTCGCGGCGATCGGCGCCTGGCTCGGCTGGGCCCAGCTTCCGTTCGTGCTCGTCGGGGCGGGGCTGCTCGGTCTGTCGGCCTTGCTTTTGAAGAGGCTTCGCGGAGGGTCGGTCGAGGCCACGGACCGGTTGCCGCTCGGAACGCTGATGGCGCTGGCCGCCTGGCCGATCTGGATTGTCATCAGCCGGTAATCGGGCCTCCCCACAAGGCGCTTGCGCGATGGTGCAAAAGCTGGAAGTTTGCCCGGCTGGCGAATCCTGGGCTGGATGGTCGCCAAAACATTGGTACGACTGTGGAAATTGCCGCGGTGGGTGTCGCGGAGAAGGGGTTCGAGTTAGATGCGTTTCGCTTTTGACAGCCGGCGGCTGATCGGCCGCGCCCGGGGCGTCAACGGCTGGACCGTGCTCGAGCTCGCTTTGCTCGCGCTCATCGCGCTTCAGTGCGCCCGGCTGATCTGGACGGCGCTGACCCCGGTCGGACCGCTCGGCGAGTGGCAGGACAGCGATGTCCGGAGCGATAGCCCGGTCGGCCTGCTCGGAGGTTTCGACCCCTTCTTCCGGCTGAGCGGCGCCGCCGGGCCGGTGACCGTCACCTCGCTCAACCTGAAGCTGTTCGGGATCCGCCAGGACCAGGCGTCCGGCCGCGGCTCCGCGATCATCGCCGGCTCGGACGGCCAGCAGCGCAGCATCGCCGTCGGCGAGGAGATCGAACCCGGGGTGACCTTGAAGTCGGTCGATTTCGACAGCGTCACCATCTCCCGGGGCGGAGCCGACGAGCAATTGTTCATGGATCAGTCGCAGGCGCCCACCTCCGTCGCTCCGCCGCCCGCCGGCCCGGCCGCTCCGACGGTGCCGGTCATCAATCCGACCAGCTCGGTCGAGCCGGGCGGGCCGCCGGTGCCGCCCTCGCGACCCCAGCCGACCGAAAGGCCGGGCCAGTGAAGCGCGCACTCCTCGCTTTCGCGCTAACGCTGGCGGTGCCGCTGTCACCCGCTTGGGCGCAGCACGTCGTCAACTTCCGGGAAGCGGACATCCGGGCCTTCATCGAGGATGCCGCCCGGGTGACCGGCCGAACCTTCATCGTCGACCCCGCGGTGAGCGGCAAAGTCTCGGTCGTGACCCAGCGGCCGCTGTCGCGCTCGGAATATTTCGAGCTGTTCCTCTCCACCCTGCGCGCCAACGGGCTGATGGCGGTGCCGCTCCGGGGCGGTGGCTTCCGGATCCAGCCGATCGCGACCGGCGCGGCCGCCGGCGGGCGGGTCGCCGCCCGGGGCAGCGCCAACAATTTCGTGACCGAGATCTTCCGGACCCGAAGCATCGAAGGCGCCCAGGCGCTCGAGGCTCTTCGGCCTCTGGTCAGCCGCGAGGGTTCGATCACCGCAAGCCGAAACTCGATCGTCGTCGCCGACTTCGCGGACAACGTGGCTCGGATCCGCCAGGTGCTGAGGAGCATCGACCGGGATACCAACAGCAGCCGGATCGTGGCCCTGCGCAACGCCGGAGCCCGGGAGATCGCCACCTCGCTCAACGCGCTGATGGAGGGCAGCAGCCCTGGCGGCCGGGCCGCGACCATCGTTCCGATCGACAGCTCCAACTCGATCGCTCTTCGGGGCGACGCCGCCACCGTCTCGCGCCTGGCCGCGATGGCGGAGGAGCTCGACCAGCGCGCCGCCACCGGAACCGAGATCAGGGTCATCTTCCTCGAG
>DASVSP010000083.1:0-12805 GCA_036388065.1 Allosphingosinicella sp.
ACGGTCCGTCGCGCAATTCACACTGACCTCATCTATCACCGGATAGGCCTCGACCAACTGGCGCTTCAGTTCTTCCGCCGGTATGGGGACCACTCGTTCAGCCCGTTCATTCGAAGGGAATACCAGCGGTATAGAGTCGGACGCGCTTACGGTTGCCGATTGCCCGGCTGCGCTTGAATCGCCATTTTCTCCTCGCGAGGCCCGGTTCGACGGGTAGAGAAAAAGCACCAATATGGTGACCGCGCCGCATACCAGGACAGCCACTATCTTACCCGTTGAAATGCGAGACATAGTGACTTTACACTCCGGCTTTGAAAAGCCTTTCGCGGTTAAGCTCTCCTGAATCCAAAGGTTTGTCAAGTAGTTAGCCACAGTGACTTACGTCCATTCTGGTCTCAACTCGCTCCCTTCAAAGCTTGGCCCTTTCGCTGCTTGGAAACGGGAGATTGCGACGCGGTAGAACTTTCCACCGCAACCAGTGCCGTCGGCTTCGCCGGCGGAGGCCGGGGAGGAATCTGTCGCTAAGCCACGCCCCGCCCGATCGGCATCGCTCCGATCCGGCTCGAGGCGCCGTCCCGGAAGCCGGCCCGGCCGTCGAACTCGCGCGGGTTCCAGAGCGTGCCGAAGAGCATGTCCCACAAAGGCAGGTCGCCGCTTCTTCGCCCAGCATGGCGAGCCCACGGTGTTCGGCGCAGCATGGTGGAAGGGGACGGGGGGGAGGGGACAGTCACTGGTGACTGTCCCCTTTTCGTTGGAGGGTGGAAAGGCCTTCGTCATGCCGGACTTGTTTCAGCATCCAGCGACGAGCCGCCTCGCGGGCGGAGGCCTGGACCCCGAAACAAGTTCAGGGTGACGGTGTTGCGCCTCTCCCTTGCTGCCGCCTAAAGCTGCCGTGTCAAACGGAGGCTCGTTCATGGACCGTCGCACCTTCATCGCTTCGTCGGGCGCAGCCGCGCTTGCCGCAACGCTTCCCGCGACCGCGCTCGCCCAGCCGGGTGCCGGGTCCGGCGACACCGCGCTCAACGCGCTGTTCGAGCGGATCTTCCGGCAGCAGGTGCAGGGCTCGCCCGAGCTCGCGACTTCGCTCGGGCTCGACAAGGGGGCCGATGCAGGGCTGAAGGGCCGCCTCGCTCCGCGCAGCCTGGACGAGCGGGCGCGGGTCCTGGCCCAGACCAAGGCGGCGCTGGCCGAGCTCGAGGCGGTGGACCGCCGAACCCTGTCGCCCGCAGCGAAGCTCAACCTCGAGGTGGTCACCTACTCGCTGACCAGCCAGACGACGGCCCCGCAGCGCTTCGGGCTGGACAGCGCGATCCGGCCCTACCGGATCTTCCAGCAGGGCGGCGCCTATTTCTCGGTGCCCGATTTCCTCAACACCGCCCACACGATCGAGACGAAGGAGGACGCCGAAGCCTATCTCGAGCGTCTCGAGGCGTTCGCGGTCGCGCTCGCCCAGGAGGGCGCGATGCAGCGGATCGAGGCGGCTCGGGGCTATGTCGCTCCGGCCTGGTCGCTCGACCTGACCCTCGGCCAGATGGCCAAGCTTCGCGAGCAGAAGGCCGACGACAGCGGCATCGTCCAGTCGCTGGTCAGGCGCGCCAAGGCGAAGGGCATCGAGGGACGCTGGGAGCGCCGCGCGTCGAGGATCGTCGAGGAGCGGGTCTATCCGGCGCTCGACCGG
Organism: Allosphingosinicella sp.; assembly: GCA_036388065.1. Taxonomy (GTDB): domain Bacteria; phylum Pseudomonadota; class Alphaproteobacteria; order Sphingomonadales; family Sphingomonadaceae; genus Allosphingosinicella. The sequence continues at coordinate 1,679 of DASVSP010000083.1, forward strand.
CAGATGGCGCTGGTCCGAGAGTTGAGGGCGACGAGCCAGCCGGGCGACGGAGTGTGGCGGGTGCCGCACGGCGACGAGATTTACGCGGTGGCGCTCGAGCAGGCGACGACGACTCGATTCACCCCCGACGAGGTCCACAGGATGGGCCTGGCCCAGGTCGCCGAGATCAGCGCCCGGCTCGACAAGATCCTGAGGGGCCAGGGCCATATGCGCGGAAGTGTCGGCGAGCGGCTGGCGGCGCTGAACGTCGAGCCCAGCCAGGTCTACCCCAACACCGACGAGGGACGGGCCGAGCTCATCGCCGGACTCAACCGCAGCGCCAAGGCGATGGACGCGCGGCTTCCAGCCGCCTTCGCCACTCTGCCCGGCGCTCCGCTGGAGATCCGGCGGGTGCCGCCCGAGATCCAGGACGGCGCCTCCAACGGCTATTACAACCGGGCTTCGCTCGACGGGTCCCGCCCGGCCATCTATTTCATCAACCTCAAGGACACCGGCGACTGGCCGAAATATTCGCTGCCGGCGCTCACCTATCACGAGGGCAATCCCGGCCATCATCTCCAGATCAGCCTCGCCCAGGAGTCGAAGGACATCCCGACGCTCAGGAAGGTCGGCGGCTTCAGCGCCTATAGCGAAGGCTGGGCGCTTTATGCCGAGCAGCTCGCCGACGAGCTCGGCGCCTATGCCACTCCGCTGGAGCGCGCCGGCTATCTGCAGTCGTTCCTGTTCCGGGCGGCCCGGCTGGTCGTCGATACGGGCCTCCACTCGAAGCGATGGAGCCGGGGGAAGGCGACCGACTATCTCGTCGCGACGACCGGCTTCGCCCGCCCGAGATCGCAGCGCGAGGTCGAGCGCTATTGCACCCAGGCCGGGCAGGCGTGCAGCTACAAGGTCGGCCACATGGCCTGGAGCCGGGCCCGAGAGGAGGCCGAGAAGGCACTCGGGCGCCGGTTCGACCTCAAGCAGTTCCACGAGGTCCTGAAGGACGGAGCGATGCCGCTCACCATCCTCGAGCGGCGGATCAGGGAGCGGACGGCGGCGGCTCGGGGGTAGGGGGCTAAAGCTCCTCTCCCGTCCTTACGGGAGAGGGGGGACCCAAGTCGAAGGCTTGGGGGGTGAGGGTCTGTACACCAGACTCAGAAAAACCCTCACCTCCCACCGCTTCGCGGTGGGCCCCTCCTCTCCCGCGGAAAGCGGGAGAGGGTTAATCACGAAGCGCTGAGCAGGGGCACGAGCTCGGACATGTCGTCCTTGTCCTCGCCCTTCTTCTTGCCCTTGACCGACGACGCGTGGTCCATCCAGGCGTCGCTCTTCGGCCCGGGCATGGGCTTGGTGAAGGCGGCGGGGATCGCGGTCGCCTGGTAGCTCAGGGTCAGCACCAGCAGGCTCAGCGACAGCGAGGCGAAGAAGGCGCGGGCGGGGTGCATGACGGCTGTCGTCCTTTGGATATCAAGTCGGATGCGGCTCCGGCCAGCGTGCGGAGGGGGCGATACGCCGCCGACCGAAGCCGCATCGCCTTTCTGGCGGCGGCGCGTGACGCGCCCATGTCGCGGGCGGGGAAAGTTGGTGTCAATTGTGTCAGGGTCCTTCGATACGCCGGTTCGACAAGCTCACCGGCTACTCAGGATGAGCGGTCTGGGGCCAACCTCCACCCGCTCATCCTGAGTAGGGACTGAGCGAAGGCGAAGGCCCGTATCGAAGGACGGATTAGGCCGGGATCCGCTCGAGCAGCTCTTCGGCGCTGAGTCCGAGGCGGCGAATCTGGGCTGCGATTTCGGGCCAGCGATGGTTGAGGAAGTCGTCCCGCCCGCTCTTGCGCAGCCGTTCGGTGGCGCCTTGGGCGACGAACATGCCGACTCCGCGCCGGACCAGGACCAGCCCTTCGTCCTGGAAAGTCTGGTAGGCCTTGGCGACGGTGAGCGGATTGGCTCCGAACTCGGCGGCGAGGCTCCTCACGGACGGCAACGGCTCCCCGTCGCCGACCCGGCCTTCGAGGATCATGGCGGCGATATTGTCGCGCAGGCGGAGATAGACTGGACGTTCTTCTGACACGGCGCTATAGTGAGCTAATACAGTGGTGCAGTCAATACGCTTGTCCTCCCTGCCGGCGAAGCCGGTGGGGAGGGGGACCAGGCAAAGCCTGGTGGAGGGGTAGAACGCGCCGGCCTTTGCCGTCTCGCGCCCGAACCTCGAAGCACGGCGCCAGTTACCCCTCCACCATGCTTCGCATGGTCCCCCTCCCCATCTGGCGACGGGGAGGACGAGAAGTCACCACTCCCGGACCACATTCTCCAGCACCGGCCTCGGCCGTTCCTCGAGCTCGACGCTCCCCGTGCCCAGGAAGAAGAAGCCCGCGATCCGCTCCGGCGCTCGGCCGCCGAGCGCTTCCAGCACGGCGGGAGAATAGGCCGCCCAGCCGGTCACCCATCCGCCGCCGAAGCCGTGGGCCGAGGCGGCGTGGAGGAGGTTCATCGCGACCGCGCCGCAGGAGAGCTCCTGCTCGAAGACCGGGATCTTGTGGCCCTGGATCGGGCTCGACAGGAGGACGACCAGATCCGGCGCCTGGGTGGCGAAGCGCTGCACCGACTCGATCTCGAGCCTGGCGGGCGTTTCCGCCCTGCCGGAGCGGTAGGCGGCGTGGAGCATCTCGGCGAAGTCGGCCCGGCGGTCCTTCGAGATGTGGACAAATCGCCAGGGGAAGAGCTTGCCATGGTCCGGCGTCCGGGCGGCGATCTCGAGGATTTGGCGCAATTGACCGGAATCCGGGCCGGGCTCGACGAGGTCGCGCGGGCGGCTCGAGCGGCGGGTCGCGAGATAGGAGAGCAGCGAGGAGCGATCGTTGAACATCGCGCCCGGCGCTAGCAGCCTTGCAGGGGTGCAACAATCGGCTTCACATCGGCGTTTTCGCCGCTACTGTGCCCGCCGAAAGGCGCTGAGAACGCCGGATAAGCACAAGAGGATGCTGGTACATGGGCCTGAAGGATACCTCCTTGTGGAATGAGGGCGACTGGATCGCCGTCGTCGCGCTGGTCCTGCTCACAGCCTTCCTGGCAGCCGGGGCGCTGATTGCCGTCGGCAAGAAACCCGAATTCGCAGGCCATCCCAAGGGCCTCTACATGCTGTTCTTCGCGGAGATGTGGGAGCGCTTCTCCTTCTACGGAATGCGCGCTCTGCTCATCTTCTATCTGGTGCAGCACTGGGCCTTCGCCGACGACAAGTCGAACCTCATCTACGGCTCCTATCTCTCGCTCGTCTACATAACCCCGGTGCTCGGCGGCTATCTGGCCGACCGCTATCTCGGCCAGCGCCGGGCGGTGGTGTTCGGCGGCCTTCTGCTCGCGCTCGGCCATGGCTTCATGGCCGTCGAGGGCTCGGGCGGGCAGGCCGATCCGGCCATCAACGTCTTCTGGCTTGCCCTGGCGCTGATCATCGTCGGCTCTGGATTCCTCAAGGCCAACATCTCGGTGATGGTCGGGCAGCTCTACAGCCGGACCGACATCCGCCGCGACCCGGCCTATACGATCTTCTACATGGGCATCAACGTCGGGGCTGCGCTTGGAACCATCCTGGTCGGCTATCTCGGCCAGACGCTGGGCTGGGGCTGGGGCTTCGGTCTCGCCGGAATCGGAATGCTTCTCGGCCTGATCGTCTTCGTGCTCGGCAAGAGCGCGTTGAGGGGCGCGGGCGAGGCGCCGGCACCGCTCACCAAGTCGCGCGAATATACGCTCTACGGCATCGGCCTCGCCGCGGTCGCGGTGATGTGGGCGCTCATCCAGTATCAGGACGTCATCCAGGGGCTTCTCATCGTCTCGGGGCTCGCTCTGCTCGGATACGTTCTCTTCCAGAGCTTCAAGCTGCCCAAGGAGCCGCGCGAGCGAATGTTCGCGATCCTGTTCCTGATCGCGCTCAATCCGCTCTTCTGGGGCCTGTTCGAGCAGGCCGGCGGCTCGATGAATCTCTTCACCGACCGCTTCGTCGACCGCGGCGCCGTGCCCGCCTCGATCTTCCAGTCGATCAACCCCATCTACATCATCCTGCTCGCACCGCTCTTCGCCGGTCTGTGGCAGTGGTTGGGCACGAAGGGCCGGGAGCCTTCGGCGCCAGCCAAGTTCGGCCTCGCACTGCTCCAGATGGGCCTCGCCAACCTCGCCCTCGTCTGGGGCGCCCAGGCCTTCGGCGTGGAAGCGATGACTCCGGTCATTCTCGTCTTCCTCTATTATCTCCTCGCGACCACCGCCGAGCTGTGCCTCTCGCCGGTCGGTCTTTCGGCCATGAACCGGCTCGCCCCCAGCTATCTCGCATCGCTGATCATGGGCGCCTGGTTCTACATGACCGCGGTCGGCAACTTCGTCGCCGGCAAGATCGGAGAGGCGACGGGCGGCCATGACGGAGCGATGACCAAGCAAGGGCTGCTCGATATCTACGGACTGTTCGGTTACATCTCGATCGGAATCGCCGTCGTCGTCCTGCTGCTCAGCCCCATCGTGAAGCGCTGGATGCATCTCGATACGATCGAGGACGACGAGGAGCTTGCCGGCTACAAGGAGGTCGGAGGCGATCACGGCCAGGATCCCGGACTGTTCCCGAACCGCGAAACCAAGCCCGAAACCAAAGAGACCTGAGGAAAAGGAACTCGATGCGCTCCAGCCTCTGCGCGGCCGTCCTCTCGGCCGCCATCCTGACCGCCTGTACCCACGACGAGAAACCGAAGACCGCGTCGGCGCAGGCGCCCCGGACTCCGCCGAAGACCTATTCGAGGGACCCTTTCCCCTCGACCTACAAACGCTATCCGGGCGCGGTGACCGCGATCACCGGAGCGACGGTGTTCGACGGCGAGGGCGGCCGGATCGACAACGGGACCGTGGTGATCGCCGACGGGCTGGTCCGGGCCGTGGGCGGCGCCGACACGGCGATCCCCGCCGGAGCGACCCGGATCGACGCCGCGGGCAAATGGGTCACTCCGGGGATCATCGACATCCACAGCCATCTCGGCGACTATCCGAGCCCCTCGGTCGAGGCCCACCAGGACGGCAACGAGGTGACCGGCCCGGTACGCGCCGAGGTGTGGGCGGAGCATAGCGTCTGGCCGCAGGATCCGGGCTTCAGCCGGGCGCTGGTCAACGGCGGAGTGACCAGCCTCCACGTCCTTCCCGGCTCGGCCAATTTGTTCGGAGGCCGCGGGGTCACTCTGAAGAACGTTCCGGCTCGGACGATGCAGGGGATGAAGTTCCCCGGCGCCCCTTATTCGCTGAAGATGGCCTGCGGCGAGAACCCGAAGCGGGTCTATGGCGGCCGCAACCAGATGCCGGCGAGCCGGATGGCGAACGTCGCTCTGATGCGCCAGACCTGGGCGCGGGCGCAGGAATATAAGCGCAAGTGGGACAATTACGAGCGCAACGGCGGCGAGATGCCCGGCCGCGACCTCGCCATGGAGACTTTGCGGGGGGTGCTGGCCGGCGAGATCACCGTCCAGAACCACTGCTACCGCGCCGACGAAATGGCCAATATCATGGATATGGCCAAGGAGTTCGGCTACAAGGTCGCCGCCTTCCACCACGCCGTCGAAAGCTACAAGATCGCCGACCTGTTGAATGCAGAAGGCGCCTGCTCGGCGATGTGGGCCGACTGGTACGGCTTCAAGATGGAAGCCTATGACGGGATCCAGGAGAATATCCCCCTCGTCCACAATGCAGGCGCCTGCGCGATCGTCCATTCGGACGACGCCAACGGGATCCAGCGCCTCTACCAGGAAGCCGCCAAGGCGCTCGCCAACGGCCGCCGGATGGGGATCAATATTTCGGACGAGGTCGCCTGGACCTGGCTCGGGATCAATCCGGCCAAGGCGCTGGGGATCGGCGACAGGACGGGCAGCCTTCGCTCCGGCAAGATGGCCGACGTGGTGCTCTGGAACGGCCATCCGTTCAGCGTCTACACTCGGCCCGAACGGGTCTGGGTGGACGGGGCGCTGATGTACGACAGCGCCGATCCGAAGCGGCGGCCGGTCAGCGATTTCGAGCTCGGCCAGCCGGGCGAAGGGGATGTGAAGTGAAGCGCGGGTTCGTGACCGAGGGCCGTCATTCCGGACTTGATCCGCGATCCATGAACACGGCCGTACGAGGTTTCAAACGTCCGCGTTCATGGATATCGGCCTTCGCCGGGATGACGGCCTGCGTTCTGGCGCTGGCCGCCTCCGCCCCCGCCTTCGCGCAGACCATCGCGATCACCGGCGGCACCGTCGCTCTGGGCGACGGGTCCGAGCCGATCGAGGGCGGCACCGTGGTGGTGCAGAACGGGCGGATCCTCGCCGCCGGCCGCAACGTCGCGGTTCCGGCCGGGGCACAGCGGGTCGACGCGACCGGCAAATGGGTCACTCCCGGGATCGTCGCCGGCTTCTCCCGGGTCGGCCTGGTCGAGGTCGACGCGGTCGGTTCCACCAACGACGTCTCGGCCAGCAATTCGCCGTTCAGCGCCGCAATCGACGTGGCTCCGGCGATCAACCCGCGCTCGATGCCGATCCAGGTCAACCGAGCCGGCGGAGTCACCCGGGCGATCGTCGCCCCGGGGACCGCGAAGAGCATCTTCGCCGGCCAGGGCGCGGTGATCGACCTTGGAAACGACATGGACGCCGTGACCCGGGCCCGCGCCTTCCAGTTCGTCGAGATGGGCGAGACCGGCGCCGACGAGGCGGGCGGGAGCCGTGCGGCGGCCTATGTGCTGTTCCGCAACGCGTTGAGGGAAGCGCGCGACCTCGGCCGCTTCTCCACTCCGATCTCGGGTGGAGGCTCGGGCCGGCAGGCCAGGGCCAACGACCAGCGCGACTTCCCGCTCGAGGAGGTGCCCGACGGCCGGCTGATGTCTCCCGGCGCCAGCCGCCCCGACGACGTGCTCCTCACCCGCTTCGACGCCGCCGCTCTGGTGCCGGTGCTCCAGGGCCGGCAGCTCCTGCTCGTCCATGTCGAGCGGGCGAGCGACATCCTGCAGGTGCTCGGCCTGAAGCGGGAGTTCCCGAACCTTCGCCTCGTCCTCGTCGGAGCCACCGAAGGCTGGACGGTCGCCGACCGGATCGCCGCGGCCCGGGTACCGGTGATCGCCAACGCCCTGAACGACCTGCCTTCGACCTTCGAGCAGCTTGCGGCCACCCAGTCCAACGTCGCCCGGCTCAAGGCGGCCGGAGTCCCGGTCTCGCTCGGGATGATCAACGACGAGGAAGCCCGCCAGGTCAGGCTTGCCCGCCAGCAGGCCGGCAACCTGGTCGCGGTGGGACGGGTCCCCGGCGCGTCCGGGCTAAGCTGGGGCGAGGCGCTTGCGACGATCACCTCGGCCCCCGCCGAAGCGGTCGGAATGGGCGGAGAGATCGGCTCGCTGAGGCCCGGCCGCCGCGCGGACGTCGTGATCTGGTCCGGCGACCCGTTCGAGAACAGCAGCGCCGCCGAGATCGTCCTCATCGACGGGGTCCAGCAGCCGCTCGACAACCGGCAGACCAAGCTTCGCGACCGCTACCGCACTGCGACCGAGGGCGATCTTCCAAAAGCCTATGAGAGATGATCGCCACTGTCAGCCTCGCGCTGGCGACCCTGGCCTTCGTCGGCACCCATCTCGCCATGTCCCATCCCCTTCGGACCCGGCTCGTCCAGAATCTCGGCGACCAGTGGTTCACACTTCTCTATTCGGCAATATCCTTCGTCACGCTCGGCTGGATGGTCCTCTCCTACCGGGCGACCGAGAACAGCTACTTCCTCTGGCTTGCTCCCGACTGGGCCGACCCGGTCGCGGCGGCCGTGATGCTTCTCGCCTGCATCCTCCTGGTCGGGTCGTTCTTCGGCAACCCGGCCTTTCCGAGACCGGGCGCGAAGCCCAAAAAGGTGCGCGCCGCGAGCGGGGTGTTCGCGGTGACCCGCCACCCCATGAACATCGCCTTCATCCTGTGGGCGCTGGTCCACATCGCCTTGTGGGGCGCCTTGCCCAACCTGATCGTCGCCGGCGGGATCCTGGTGCTGGCGGCCGTCGGATCGGTCGGCCAGGACCATAAGAAGCTCAACGTGATCGGCGAGCCCTGGCGGGAATGGATGCGGCGCACGTCCTTCGTGCCGTTCGGGGCGCTTCTGGCCGGGCGCGCCAAGTGGAGCGGCCTCGCCGAGGCCTGGCCGGCCGTTCTGCTCGGACTTCTGCTCTGGCTGGCGGTGACCTGGTTCCACGCGCCCGAAGCTTCGCCGATCGCCGCACTTACGCGCTAGAGTGATCGCGTCAGGTCGATCAGCGCGTCATTGCGAGCGCAGCGAAGCAATCCAAAGCGGACTAGCGACACCCGCTGGATTGCCGCGTCGCTTCGCTCCTCGCAATGACGGGTGAAGCAAAGACGCTCAGACCCTAGCTATCGTCCTGCCGGCCCATCCGAGCGCTACGATTTCTCGTCGAGCTCGACGCGGCGCTTGCGCTCCGTGAGGTCGATAGCGTCGAGGACGGCTTCGGGGGCGACGTCGCGCTTTAGTTCCTCCAGGTCCTCGCCCCGGTCAACGCCGAGCCTGTCGGCGATCGCGGCGACGAGGCCTACGATCCGGGTGACCTCATGCTCGGAAAGCAGGCTGATCTGGAGGTCCAGCTCGGCACGCCGGTCCGCGGCCCTGGCCATTCGGTTCTGGGAGATGAGAACGAAGGTCGAGAGGAAGATCGCGGCGACCGACGCGACCATTGCCAGGATGATGAAATCGGAGTCGAAGGCCGGAACCGCGGGAATCCAGCCGAGATTGGCAGTGACCCAGAAGGCGACCAGCGCCAGGCTCAGGTAGACGAACATCATCGATCCGGTGAAGCGGGTGATCCGCTCCGCGATACGCTCTTCGATCGAGGCGCGCTCGGCTTCCTCGCGGCGGCGGCGCTCGAGGGCCGCGATGTTGCGCTCGAGCGCGCGGTTGAGGCTGCGCGGCTGCGGCGGCGGGACGGTTGGGTCGATCACCCGCCGACAACCCCTGCCGGCCGGATCGGTTTCTCAGGCGGGATTCTTTGACTCGTCCTCCCGGAGCAGCCGATCCTCCTCGTTCATCTCAGCCTCGTCGAAGCCGCTCCGGCGAGCGACCGTCGCGGTGACCGCCACGTCCATCGTCACGTTGCCGACGGTCCGGAAGAGGTCCGGCACGGTCTCTACGGCGATCAGAAGCGCCAGGGGCTCGAGCGGGACCCCCATTGCAAGGGCGATCGGCGCCGTGTTGGTGACGAAGCTCACCTGGCCCGGAAGGCTGATCGCGCTGAACGTCGTGATCGCCGCGACGACGACTCCCATCGCGATCTGCGCCGGGCTGAGGCTCATCCCGTACCAGTGGGCGATGTAGAGGACGACGGCCAGGTTCATCCCCGGCCCGGTCGCCCGGAACAGGGCGACGGCGAGGGGGAGGCTGACGCCCGAGGCGGCGACCGGGACCCCCAGGCGCTCGGACGATTTGAGCATCGCGGGCAGGCTGGCAAGCGACGACTGGGTGCTGAAACCGACTGCCTGGGCCGGAGCAACGCCCTTCGCGAATCGGCGCAGCGGAAGCCGGGCTCCGGCCATTGCCAGCGGATAGGCGAGCGCCAGGATGACGATCCCCACCGAGGAGACGATCGCGATGTAATGGAGGAGGGCGGTGAAGGCCTCGTCGCCCGCCCGGACGCCCACGACGTAGGCGAGGGCGAACACTCCGATCGGCCCGAGCCAGAGCAGCCAGTTAACGATGACGATCATCGCTTCGGCGATCGCCCGGAAGAGGTCGACCACCCGGGTGCGGCCCTCGGCGGGGATCCGGGTCAGCGCGAAGGCGAAGACGGTGGCGAAGACGACGAGCGGAAGGATCTGGTCGGAGGCGGCGGCCGCGACCGGGTTGGAAGGAACGATCGACCTCAGGAAATCGCCGAAGCCCGGGACCGTCTCGACCGGCTTGGCCGTCGTGAGGGCGGAGCTCAGCGCCTCGGCGGCCGTCGCGCCCATCGGGAACAGGCTTAGCAGCAGCGGCACGAAAAAGGCCGCGAAGATCGCGGACAGCCAGAGGATGACGACCATCAGCACGAAGGAGCGGCCCGCGACCCGGCTCCCGCGCGCCGCTTCGGCGCTCTCGGCGATCCCGGTGACGAGAAGCGCCACCACCAGGGGCACGATCGTCATCTGGAGTCCTCGAAGCCAGATCTGCCCGATCGGCTCGACCAGCTCGGCGGCCCTCGGCGCCCAGCCGAAATCGGCGGTGAAGATCCCGAGCAGGAGCCCGGCGGCGAGCGCGGCGAGGATGCGGGTGGCTTGCGACATGGACGATGCTTAGCGAGGGGGAGGGGGCCCGAATAGTCCTCCCCATGCGAATGCGTGGGAGGGGTCCTTCGATACGCCGCTTCGACTTCGCTCAGCGGCTACTCAGGATGAGCGGATTTTCGCACTGCCGCTCATCCTGAGTAGGGACTGAGCCTGGCGAAGGCCCGTATCGAAGGACCCCTCCACCCCGCTTCGCGGGGTCCCCCTCCCCATCTCGCGATGGGGAGGACAAGGGGCATTGTCCGCGCTATTCAGCCCCGAACTCACGCAAGGACCGCCATGACTCGCAAATTCTTCGGCACCGACGGGATCAGGGGCCGCACCAACCGGATTCCGATGACGGCGGAGATGGCGCAAAGGGTGGGTCAGGCCGCCGGAGCCCATTTCCAGCGCGGCGACCACCGCCACCGGGTCGTGATCGGCAAGGACACTCGGCTCTCCGGCTACATGATGGAGACGGCGCTCATCTCCGGCTTCACCAGCGTCGGGATGGACGTGGTGATGGTCGGGCCCGTGCCGACCCCGGCGGTCGCGATGCTGACCCGCTCGATGCGTGCGGACCTCGGAGTGATGATCTCCGCCAGCCACAATCCCTATCCCGACCACGGGATCAAATTGTTCGGCCCCGACGGCTACAAGCTGTCCGACGAGGACGAATCGGCGATCGAGGCCCTGCTCGAGCAGGCGCCGGGCCTCGTCGACGCGCCGCTGATCGGGCGGTCGCGCAAGATCGAGGACGCCCGGGGCCGCTACATCCACTTCGCCAAGTCGACCTTCCCCGAGGAATTGAGGCTCGACGGGCTCAAGATCGTCGTCGACTGCGCCAACGGAGCTGCCTACCAGGTCGCGCCCTCGGCCCT
>DASVSP010000084.1:0-83359 GCA_036388065.1 Allosphingosinicella sp.
GGGCCTGATCGGCGGCCACCTCGCCAGGGCTCAGGGCGAAGACCCGGCCGTCGCCGACGCCGTCCGCGACCATTACAAGCCGGTAGGGCAGGGCGACGAAGTGCCCACTGCCCCGGTGACGGTGGCGGTGAGCCTGGCGGACAAGCTGGATACGATAGCTGCCTTTGTATCAGTGGGTTTGCTGCCGTCCGGATCGCGAGATCCCTTCGCTATCCGACGCTCCCTCCTTGGAGTCATTGCTCTCCTGAATGAAAGTAATCTGCGCGCCCGCTTCAACCACCTAACCGAGTACTGGGTTGGCGTAACCTACCAAGTCATGACAGGTGAGTTTAAGCGAACGAAGGCTCAAAACGACGCAATCAGTGTCCGTAACCAGGAACTCGACGCACTTTTTAAAACTCTGATCAACGGTCGGTTCGAGAATGTTCGGAGAGAGGTCACCGCTCGGATTAAGGACATGATCCATGACGCGGAGCCAGCCGGGCCTACCGAATGGATGTCGCACCTGAACAATGGTCGTGAAGACAATTGGAGCAGTCTTAAAGGGTTGATCTCGTCACTCGCCTTGGACCGCCTCAAGGTCCAGCAGCGCGAGGCCGGGGTCCGCCACGACCTGATCGACGCCGTCTTCGCGCTTGGCGGCGAGGACGATCTCGTCCGCCTGCTCGCCCGGGTGAAGGCGCTGCAGGCCTTCGTCGAGACGCCCGAAGGCGCGGACCTCCTCGCCGGCTACAAGCGCGCCGCCAACATCCTCAAGAAGGAAGGCTTCACCGTCATCCCGGCGAAAGCCGGGACCTCAGGACAAGAAGTCTCGGCGGGTCTCCCCGAGGCCCCGGCTTCCGCCGGGGTGACGGAACACGCACCGGACGAGCCCCATCCCTATCCGCCCGAACTTGAGGAGATCGCCCTCATCGCAGCCCTCGATTCGGCCGAGCCCCGCGCCCGCGCCGGGGTCGAGGCGGAGGATTTCGAAGGGGCGATGGCCGCCTTGGCCAGCCTGCGTGCGCCGGTGGATTCATTTTTCGACAAGGTGACCGTTAACGATCCCGATCCCGCCAGGCGCGAAGCCCGGCTTGCCCTGCTGGCGAGGATGCGCGACGCCGTCCACCAGGTCGCCGATTTCTCGAGGATCGAAGGGTGAGGGCAATGGCAGACCGTCATCCCGGCGGAAGCCGGGACCTCGGGACGAGAAGCCTCGGCGGGTCTCCGCGAGATCCCGGCTTGCGCCGGGATGACGGAGCTTCGGCATGACCCGCTTCGTCTACCGCTTCGGCGGCGGCGCCTCGGATGGAGAGGCCGGGAACAGGAATCTCCTCGGGGGCAAGGGCGCCAACCTCGCCGAAATGGCCTCGATCGGCCTTCCGGTGCCCCCGGGCTTCACCATCTCCACCGAGATGTGCGCGCTCTATTACGCGGAAGGGCAAAGCTTCCCCGATTCCGTGCGCGAGGAAGTCGCCGCCGGGCTCGCCCATATCGAGGGCCTCACCGGCAAGAGCTTCGGCGATCCGGCGGATCCGCTCCTCGTCTCGGTCCGCTCGGGCGCCCGGGTGTCGATGCCGGGGATGATGGACACCGTCCTCAACCTCGGCCTCAACGACGAGACCGTCGAGGGCCTGGCCGCGGTCTCCGGCGATCCGCGCTTCGCCTGGGACAGCTACCGCCGGTTCATCCAGATGTATTCCGACGTCGTCTTGGGCCTCGACCACGGCGCCTTCGAGGAAGCCCTCGAGATCGCCAAGGAGGACAAGGGAGTCCATCTCGACACCGATCTCGAAGCGGACGACTGGCGGCGCCTCGCCGTCCGCTACAAGGCGCTGGTCGAGGAGCTTCTCGGCCGTCCCTTCCCCGGGGACGTGCACGAGCAGCTCTGGGGCGCCGTCGGGGCCGTCTTCGGCTCGTGGCAGTCGGAGCGTGCCAAGACCTACCGGCGCCTGAACAACATCCCTTCCGACTGGGGCACCGCGGTCAACGTCCAGGCCATGGTGTTCGGCAACATGGGAGAGACGTCCGCCACCGGAGTCGCCTTCACCCGCAACCCGTCGACCGGCGAGCGGGCCTATTACGGCGAATATCTGATCAACGCCCAGGGCGAGGACGTCGTCGCCGGAATCCGAACCCCGCAATATCTCACCCTGGCCGCCCGCCAGGCCGCCGGCGCAAAGGCCGCGTCGATGGAAGAATCGATGCCCGAGGTCTTCGGCGAGCTGGCCCGGGTCTTCGACCTGCTCGAGCGCCATTATCGCGACATGCAGGACATCGAGTTCACGGTCGAGCGCGGCAAGCTCTTCATGCTTCAGACCCGCTCCGGCAAGCGCACCGCCAAGGCGGCGCTTCGGATCGCCGTCGACATGGCCGGGGAAGGGCTGATCACCCAGGAGGAGGGGGTGCTTCGGGTCGATCCGCAGGCGCTCGACCAGCTCCTCCATCCCACGCTCGATCCGGCGGCTGAGCGGCGGGTCGTCGCCAAGGGGCTTCCGGCCTCGCCGGGCGCCGCCTCGGGCGCCGCGGTGTTCGACGCCGACAGCGCCGAGAAGCGCTCGGGCCTCGGCGAGAAGGTCATCCTCGTCCGGGTCGAGACCAGCCCCGAGGACATCCACGGAATGCACGCCGCCCAGGGCATCCTCACCGCGCGGGGCGGGATGACCAGCCACGCCGCCGTCGTCGCCCGGGGCATGGGCCGGCCCTGCGTCAGCGGCGCCGGCACCGTCTCGATCGACTATAAGGCGAGGCTGATGCGGGTGGGCACATTGGAGGTCCGGGAGGGCGAGACGATCACCCTCGACGGGTCCACCGGCGAGGTCATGCTCGGAGCGGTCGCAACCGTCCAGCCCGAGCTGGTCGGCGATTTCGGCACCCTCATGGTCTGGGCCGACGCCCACCGGCGTCTGCGGGTGCGGACCAACGCCGAGACTCCGCTCGACTGCCGAACCGCCCGCGAGTTCGGGGCCGAAGGGATAGGCCTGTGCCGGACCGAGCATATGTTCTTCGATTCCGAGCGGATCTCCAACGTCCGCCAGATGATCCTCGCCGCCGACGAGGCCGGCCGCCGGGCCGCCTTGCTGAAGCTCCTCCCCGCCCAGCGCGGCGATTTCGAGGAGATCTTCCGGATCATGGCGCCGCTCCCGGTCACCATCCGGCTGCTCGATCCGCCGCTCCACGAGTTCCTGCCCCACAGCGAGGCGGAATATGAGGAGGTCGCGGCCGGAGCCGGGGTCGCGGTCGAGGCCTTGAAGCGCCGGGTCGCCGAGCTTCACGAGTTCAACCCGATGCTCGGCCACCGCGGCTGCCGGCTCGGGATCACCTATCCCGAAATCTACGAGATGCAGGCCCGAGCCATCTTCGAGGCCGCCGTCGCCGTGGCGAGGGAAGGGGGGGAGGCCCCGATCCCGGAGGTGATGGTCCCGCTCATCGCGACCCGCGCCGAGCTCGCAATCATCAAGGCCTTGATCGACCGCACCGCCGAGGCCGTCTTCGCGGAGCAGGGCTCGAGCGTCGAATATCTGGTCGGAACCATGATCGAGCTCCCCCGCGCCGCCCTTCGAGCCGCCGACATTGCGGGCGAGGCGGAGTTCTTCAGCTTCGGAACCAACGACCTCACCCAGACGACCCTTGGGGTGAGCCGCGACGACGCCGGCCGCTTCCTCACCCAATATGTCGAGAAGGGCATCTTCGAGCGCGATCCGTTCGTCTCGATCGACGAGGAGGGGGTCGGCGAGCTCATCGCCCTGGCCGCCGAGCGGGGCAGGGGCGCCCGCCCCGGCCTCAAGCTCGGAATCTGCGGCGAGCATGGCGGCGACCCGGCAAGCATCGCCTTCTGCGAAAAGACCGGCCTCGATTACGTCAGCGCCTCCCCCTACCGAGTGCCGATCGCCAGGCTCGCGGCGGCGCAGGCGGCGCTGAGACAAAGGCCGTCATCCCGGACTTGATCCGGGATCCATGAACATTGCAGGTGCCGGACTTGCGCCGTCCGTGCCGTTCGACCCACGGAAAGGGTTTCGCACAAAGCACACAAAGGACACGAAGGCGCCGCCGCGGAAGGGTGCGCAGCACCTTCATCGCATCCTGCGAAAATAGACGCAGCGGCTTCGCCGCCGGGGCCCCTTCGTGGCCTTTGTGTGCTTTGTGCGAAACCAGAAAGGTGATGGGGCGCGCACGCCGCCGCTCGAGGAATAATGCCGGCGGCAATCGCCGGCCATCCCGCCTATTTGCTCGCGAACTGTCCCGCTTCCGCGCCGAAATGCTCCTTGGCATAGGCCCGCGCCGCGGTGGCGGTCGGGAAGGGCTCTTCGTGCAGCGTCGTGGTGACGATCGGATAGCCCTGGCCGTTATACCGGGTCTCGCGAAGGGTCAGCCGGACCCGGCCTTCCTCGTCCTTGTTGATCAGGAAGGGCTTGATCGGGGTTCGGGTGCTGTCGGGGGTGCCGCCCATATTGAGTCTCCTGTCCCGCTCGCGGGGACTATAACGTCGAGTGAAGGTCTAGCGCTTGGCGCCGGGGCGCCGGGCGCCGCTGTTCGGGCCCTGCCCGGGGGTACGCTCGCGGAAGATGAGCCGGCCCTTGGTCAGGTCGTAGGGCGTCATCTCGACATGGACCCTGTCTCCGACCACGGAGCGAATCCGGAAGCGGCGCATCTTGCCCGCGGTGTAGACGATCACCCGATGCTGGTTGTCGAGCATCACTCCGAACCGGCCGTCCGGATAGATTTCGTCGATCTCGCCCTCGACGGTGAGAGTAGCTTCCTTCGCCAAACCAAATTCTCCCTCGGCCACAGGCGGCCGGTAAATTGCAGATCCACGCGAGCGACGACCGCTTGGCATGGGCGAGAAGCGTGAAGGGAAGGGGCCGCTCGGGCCGCAAATTCCGTCGCAGCGACGTCAGCCCTTCCTATGTAGGCGCAAAAGGCGGATTTAGCAACGTGGGGGCTGGGGGCGGCTCCGGCTCGCGCATCTCGAACGCTGATGGTCCCGCCGGTCGCCGCGAAGGGAAGTCGCCATCGACGCTAAGCCTGACGCGACGAAGATGGCATCGCCTTCGAACCTCGAGGTGAGCAGGACAAACAGCCGCGCAAGCGCTTGCGGTCTTTCTTTTCCCGGCAGTCCCGGTTAGAACCGGATTGGATAAATACTGCTCATAATTTGAATGGCGAATGTGGTTTTCGCATATTGCGCAATTGAATAGAGTCGAAGGTGACTTTTAAAGGTCTTGACGATATACAACCGCTTCGGTTGTTATTCAATTTGACTGGACTTCTATTTAGGAATGAACTCCGACTCGGCGAGACTGCTCACGCAATCTTGTGTCCGCAGCTCGGCCAGGGAGAGAGTCATGAAGAGCATTGCACTGTGCGCAGCCCTCTTGTTTTCCGCCGTCGCGCCGCTTTCGACGGCTGTCGCAGCACCGGCCCCGGTCGCGGCGGCGAATCAGTCCGTGATTACCTATCTCGGTACGGTCGAGATCGATGGGGAGCTCTATGACGTGTTTCTCGTCGAAAGCTACGGTGGCGGCCGTGTGCTGTAAGTCGGCAAGCTAGTCGTCGAATGAGTCGACACGGGGACCCGCTCGATGGGCCTCCGTGTCGACCGCTTGCGCTACTGACAGATTGTTTTAATCCATCGGCAACTAGGTTGCTTACGAGTGCATCGGGAGAATTTGTATGTTTAGGCGATCAAGTGTCACAGTCGCGTCGATGGCATGCCTTGCGGTCTGCTCGACGTTGGCGGCCCCGGCCTCTTCTGTTGCTGCCAAGGGCAATGCGGCAGCCGACGTAGCCGGGACTTGGTCCGGTTCATTCGTGGCGACGGAGTGGACCTTCGAATTCACGCGCCAAGGCAACACCTGGTCCGGGCGATACATGTCGGCGAAGACCAGGAAGTGGGAGCCGATGCAGTCGCTGGCCGTTTCAGGGCGGAACGTCCGGTTCAGCATAAACGCGAAACCTCCGGTTGCCTTCAATCTGACGGTCGATCCGACCAACAAGGTCCTGGCCGGCGACGTCAATGTCTTCAGCCGGAATTTGCCCTTTTCAGCGGCGCGGAGGTCGTGACCCGGTGCTTCTCCCGCGCAAGACGATCGTCTCGGCAATCCTGGTTTCGCTGACGACCTCGAGCTTCGCGAGCAGCCCGAGCGGGGTAGCGAGAACGGACTCGACGTTCGGATATGTGCAGGTGAGCGCGGCCGACATCAAGACCGCGATCGATGAAGGCAAGGCCGCACAAGCCGCGGCACTCCATGTCCTGGCGCTCCCGGATGTGCGCTTCGGCATAACCGACGGGGGGACGGGCGGTCAGTGGGTTAATTTGGGGGCGGACGGCAAGCCCGTCTACACCTGGATGTTCAGGAGAAGCCCCGGCGACTTGAAGCCTGTCCCGTCGAGCGACACGCTGCGCCACGAGATCGGGCACGATCTTTTCATCCGCTACCTCGTCCCAAGCTCGAGGGAGGATCAATATGGCGGGGACGCTCCCGATTGGCTCGACGAGATGGCCGCCATCGCCTTCGAAGGGGCCGCACTGACGGCAAGTCGACGTCGCCACGCGGCGCGCTATGCCCGGGAAGCGACGCTTGTGCCTTTGGGCCAATTCCTGACGATGACCCATCCTGAATATGCGTCAAGGCCGCCGCCCGCGCCTTCCAGGGAGCCCGCGTCTTCCAAGGAGGCTTTTTAAATCAGCCTCGCCATCAGCGAAGATTCACCGCGATTCTACGCGACGGGCCGTGCCTTCTACGACTTCCTGGTCGACCGGACGAAGTCCACCGCGATCGTCGCCGAGCTGGCGATCGCGTTTCGCAAGGGCGAACGCCTCGATCGATGGATCCTGTCTCGAACCGGACACGGAGGCCCGAACGCCGGCCTGGGCGCGCTGAACGCAGAGTTCCTCGCCTGGATCGCGTCGGACGAACGATTTGAGGTCGGCGGAGCAAGAGGCGACGGCGTTGCGACTTCCCTCAAGGCCGCGGGGGCCGAACGGGCGGCCGGGCAGGATCGATGAGCCGCTGCCGAGCGACGAGCGGCCGCCATTCACTGGTGGCGCCCTCATCATCCCCTCTCCCGCTTTTCGCGGGAGAGGAGGGGCCCGGCGCGAAGCGACGGGAGGTGAGGGTCTGTACCTCGGAGTCGGAAAAGACCTTCACCTCCCAAGCCTTCGGCTTGGGCCCCTCCTCTCCCGCGAAAAGCGGGAGAGGAGTCGAGACCGGTAAGTCCTGGAAGGCCGGGTTGAGACTTAGCGGCCGGTTGATCGCCGCGCTTCTGGCAGGGACGGCCTCGACGGCGCTGCAGGCGCAGGAGGCGGTGAAGCCTGCCGCGCCGGCCCAGCCTGCATCCGGTCAGGGGCTTCCCGCTTCGGCGCCGGCCGCCACGGCTCCGGCGCCCTCCGAGCCTGCCGAGGCCGAGGCGCCGAAGATCCAGTTCCAGGGCGCCGATGGCAAACCCCTTCCGCCGGAGCTTCAGCGGCAGCTGGAGGAGCGGATCAGGAAGAACCCTCCTCCGCCGGTGAAGCGAGACCCGCCGCCGGCCGCGGGCCCGGACGTGCAGACAGGGCCCGGGGGCAGGGACATCCTCGTTACCGGACAGCGCCCGCGCGGATCGGTGATCGGCGACATACCACCGGAGCGGTCGCTCAATCCGCTCGACATCAGGGCCTATGGGGCAAGCAACATAGGGGAGCTCATCCAGACCCTGGGGCCGCAGGTGAGCAGCGACCGGGGCCGGGAAGACGGCAGCCCGGTCGTGCTGCTCAACGGGAAGCGCATATCGAGCTTCGCCGAGATCGCCAAGTTTCCGACCGAAGCGATCGAACGCATGGAGATATTTCCCGAGGAACTGTCGCTCAAATACGGATATCGCGCGGACCAGAAGGTGGTTAACGTGGTAACCTTCGAGAGGTTCAGCTCGCGGGTCGGCCAGCTCATCTATGCCGTGCCGACGGAAGGCGGACGCGACGCGGCGCGCATCGAGGCCAATTATCTGGTTATAAGGGGCGACACGCGGTTCAACTTCGACGCGGATTACGCCCGGTCGGGATCTCTGCTGGAAAGCGAACGGATTGTGCGGCAGGCTCCGGGAGCGCCGGACCTCGGGCGGTTCCGGACCTTGCTTCCGGCGGCCGAGCGCCTCGTGCTCGGCGGGACGGTGAGCGGCAATGTGCTGGGCGACGTGGCGTCGACCCTGAATGGCCGCTTCGAGTCGAACAAGAGCGAGAGCCTCCTCGGGCCCGGCCTGACCGGTCCGCTGACGCGAGACTCGGATACGCGCGCCATCCATCTGGGAACCGCGCTCAACGGCGGCCTGGCAGGCAAGTGGCTATGGTCCTTCACCGGCAATTACGACCGCATCAGGACCGAGACCTTCACCGATAACAACGACGTTCTCGGGACACGGGACGAGGCGCGATCGGTGAACGCCCTCGCCGAGGCCGAGCTGGTGTTGAGCGGCCCGGTGCTGACCCTGCCGTCCGGCCCGCTGTCGATGAGCGTGCGCGGCGGAGCCGGGATGCGCGACTTCAGCAGCCGATCGTCGCGCGGCGGAGTGGAGCAGAAAGCGGAGCTTTCCCGCGACAGGGGCGCGATGCAAGTCAATCTCGACCTGCCCATCGCGAGCCGGCGCCGGAAAGTATCGGATTGGCTCGGCGATCTCTCGGCCAACGCGAACTTCGAGATCGAGGAGCTTTCCGATCTCGGCACGCTTCGCACGTTCGGGTACGGCTTCAGCTGGTCGCCGATCAAGCCGATCAACTTCATCGCCTCCGTCACGGACGAGGACGGCGCTCCGACGGTCGAGCAGCTCGGAGGGCCGCTCGTCGTCACGCCCAACCTCCAAACCTACGACTTCACCCGGCGCGACGTCGTCGACATTACGCGAGTCTTCGGCGGCAACCCGGGCCTCCGTCCCGACGACCGTCATGTCGTCAAACTCGGGGTCAACGCCAGGCCGTTTGCGAAAGCCGACTTCAACCTACTTTTCGAATATACCAGGACCCGGATCGACGATCCGATCGCCGCCTTTCCGATCGCGACTCCGGAGATCGAGGCCGCGTTTCCCGAGCGGTTCACGCGCGACGTCGATGGCCGGCTCCTTCGGATCGACAGCAGACCGCTCAATTTCAGGCGGTCCGCCCAGGAGCAATTGCGCTCGGGATTCAATTATACGCGAACGCTGGGGTCGGTGCCTCCGGGGATGAAGAACGACAACGTTCGCTTCATTGGAGGAGGCGAGGCTGCCCTGAAGAGCGCGCTTCCGCCCGGGGCAGTGGTCGTCAGACCCGAAGCTGGAAGCGCGATGGCGCGGCGCGTCGAAAATATGATGAGCCGGTTGACCCTTGGTTTCTATCACACCTGGCATTGGAAGGACGAGATCCTCGTTCGCGAGGGCCTGCCCGTGCTGGACCTCCTGAACGGATCCGCGACCGACGGCCGCGGCGGGAGGCCCCGTCACGAGCTCGAATTGCAGGCAGCCGTCTTCAAGGGCGGGCTCGGCGCGCGAGTGACGGTCGACTGGCAAAGCGGGACCAGGGTGCGCGGTCTGCCCGCGGGCTCGGGCGGCGCCGCCGCGGACCTCAGCTTCTCTGCTTATTCGACCGTGAACATCAACCTGTTCGCGGACCTGGAAGACCGCTTCGGAGGAGCCGCCGCCCCGGCCTGGCTCAAGGGAACCATCGTCACCCTCGGAATCAACAATCTGTTGAACAGCCGCCCGGAAGTCGAGGACCAAGCCGGGTCGACTCCGCTCAGTTATCAGCCGGCTTTTCTCGACCCGCTCGGCCGGTCCGTGAGCCTCGCCTTTCGCAAGATTTTCTAGAGCCGGGCTCGGACGACGGGAGCCAGGGCAGGAGGCATCGCGAACCTTGGCGCGGCCGCCAGGTAGCGGTGGCCGTTCAGCCCTTCGGACCCTCCAGCCGGTTGGGGCCGGTGCAGCCCGCCGACGTCCGCCGGCTCACGCGCTCCACCGTCCAGGGCCCCGCCACTCCGCCCCGGACCAGCAGGAACCAGCCCGGTCCCTCCTGCCCGGCGAGCTCGATCTGGGTCGTTCCCCCCTGGCAGGCGCGGATCGAGGCGAAGCCGGCCAGCGTCTTGTAGCGCGCCGCCCCGAGTCCCGAATGGGCGGCCGCCAGACCGGGATGGCTTGCCGACCAGGCCTTCGCCTCGGCCCAAGGCGAACTGATCCATTCATCAGCGAAGTCGCGGACGTTCTCCGCTACCGGCTGGACCCGCCCGACGCTCCCGCCCGCCACCTCGTAGCGCCGCACGTGCCTTCGGATCAGGATTTCCGAATCGAGGCTCGAGCCATTGTGCCGGATCTCGAAGGCGTCGCGCTCCGCTTTCACGTCGAGGTCGCTTTCGTCGCCCAGATAGATCGTGTTCCTGCCCCGGAAGAAGACCGTCGGCCGGTCCGGCGCCGCTCCGGGCCTGGCGAGCTCGTAGGGCATTCCCTGCCAGGCTGAGGTGCACCAGGGCGTGGTCGAGACGGTGGCGACGAACCAGCCGCCTTTCGAATCCTTCGGCGACACCGCGAATCGAAGGTCCCCCCAGCCGCCTTTGACTTGCGAATAGGGCTCTGAGCGCCGGACCATGGCCTCGATCCATCGCCCGCCCTCCCGGCGATAAAGAATCAGCATCGAATCCGAGCCGCACCTGATCGCGACGGTCGCGACGACCGCCAGCATGTCGGGATGAGCCTCCACCCGCGAAACCTCGAAGGCGACGAGGCTGCCGTGCCGGTCGGGAGGAGGTGGGACTGCATCGCCGGTTGCGCCCTCGGAGATTCCGCCTCTCTGCTCCATCGCGGCAGCAAGCGCGGCCGGCTCGACCGAGGTCGGAGCGCAGGCCATCATCGTGCCGACGAAGTCGCGCAGCCGGTCCTTGAGCGCCTCGATCCGACGGCCGGCCTTGGGCGGGACCGAAGTGGGGTCCTCCTCCAGCGGCACCCCCAGCAGCTCGGAGCGTGCGGTGCGCATGGCGATCACCGCCGATCCCACCGTCGATCGAGCGCAGCGCCCGCCCTGCGCTTCCGGCCCTTGGGCGGGAGCGCTCGGCGGGGCGAGGCCCGAAACGGCCAGCAAGATCAGTCCGAGCTTCATCTCGTCTCCCCCGATTCAGCGACCCGAGCTTAGCCGAATTTCCTCGAGCTTCCAGCCGAGCCGTCCCGGCGCAAGACGAGGCTGCCGCGCTCGATCCAGATTCGCCGTCGAGGACCGTATTGATCGATCCCGGACCAGGTCCGGGATGACGGGGACCGGGCCGCGGCAGGGCCGTGCCGGCCGGCTTCCATCCGGCCCGGCGGCCGTTTTGGGTTCGCGCGAAGGACACAAAGGGCACAAAGGAGCCTCGACGGCGAAGCCGCCGCATCTGTTTCGCGAGCGAAGCAATGCTTGGGTTCCGCGCTGGAGCGCCACCGCCACGTGCTCTTTGTGCTCTTTGTGCGAACCATTCCTTGAGGTTGGAACGGGCACGGATCCGACAAGCCGGCAGCGGCCCCGTTCACGGACGGGGTCGGAGCCGCGGCGAGGCGAACGCGTGTCGCTTGCGCATCCGAGTCTAACCTTTCGTAGCGATTCGTGGCGATGTTCAGCGATTAGTTGCGCTGAAAAGGGCGGTTTTCCGCCATCGCCGTGGGAATGGCCGGGAATCGCAACGCCGCTTTGACAACTTTCGACCAGCGACCGCTTTTCGACCACTTTCGAAAAGGGGCCGGGGCCAAACGAAAGTGCCCGGGCATCGCTGCCCGGGCACCGTCGCGGCGCTTGCGCGCCGACCCCCTTAGTCAAGATGCCCCGGCCCGCACACATCCCACCTCGCATGAGGATGCGGGGCCAAGGCCTCCCCGAACCCGGCTGTCGCCTTCGTTCGTGGTCGGGACGCTATGAGCGGCGGGCGGGCTTGTCACCTGCCATCCAGGGGCTTGACCCACTTTGCCCGGGCCCTGTGTCGGCGGTGCAACACGGCTCCGCCGGTTGCCTTGGCGAAGGGCGGCCCCTAGAGCGCTGGGCATGCGACTTTCCAGCTACTTCCTGCCGGTCATGAAGGAGACTCCTTCCGACGCCCAGATCGTCAGCCACCAGCTGATGCTGAGGGCCGGGCTGGTCCGCCAGACCGCCGCCGGAATCTACGCCTGGCTTCCGCTCGGCCTCAGGGTGCTGAAGCGGATCGAGCGGATCGTCCGCGAGGAGCAGGATCGAGCGGGCGCCGTCGAGCTTCTCATGCCGACCCTCCAGTCCGCCGACCTCTGGCGCCAGTCCGGCCGCTACGACGCCTACGGCCCGGAGATGCTCCGGATCCGCGACCGCCACGACCGCGACATGCTCTACGGCCCAACCAACGAGGAGATGGTCACCGCCCTCTTCCGCGACGGGGCCAGGAGCTACCGGGATCTTCCCAGGATCCTCTACCATATCCAGTGGAAGTTCCGGGATGAGGTCCGCCCCCGCTTCGGAGTGATGCGCGGCCGAGAGTTCCTGATGAAGGACGCCTACAGCTTCGACCTCGACGAGGAGGGGCTGAGGGCCAGCTACGAATCGATGTTCGTCGCCTATCTTCGAACCTTCGCCCGGCTCGGCCTCACCGCGGTCCCGGTCAAGGCTCCGACGGGCCCCATCGGCGGCGACCTCAGCCACGAATTCCACATCCTCGCCGACACCGGCGAGAGCGCGCTCTTCTACGACGCCGCCATCGAGGACATCACCCGCGACGAGCTCCTCGCCGCCGACGCCTCGACCATCGCGCGCCTGACCGGACTCTACGCGATGGAGGAGGAGGAGCATGGCAAGGTCGCCGACTGCCCGGTGCCCGCGGACCGGCTCCGAACCCGCCGCGGCATAGAGGTCGGCCACATCTTCGCCTTCGGAACCAAGTACAGCGCGAGCATGGGGCTTTCCGTTCAGACCAAGGACGGCGCGCAGGTCCACCCGCAGATGGGCAGCTACGGAATCGGAGTGTCCCGACTCATGGGGGCGATCATCGAGGCCAGCCACGACGACAAGGGGATCGTCTGGCCCGACAGCGTCGCGCCCTTCCAGGTCGGACTCGTCAACATGCGCGCCGACGACGGCAACGTCACCAGCGCCGCCGAGGAGATTTACGGCCGGCTCCGCGAGTCCGGCGTCGAGACCCTCTACGACGACCGCGACGAGCGCGGCGGCGCCAAGTTCGCGACCATGGACCTGATCGGCCTTCCCTGGCAGCTGATCGTCGGACCCAAGGGGCTGGAGCGCGGAATCGTCGAGCTGAAGCGCCGCTCCGACGGCGAGCGCGAGGAGCTGTCGATCGAAAGCGCGCTTGCGAGGCTGACGGGATGACCAGACCCGTCATCCCGGCGAAAGCCGGGACCTCAGCGAGAATGAGGCTCTGTCAGATGTGTCGAGATCCCGGCTTTCGCCGGGATGACTCGCTGTCGGGCGCGTCATGATCCTCTCCCGTTACGAGCGGATGGTCGCGCGGCGCTATCTTCTGCCGGGCAAGGGAGAGGGATTCATCTTCCTCGTCGCCGGGATCAGCCTCGTCGCCGTCGCGCTCGGGGTCGCCGCCCTGATCGTGGTGATGAGCGTCATGAACGGCTTCAGGGCGGAGCTCTTCGACAAGATCGTCGGCCTGAACGGCCACGCGGTGGTCCAGGGCTATGGCGGACAGCTCCCCGACTGGCGCGACATCGTCAAGCAGGCGAGGGCGACTCCGGGCGTCACCGACGCCCTTCCGCTCATCGAGCAGCCCCTGATGGCGAGCTCTGAAGGCCGGGTCGAAGGCGTCCTCGTTCGGGGCATGGAGCGGGCCGACATCCTTCGCAACCAGACCTTGAACGGCAAGGTGCTGGCGGGCTCGCTCGAATCGCTCCGGCCGGGCGAGGGCAATGTCGCGATCGGAGCGCGGCTCGCGGAAGCGCTCGGCGCCAATGTCGGCGGCCAGATCAGCCTGATCAGCCCGGACGGGCGAACCACCCCGTTCGGCACGGTACCCCGGATCATCTCCTATAACGTCTCCGCGATCTTCGAGGTGGGCGTCTACGATTACGACAAGGCGTTCGTGATCATGCCCATGGAGAACGCCCAGACCCTGCTTCTGCTGGGCGATTCCGTCGGGATGGTCGAAGTCCAGACGGTCGACGCCGACCGCGTCGGCGAGATCCTCGAGCCTTTGCGCGCCAGCGTCGGCGGCCGGGCTTCGGTTGCCGACTGGCGGTCGATGAACACCGCCTTGTTCGAAGCGCTTCAGGTCGAGCGGGTGGCGATGTTCGTCATCCTCTCGATCATCATCCTGGTCGCGGTGTTCAACATCCTTTCGTCGCTGATCATGCTCGTCCGGGCCAAGACCCGCGACATCGCAATCCTTCGAACCATGGGAGCGAGCCGCCGGGGCCTGATGAAGGTGTTCATGACCGTGGGCGTGATCATCGGGGCGATCGGAATCCTCGCCGGACTCGGGCTCGGCTTTCTCCTTCTCTACTTCCGCCAGCCCTTCGTGAACCTCATCCAGTTCATCACCGGCCAGAATCTATGGGATCCGTCGATCCGCTTCCTGACCGAGCTGCCGTCCAAGACCGATCCCTTCGAGGTCTTCGCCATCGTCAGCATGGCTCTCGTTCTGAGCTTCCTCGCAACCCTCTATCCGGCCTGGAAGGCGGCGAGCACCGATCCGGTGCAGGTGCTCCGCTATGAATGAGGTCCTCGCGGTCAAGGGCCTGAGGCGAAGCTTCAGCCAGGGCGAGGTGACGATCGACGTCCTTCGGGGCATCGACCTCGCCGTACGCCAGGGCGAGATCGTCGCACTCCTGGGGCCGTCGGGATCGGGCAAGTCGACCCTGCTGCAGGCGGTCGGCCTGCTCGAAGGCGGCTTCGAAGGATCGATCCGGATCGCGGGCGAGGAAGTGGCGGAGCTCGGCGACGGCAACCGTACCCGGGTGCGCCGCGATACCCTGGGCTTCGTCTACCAGTTCCACCACCTCCTCCCCGATTTCACCGCTCTCGAGAACGTCGTCATCCCTCAGCTCGTCAAGGGAGCGACCCGCGGCGAGGCCGAGGAGCGGTCCAAGTCACTTCTCGGATCGCTCGGCCTCGCCGACCGGGTCACCCACCGGCCCAGCAAATTGTCCGGCGGGGAGCAGCAGCGGGTCGCCGTTGCCCGCGCCCTCGCCAACCGCCCGGCCCTGATCCTGGCCGACGAGCCGACCGGCAACCTCGACGAGACGACGGCGGACATCGTCTTCGCCGAATTCCTCCGGCTGGTCCGCGACGAAGGCAGCGCCGCACTCGTCGCCACCCACAACGAACGGATCGCCGCGAAGATGGACCGGGTGCTGAGGCTTCACGAGGGGGTGCTGGAATAAGGCAATTCCGTCGTCCCAGCGCAAGCCGGGACCTGGGACGAGAGGTCTCGGCGGGTCTCCCCGAGGTCCCGGCTTTCGCCGGGATGACGAACGGGCCTCGGGGAAAGATGCTTCCCTTGCTGCGTTGGCGGCCCATGGTTGGGCCAGCGGGAGCGAATTCGATGGCGTTGCGTAATCTGATTGTGCTGGCTGCGGGCGCCGCCGCTTTGCTCGGCGGCTGCGACTGGATGAAGAAGAAGGACGCTCCCGTCCAGAAGACCAAGACCGAGCTCGCCGGCGAGCAAAGGGAGCGGATCCGCAAGGCCTGTGCTTCGGACGCGACCTACGACCGCCTGAAGGAGCTGGTGTTCGACGAGGCCGCACGAATACGCAATTCCGATCCTCGCAACCTCGATCCGCTCGCGGCCGCCGCGGTGGTCCGGATGGAGGCGCCGGTGGTGAAGAGCCGCGACGACGAGCTGAACGTCACCGTCTGCACCGGCCGGTTCATCCTCGAGCTCCCCCCAGGCGCGGAAAATGCGTTCGACGGCAAGCGGCGTCTCGACGCCGAGGTCGAATATGCGGCCCAGGCCGCCGTGGACGGAAGCGGCCTCGTCTATCAGATGGACGGTGCCGAGCCGATCATCTACCGGCTCGCCACCTTCGGACTGAAGGGACAGCCGACGAGGCTGGAAGCGGGGGGCCCGGCCCGCCTGCCGCCGCCCCCGCCGGCCGAGGCTCCGGTTGAGCCGGCCCTCATGCCCCCGGTTGCCGAGGTTGCGCCCCGCCCGGCGCCCCCGCCCCCGCCGGTGCGCACGGCCGAGCGGCGGCCGCAGACGCCACCGGCGTCGGCACCGGCACCGGCACCGGCACCGGCGAGTCGCGTCACTGTCCGCCCGAGCTTCAACTGCCGTTACGGCAAGACGCCGACCGAGAAGATGATCTGCTCGTCGCCTCGGCTGGCCGCCCAGGACCGGGCGATGGCCTCGCTCTATTACGACCTGATGTCCGGCGCCGATCCCGCCACCCGAGGCCATCTGCGCCGAAGCCGCGACTCTTTTCTGGGACGCCGGGAGCAATGCCGGAGCGAGAGCTGCGTCAACTCCGCTTACGCTTCCCGGATGGCGGAGCTCAGGAATATCGGAAGGGGGGACTGACCGCGGCGCCCAGGTCCCGTCATTCCGGCGAAAGCCGGAATCCTTGAACACTGCCGGCTCCTTGTCGCGTAGGTCCGTGTTCATGGATCCCGGATCAAGTCCGGGATGACGGCTTTGGAATAGGTGTGGAAAACCCCGCGCTCCGCGCTTCCATCGCCGCCCGGCAGCCACCATAACGATTCGATGCCCGGTCCCTACGTCCCGCTTCGAATCTTCTCCTGCTATACCATGCTGGAGGGCTCGATCGAGCCGAAGGCCATCGCCAAGCAGGCCAAGAGGCTCGATTTCCCGGCCGCCGCTCTCACCGATCGAAACGGCCTCTACGCCGCGATGCCGTTCACCGACGCTTGCCGGGAAGCGGGCGTCCAGCCGATCGTCGGAACCATGCTCGCGGTGGCTCGGCCGGATTGCGCCGGCGGGCAGCCGGCGCTCGACTGGATCGCGCTCTACGCCCAGGACGTCAGGGGTTACGACAACCTTTGCGTCCTGGTTTCGAAGGCCCATCTCGACCGCCCCGTCGAGGAGGCGGCGCACGTCACCTACGACTCGCTCGAAGGTCGGACCGAGGGGCTGATCGCACTGACCGCCGGTGGAGACGGCGCCCTCGTCAGGCTCATCGGCCAGGGACAGGATGCTACGGCCGAGCCGATCCTGGAAAGGCTCATGTCCCTCTTTCCGGGCCGGCTCTACATCGAGATTTCGCGCCGCGGAAACGAGGACGAAGAGCGCTCCGAGGCGCGATTGATCGAGCTCGCCTACGCGCACGACCTGCCCCTCGTCGCAACCAATCCGGCATCCTATTCGGAGGCGCATTTCCACCAGGCACATGACGCGCTCCTGTGCATCGCCCAATCGAGCCAGCTCGACCGGGACGACCGGATCCGGTCTTCCGAAGAGGCGTGGCTAAAGCCCGCGGCCGAAATGCGGCGGCTGTTCGCGGACCTGCCCGAGGCGATCGAGAATACCGGAGTCGTCGCACGGCGCTGCGCGTTCGGCGCGCCCAAGCGCAAGCCGATCCTCCCGAGCATCGCGGGGGACACGCAAGCGGAAGCCGAGCAGCTCCATCGCGACGCTCGAGCCGGGCTGATCGAGCGTTTGAACGTTTTCGAAGCGAACGGGGAGGGCTCGGTCCAGCCTCTGGAGCAGAAGTACAAAGCCTATTTCGACCGGCTCGATTACGAGGCGGACATCATCGTCCGGATGGGCTTTTCCGCCTACTTCCTGATCGTCGCCGACTTCATCAAATGGGCCAAGGAAAACGACATACCCGTCGGGCCGGGCCGCGGTTCGGGCGCGGGCTCGGTGGTCGCCTGGGCGCTCACCATCACGGATCTCGATCCGATCCGACTCGGCCTCCTGTTCGAGCGCTTCCTCAACCCGGAACGCGTATCGATGCCGGACTTCGACATCGACTTCTGCGAAACCCGGCGCGGCGAGGTCATTCGCTACGTCCAGCAGCGCTACGGGGCCGACAAGGTCGCCCAGATCATCACCTTCGGAAAGCTGAAGGCGAGGGCGGTGCTCAAGGACACGGGGCGAGTCCTCCAGATGCCCTACGGCCAGGTCGACCGGCTCGCCAAGGCGATCCCCAATCATCCCACCGATCCCTGGACGCTCGAGCGGGCGCTCGGCGGGGTGACCGAGCTTGCCGCAGAATATAAGAACGATCCGCAGGTGCGCCGGCTGTTCGACCTCGCGATGAAGCTCGAGGGCCTGCCGAGGCACGCTTCGACTCATGCCGCCGGAGTCGTCATCGGCGATCGCCCGCTCGACCAGCTCGTCCCGCTCTACCGCGATCCGCGCTCGGACATGCCGGTCACCCAGTTCGACATGAAATATGTCGAGGCGGCGGGCCTGGTGAAGTTCGACTTCCTCGGTCTCAAGACCCTGTCGGTGCTTCAGAAGGCGGTGCAGATGCTCGCCAAGCGGGGGGTCGAGGCCGATCTCGACCGGCTCGCCTGGGACGATCCGGAAGTCTACAAGCTGCTGCAGCGCGGCGATACGGTGGGCGTCTTCCAGCTCGAATCGGAGGGCATGCGCCGAACCCTCGCGGCGGTGAAGCCGACCAGCTTCGAGGACATCATCGCGCTCGTCTCGCTCTACCGGCCGGGCCCGATGGACAATATCCCGATGTTCGGAGCCCGCAAGAACGGGCGCGAGCCGATCGAATATCCGCACGCCTTGCTCGAGCCGGTTCTCAAGGAGACCTACGGCATCTTCGTCTACCAGGAGCAGGTGATGGAGGCCGCCAAGGTCCTCGCCGGCTTCAGCCTCGGCGAAGCCGACCTGCTGCGGCGCGCGATGGGCAAGAAGATCAAGGCCGAGATGGACGCCCAGCGCGCCGGCTTCGTCGCCGGCTGCGAGCGGGTCAACGACATCGCGAAGGGCAAGGCGAACGAATTGTTTGACTTGATCGACAAGTTCGCCGGCTACGGCTTCAACAAGAGCCACGCCGCTGCCTACGCCCTGATCGCCTACCAGACCGCCTGGCTGAAGGCGCACCATCCGGTCGAGTTCTACGCCGCCTCGATGTGCTTCGACATCCACCAGACCGACAAGCTCGCCATCTTCACCGACGACATGCGGCGGCTGGAGACCCTGTGCCTGCCCCCCTCGATCAACGCCAGCGAGGCGGAATTCTCGGTCGAGCAGGCGGGGGAGGGGCTCGCGGTGCGCTACGCCCTCGGTGCGCTCAAGGGCGTCGGAGAGAAGGCGATGGAGCAGCTGGTCGAGGAGCGCCGGTCGAACGGCGGCTTCAAGTCGCTCGAGGATTTCGCCGAGCGGGTCGATCCGCGTCTCCTCAACCGCCGCCAGATCGAGAGCCTCGCAGGCGGAGGCGCCTTCGATCCGCTCAACCCCAACCGAGCGGCCGTTTTCTCCGCGGCCGAGACCCTGCTCGCCCACGCCGCGAGCGCCGCCGACGCTCGGGAGAGCGGGCAGGGCGGGCTTTTCGGCGGCGGCGAATCCAACGTCGTCCCGATCCGGATGCCGGTCGCCGCGACCTGGACCCTGGCGCAGCGAATGGCGGCGGAGAAGGAATCGTTCGGCTTCTATTTCTCGGCCCATCCCGTCGACCGTTACCGCCATCTCGCCGAAGCCCATGGCGCGAAGAGCTATTCGGCCCTGGCCTCGCTTCCAGCGCCGCCCGATGCGGGCCGCACCGGGGCGGTGATGGCCGGAATGGTCGAGGAGGCTCGTCCGCGCACCTCCGCCCGGGGCCGCCGCTACCTGATGGCGACGATGTCGGATTCCTCGGGCCAGTTCGTCGCCACCGTCTTCGACGACGACGCCGCCGCCCAGGTCGAGGCCGCGGCGAAGTCGGGCGCCTGCGCCCTCCTCAACGTGGAGCTCGACCGCCGCCCGGGCGAAGAGGCGCCCCGGGTCACCATCCGGTCGCTGCAATTGTTCGACAGCCTGTCGAAGCGTTCCCGGCTTCAGCTCGAAGTCGAAGTGGACTGCGTAGCCGCCATCGCCCGGCTGGCCCAGGCCGTCGCGGACGACCGCGGCAGCCAGGGCGAGCTTCGGCTGAAGGTGAAGATCGAGGGCGGCGAGGCGGAGCTGGTGCTCGGCCGCGACTTCCGGCTCGACGCCGAGCTCGCGGCCCGCCTCGAGCGGATCGACGGGGTCGTCGCCGTCCGGCTGTCGGTCGCTCCGCAGCCGCGGCTTGCGCTCGTCTCCTGAGCGCATAGACTGACCACTTCCAGGCGCTGGGAGGGATCATGCTCGGAGGGATGCAGGACTGGCCGCTGAGGATCCCTCGGATCCTCGACCATGCGGAGCGCGAGCACGGCGCGCGCGAGTTGGTTTCGCTCTACGCGGACGGGAGCCAGGTCCGAACCGACTGGGCGGGGGTCGCCCGCGACTCGCGCAAGCTGGCGCGAGCGCTCGAGCGGCTCGGAATCGCTCCCGGCGACCGGGTCGGCACCCTGGCCATGAACCACGCCCGCCACGTCGTCGCCTGGTACGGCACGATCGGGATGGGCGGAGTGATCCACACCATCAATCCGCGCCTGTTCGACGACCAGCTCGTCTACATCGCCAACCATGCCGAGGACCGGGTGCTGTTCTACGACCGGGCCTTCGCGCCGCTGGTCGAGCGCCTGAAGCCGCGCTGGACGAGCATCGAGCATTATGTCTGCTTCGACGACGGCGGCTTCGACGCCCTGATCGCTCCCGAAAGCGACGATTATTCATGGGTCGAGGGCGACGAGCGCGACCCGCTGATGCTCTGCTATACGAGCGGCACAACCGGCAATCCCAAGGGCGTGCTCTACGAGCACCGCTCCGCGATGATCCACGCCATGATGCAGCTGAGCCCGGACGTGTTCGACCTCGGCGCCCGCTCCGTCGTGCTTCCCGTGGTTCCGATGTTCCACGCGGCCGGCTGGGGCCTGCCCTTCTGCACGGCCATGGCGGGCGGCAAGATGGTCTTCTCGGCCGATTATACGCCCCGGGTCATGTGCGACCTGATGAAGGCGGAAGGGGTGACCCACACCGCTGGGGTGCCGACCGTCTGGCTGGCGCTGGTCAACCATGTCGAATCGACCGGCGAGGATCTGGGCAAGCTGACCACCGTCCATATCGGCGGCTCGGCGGCGCCTCGGGCGATGATCGAATGGTTCATGGACCGCGGCATCCGAGTCGGCCACGCCTGGGGGATGACGGAGATGTCGCCGCTCGGAACGGTGGGCGCCGGGAGCGGCGACTGGGACGAGCTCAGCCGCGAGCAGCGCGTCGCTCTGCTCTGCAAGCAGGGAAGGGTGCCGTTCGCGGTCGAGCTTCGAACCGTCGACGAGGAGGGCAGTGTCCTTCCCCGCGACGGCAAGACCTCCGGGCGGCTGCAGACTCGCGGCCCCTGGATCATCCGCCGCTATTTCCAGGACGAGAATGGCGACTGCATCGACCGGGAGGGGTGGTTCGACACCGGCGACGTCGCCGCTCTCCATCCCGACGGAGTGCTCCAGATCACCGACCGCTCCAAGGACGTGATCAAGTCCGGAGGCGAATGGATCAGCTCCATTGACCTCGAAAACGCCGCGGTGGGCTGCCCCGGAGTCGCGGAGGCCGCCGCCGTCGGGGTCAAGCACCCCAAGTGGGACGAGCGGCCGATCCTCCTCGTGGTCAGGAAGACCGGGTCGGAGGTGACCCCGGAGCAGATCCTCGACCATCTCGAGGGCCACGTCGCCAAATGGTGGCTTCCGGACGAGATCGTCTTCGTCGAAAGCCTTCCCCACACGGCGACGGGCAAGCTCCTCAAGACGGCGCTGCGGGAGGAATATCGCGACTACAAGCTGGCGAGCGCGGCCTGACCCGTCATTGCGAGGAGCGAAGCGACACGGCAATCCAGTACAGCGTTTGCGACAAGCGCCTGCCTGGATTGCTTCGCTTCGCTCGCAATGACGGTCACAGCAACCTCAGCTGCGGCCCCTGCGGCGGCTCGAACAGGTCGCACCGAAGCTTTCGCTTCTCCCGGTTCAGTCCGTGCTTCTTCGCCGCGATCTCGAAGCGCACCCGAATCAGTTCCGCCCAGGGCCCCGATCCGGTCATCCGGCTGAACCAATTGGGGTCGTTGTCCTTGCCGCCGCGCATCGAGCGGATGATGTTCATCACCTTGTCGGCTCGGTCGGGGAAATGCTCGTCGAGCCACGCCCTGAACAAGGGCGCCACTTCGTGCGGAAGCCTCACCGGAAGGAAGAAGGCGCCTTCCGCCCCGGCCTCGGCCGCGGCTTCGACGATATGCTCGACCTCGTGGTCGGTGATCCCCGGGATCACTGGGGCGATCGCGACGATGGTCGGAACGCCCGCCTCGCTCAGCGCCTTCACGGCCGCCAGCCGCTTCCGGCCCGAGGGCGCCCGTGGCTCGAGGGTGCGCGAAATCGCCGGATCCAGCGAGGTGACCGAAAGGGCTACCCGCGCAAGCCCCTCCTCGGCCATTCGCGCCAGGATATCGACGTCGCGAACCACCCGGTCCGATTTGGTGGTGATCGTCACCGGATGCTTCGTCTCGGCGAGCACCTCGAGAACCGATCGGGTGATACGCCACTTCGACTCGATCGGCTGGTAGGGATCGGTGTTCGTCCCGATCGCCATCGAACGGACGGCATAGCCGGGCTTGGCCAGCTCCTCCCTCAGGATCTTCGCCGCGTCCGGCTTGGCGAACAGCTTGGTCTCGAAATCGAGTCCGGGAGAGAGATCGTGAAAGGCGTGGGTCGGGCGGGCGAAGCAGTAGATGCAGCCATGCTCGCATCCCCGATAATTGTTGATCGAGCGGTCGAAGCCGATGTCGAGCGACCGGTTGTAGGTGATGATCGACTTAGGCTTCTCGACGGTGACCGTCGTCCTGACCGGCGGAAGGCCATCGTCCACCTCTTCGCGGACGTCGAGCCAGTCGCCGTCGAGCTCCCGCACCGGCAGGTTGAAGCGGGTCGGCGTCCGGTTCTCGGGCGCTCCACGGCCGTGATGAGAATCGGGGCGGGGCATGAGGTCGAGTGTAGCGTAAAATGTAGAACAGAGCAAGAACTCTTCGCGTCAGCCCGGCGAAAGCCGGAACCTCGGGGAGACCCACCGAGACTTCTCGTCCGGAGGTCCCGGCTTTCGCCGGGATGACGGATTTACTCGGTCCCGTAGGCCAGCTTGGCCTCGTCTGACTTCAGCCGAACCGCGCTCGCTCCGGCCAGGCCCGGGAACTTCGGCCACATTCCCTGCGCCAGCGCCATCCGGCTCGGGCCCGGCTTTCCGGCCCCTTCCTCGTAGATCCAGTAATTGCGGAGCACGATCGGAACGTAGCCGCGTGTCTCCCAATAAGGCAGCGATTCGATGTAGAGCAGCGGATCGCCCTTATCGAAGCGGCGGGCGTTCCATTCGGCGACCGGCACCGGGCCGGCATTGTAGGCGGCGATCACCTTGGGCAGCAGCCCTCCGGTGGCGCCGTGGTCGCGAAGGCTCTCGATATAGGATTGCCCGAATTCGATATTGGCGGCCGGGCTGGCGAGCATCTGCCGGTCGAACGGCTCGCCTCGGGCTCGGGCGATGTCGCCGGCCGTGCCGGGCCGGACCTGCATGAGGCCGACCGCCCCGGCCGGGCTCACCACGCCCGTCCGGAAGTTAGACTCCTGGAGAGCGTGGGCGAAAGCCAGGGAGGGATCGACCCGCCAGCCGCGAGTCGGCTGCCAGTCGGGCCTCGGATAGCGGGCCGCGAAGTTGACGCTGGCCCCGCGGGGCGCGTTGTGCGCGAGCCAGTACTGGGCTCCGGGGAGGTTGAGGTCGGCGGCGAGGTGGAGCAGCGCATTGTGATCGGCCGCGCCGCCGAGCCGCGCCTGGTGGCGAAGGAACTGGTCGGCGAGGTCGGTCTCGCCGATCTGAACCAAGGCGAGCGCCGAGCGCACGTTGGCCTTGCCCGCGATTCCGCGCCATTCGGAATCTCGGTAATTGTGAAGACCCGCCGCTCCGGGGCCGCTGATTCCGAGGGCGGTCGTCGCGATGAGGCCGTAAAAGGTCTCCTTCTGGCGGGCGGCGGAGCGCAAATTGCCCTGGACCCGTTCCGGCCGGCCGCACATCATCTCCGCCCGGGCCGTCCAGTAATAAGCCGCGGCGGCCATCTCGACGTCGGTCGAACGGCCCGAGACGTGGCCGAAAGCGTCGGCGGCGCCCTTGCAGTCGGCCTCGCGCCAGGCGGCCAGGCCCTCCGACCAGGCGCCCTGGATCGCCCATTCGCCGCTTCCCGCCCGGGCGAGCGCGGCGAGCCGCCGGGCGTCCCGGTCGTTGCCGACGGTGTAATAGGACCAGGCGATACGCTGCTGATATTCGGTCCGTGCCTGCTCGCCGAGAAGCGCCTGGCGCTCGTTGAACACCGCTTCCGCTTCGTAGGGTCGGTTGTCCTTGATCAGCGGCTGGACCAGCGGCTCGAGCTCGGCCGCGGCGGGGTCGCCCTTGGTCGCCTCGGCGCGCGAGCGGCGCGGCTGGCTTCCCACCCAGACCAGCTTCTCGGCGGCGGGCAAACTCGGCAGGTCGGTCGCGCCGCGGGTCTGGGCGAGCCGGGCGAGCTGCTCCGCCTTCGGCATCTCCGGAGCCCGCTGGAGGACCGGGAGGAGCTCGGGCAGTTCCACCCTGGGCGACCCCTTGGCGGTAAAGAGCTCGGCCCTCGCGACATCGTGGAGCGGCCCCTCCGGCAGGGCGGCGAGCCTGGCCGAGGCGCCGAGCCAGTCGTTCGCCCGGATTGCGGCGAAGACCTCGCGATAGCCTTGACCTTGCTCCGGGCTGAGCGCCGCGGAGACCGCTCCGCCGGAGCGGGCGCCGTCGTCGGCGAAGGCGGGGACGCCCGGCAAAGAGAGTGCGGCGGCCAGCAAAAGGGGGCGCAGACGGCTCATTCATTCACCTCTTCGATCAGCATCTGGAGATCGGCCCAGGCCATCGCCTTCAGGCGCGGCGACTCCAGCAATTGTCGGGGAGCAATGGTTGCCAGAGCCTTTACCGGCCCGGCATGGGTGGCGATCTCGTGCCAGCGGCCCCGCGCCTGCGGCACCGACAGCCCGAGCAGGGCCTTGGCGCAGGAGTCGCCGAACAGAAGGACGGCCTTCGGAGCGGCAAGCCCGATATGGTGGCGGGCGAGTGCCGCGCAGCTTTTCATCGAGTCGCTGTTGAGCTGCCCTGAGGGGGAGCGGATGCAGGACAGGGCGGCCAGATAGACCGAGCCGCGATCGCGGCCGATGGCGGCGAGCATGCGCTCGAACAGCCGTCCCGCCTCGCCGCTGATCAGCGCTCCGGCCGCGCAATCCTCGCCGGTCGGCATGTCGGCCAGGATCATCAGGCCCGAGGCCGGATCGCCGGCCGGGCAGACCCGCGGCGCGGCGGGGGCGGCGAAGGCGAGCCGGTCGCTGGAGGCGAGCCAGGCCTGGAACAGGTCGAGCTGCCCCGGAAGCGTATCGCCGGCGTCTTCGCCGAGATCGGGGGCGTCCGGGGCGGCCGGCTCCGGCGCCGGAGCCTCCCGGGATTTCGGCCTGAGCCAGTTGCGCGGCTCCTCGTCGACGAGCGTATCGACGCCCGCCTCGGTCCACCAGTTCAGCGCGCTTTCGGCGGCCGCCGGCCAAAAAGCCTCTTCTCCCCGCTCCACGTCGGCATGGAGTCCGCCTCGGGCGGGCTGGTCAACCTCAAATTCTCTATCTATCTGCCAGACGTTGGCTGCCTGCGACGATGCGAGTTGCGGGATGCCCGCCACAGGAGCGCCTTGATGTCCGAACGCGAGTCGATGCCTTATGACGTGGTGATCGTCGGCGCCGGTCCGGCGGGCCTCGCGGCGGGCATCCGCCTCAAGCAGCTCGCTGCGGAAGCCGGGCGCGAGCTCAGCGTCTGCATCCTCGAAAAAGGCTCCGAGGTCGGCGCCCACATCCTGTCCGGCGCGGTCATGGACCCCCGGGCGCTCGAAGAGCTGCTGCCGAACTGGCGCGATCTCGACAGCCCGCTGACCGTCCCGGTGGTAGAAAACCATCATTGGGTGCTCAGCCAGAAGGGCAAATATTCGATGCCGCATCTGATGATGCCGCCGTTCATGAACAACAAGGGCACCTACACCGGCTCGCTCGGCAATTTCTGCCGCTGGCTCGCCGGCCAGGCCGAAGCGCTCGGGGTCGAGATCTTCCCCGGCTTCGCAGCCGCGGAGGTCCTGTTCAACGAGGACGGCTCGGTGAAGGGCGTTGCGACCGGCGACATGGGCGTGGCCCGCGACGGCACCCATAAGCCCGACTACCAGCCCGGAATGGAGCTTCACGGCCGCTACACCTTCTTCGCGGAAGGAGCCCGAGGCCACCTCACCAAGCAGCTCAAGCGGACCTTCGACCTCGAACGCGACAGCCAGCCCCAGGTCTACGGCATCGGGCTCAAGGAGCTTTGGGACATCGAGCCGGGCAAGCATGTGCCGGGCCGCGTCATCCACACCCAGGGCTGGCCGCTCGAAGACGGCGCCTGGGGCGGCGGATTCATCTACCACCAGGCCAACAATCAGGTCGCCTTGGGCTTCGTCGTCGCGCTCAACTACCGCAACCCGCATCTCTCTCCGTTCGAGGAGTTCCAGCGCTGGAAGCAGCACCCGCAGATCCGGGCGATGCTGGAGGGCGGCAGGCGGGTCTCCTACGGCGCCCGGGTCATCAACGAAGGCGGCTGGCAGTCGGTGCCTAAGCTGTCCTTCCCGGGCGGCGCCCTGATCGGCTGCTCGGCCGGGTTCGTAAACGTGCCCAGGATCAAGGGCAGCCACACGGCGATGAAGTCGGGAATGCTCGCCGCCGAGGCCGCCTTCGCCGCGATCGTCGCCGAGCGGGGCGGGGACGAGCTGACGAGCTACGAGGAGTCCCTCCGAAGCAGCTGGATCGCGACCGAGCTCAAGACGGTCCGCAACGTCGAGCCGTTCGTGGCGAAGTTCGGCGGTACGATGGGCACCTTGCTGGCCGGCGCCGACATGTGGATGCGCTACCTGAGGATCGGGCTTCCCTTCACCCTGAAGCACCATCCCGACAACGAGTCGCTCTACCGCAAGGATCTGGTCCGGCCGATCGCCTATCCAAAGCCCGACGGGGTGATCAGCTTCGACAAGCTGTCCTCCGTCTTCATCTCCAACACCAATCACGAGGAGGACCAGCCGGTCCACCTCACCTTGAAGGACTCCTCGATTCCGACGGAGGTCAACCTCCCACTCTACGACGGGCCCGAGCAGAGATACTGCCCGGCCGGAGTCTACGAGTTCGTCGAGGAACCGGCCGGCCCGAGGCTCCAGATCAACGCCCAGAATTGCGTCCACTGCAAGACGTGCGACATCAAGGACCCGACCCAGAACATCAACTGGGTCGTTCCCGAAGGCGGAGGAGGCCCCAATTATCCCAACATGTGAGCCTCGGGCGCCGATGGGCCTGCGCTCGCCCGTCACCCCGGCGAAAGCCGGGGCCTCGTCGGGTGAAAAGCGCCGCCGCCTTTTACGCGCGGGGATCCCGGCTTTCGCCGGGATGACGGGTGTGTTTCTGTCCGTTGCTTCTACCCTCCTCCTCGCCGCCCCCGCCCGGGCCTCTATCGACGACGCCTCCGCCCTCACCGCCTATGTCCGAGCCCGAGCCGCCGACAGCTCCGGCGCCGCCGAGCAGGCGGCCCGCAATTACGGCGCGGCGCTCGCGCTCGCGCCCGGCAACGAGGTGCTCGCCGCCCGGGCCCTGTCGCAGGCCATCGCCGCCGGTCACCGGCCGCTCGCCCTGCAGGCGGCGCGGGTGCTCGATTCGGCGGGCAAGCTGGCGCCGGACGGCCGCCTGCTCCTCGTCGGGGAGGCGTTCAGGGCGAAGCGGTGGAAGGAAGCCGCCCGGCAGATCGAGCTGCTCGAGCAGGACGAGGTCTTCTCGTTCATGACCCCGCTTCTTCGCGCCTGGCTCGCTCAGGGCAGCGGCAAGGGCAAGCCTCTCGTCCTGCTCGAAGCCTCGTCCGGCAACGCGCTCGCCGCCACCTACGCCTCCGACCACCGGCCGCTTCTTCTCATTGCCGGCGGCAGGGCGAAGGAGGGCGCTCTCGCGCTCGCGCCCTTGCTCGCCGACGAATCGATCCGCTCCCAGCGGCTCCGGATCGCGGCCGCCGCGATTCTCGCCCGGAAAGGCGAGCGCGGGCAGGCGCTCGAGCTCCTCAAGGGCGATTCGGACGCGCTGGTCGAGGCGCGGCGGCGGATCGAGTCGGGCAAGCGGCTGGGCGGCGAAATCGTCACCCCCGCCGCCGGGATGGCGGAGCTCCTCGGCCGGATGGCGATCGATCTCAACGGGCAGGAAGTGCCTCAGCTGGCTTTGAGCTTCGCCCGGCTGGCAACCTTCCTCGCCCCGGAAAACGCGGAAACCTGGCTGATCGCCGCCGACCTTCTGAGCGGGCAGGGGCGGCACGAGTCGGCTCTCGCGGCGCTCGCCAGGGTGCCCCGGGACGACCTTTTCGCCTCGAACGCGGCGGACCGCCGGATGACCGTCCTCGTCGAGGCGGACAGGACCGCCGAGGCGCTCGCCGAGGCCCGGCAGGCCGCGGCCGACCGCCCCACCGAGATCGACTCCTGGACTCGGCTGGGCGACATTCTCAACGAAGCCAAGAGCCACCAGCAAGCCGCCGCCGCCTACGGCAAGGCGCTGGACCTCGTCAAAGCCGGGGCCGAGCCTCGCAATCCCCTCTGGGCGCTCTGGCTCCTTCGAGGCAGCGCTCTCACCCAGGCCGGCGACTGGGCGGCCGGCAAGTCGGCGCTCGAAGAGGCCCGCCGGCTCGCTCCGGACCAGCCGGTCGTCCTCAACTTTCTCGGCTATTCGCAGCTCGAGCGGCGCGAGAACCTGGCCGAAGCGGAGAAGATGATCGGTGAGGCGAGCCGGCTCCAGCCGGACGATTCGGCGATCACCGATTCGCTCGGCTGGGCGCATTACGTGCGCGGCGACGTCGGCAAGGCGATCGAGCTTCTCGAACGCGCTTCGCAGGGCCAGCCCGCCGACTCGGCCATCGCCGAGCATCTCGGCGACGCTTATTACAGCGCGGGGCGTCGCTTCGAAGCGCGCTACGCCTGGCGCGCCGCGCTCCATTACGCGGAAGGTCCGGCCGCCGACCGGCTCCGGACCAAGATCGACACTGGGCTTCGGCCGGATCTCGCCGCCCCCTGATGCACGAGACGGCCTACGCGAAGGTGAACCTCGCTCTTCATGTCAGAGGGCGCGAGCCGGACGGCTATCACCGGATCGAGACCGCCTTTGCTTTCGCCGAGGAGGGCGACATACTGAGCGTCGCGGACGGTCCGTTCGTCCGGCTCGAGGTGACCGGGCCATTCGCCGGGGACCTGGCGACGGAAGATGACAATATCGTTTTGGCGGCGGCGCT
This sequence comes from Allosphingosinicella sp., assembly GCA_036388065.1. GTDB lineage: Bacteria > Pseudomonadota > Alphaproteobacteria > Sphingomonadales > Sphingomonadaceae > Allosphingosinicella. Next base: position 29,301 of record DASVSP010000084.1, read on the forward strand.
CGCTCTTCGAAAGCATTGCGGCGTCGAGGCCGGCGCCTTCCTGACGCTCGACAAGCGCCTTCCGGTCGCGTCGGGCATCGGCGGCGGCTCAGCCGATGCCGCGGCCGCGCTCCGGCTCCTGGTCCGCTGGTGGCGCCTCGAGGTCGGCGACGAGGAGCTGGTCGGGCTGGCGAAGCGGCTCGGCGCCGACGTCCCCGCCTGCCTCTTCTCGCGGAGCGCTCGCGGGGAAGGTCGCGGGGATCGAGTCGAACTCACGGATTACGGAGTGAGCGGCACCCCGCTGCTCCTGGTCAATCCGCGAGTGAAGCTTTCCACCCGTTCGGTCTTCGAGCGCTGGGACGGACGGGACGGAGGGCCGCTCGGCGATCCGCGGGCAGGGAGGAACGATCTCGAGGCGCCGGCGCGAAGCGTGGTTCCCGAAATCGGAGAGGTGCTCGATTCGCTCGCAGCTCCCGGCACGGCGAATTTGGTCCGGATGTCCGGCTCCGGCGCGACCTGCTTCGCTTTGTTCGACAACGAAGGCGATCGGGACGAGGCGAGCCGCCGAATAGCCGAGCGAAGCCCGCTCTGGTGGCGGCTCCCGAGTTGCCTCAGGTGACCCGCCCGTCCCGCCCTGGGACGCACTTTCACGGCCCTTAACCATCGTGACCCTACGGTTTGCGTTCTGGCACGCTCCTTGCTGCTGGACCACCGACGAGTCGAAGCGGGGCCCGAGGGGGCTTAGTGGACATTCGCCCATGGTCCCGCTCCGCAGCGTACGGAGCCGGCGCCATGGCCCTCTAGAGCCGGCCGCGTCCGACCGCGCGGCCGGCTCTTTTTGTGGCGACAAAGCCGCCACGCCCCGCTTAATCGGCCGATGTTCGTCCTGACCCTCGACGGCGCCGCGGCCCGACTCCGACTCGATCGGCCCGAAGCCCGCAACGCCATTCCCGTCGCCGGATGGGCGGACCTCGCCGAAGCCTGCAGGCAGGCCGCGGCCGGCGGCGCGCGGCTGCTCGTCCTGAGCGGAAGCCGCCAGGCCTTCTGCGCCGGCGCCGATCTCTCGGACTTTCCGTCGCTGACGGACGACCCGGCGGCCGCAGCCTCCTTCCGGGAAGCGATGCGAGCGGGGCTCGACGCCTTGAGGGACCTGTCCATTGCAACCGTCGCTTCGATCGAAGGGCCCTGCTACGGCGCCGGAGTCGCTCTCGCGATGGCGTGCGACATCCGGGTCGCGGGCGAGGGCGCGCGATTCGCGATCACCCCGGCAAAGTTCGGAATCTCCTATCCGCAGGAGGATGTCGCCCGGCTCGTTTCGCTGGTCGGATCGGGGCAGGCGTCCCGTCTCCTGCTCGGGGCCGGGACGATAGACTCGGCGGAGGCGGCTCGGATCGGCCTGGTCGAGCTTCTGGTGGGCGACGTCACACCCGCGGTCGAAGCGCTCGCCGCGGCGATTCTCGCCAACAGCGCCGGAAGCGTCGCCGTTCTGAAACGGTCGATCCGGCTCGCGGCCGAGGGTGCGGCCAGGGACTGCGAACAGGATCGCCACTTCGACGCCTTGTTCGGATCGGACGATTTCCGAGCCCGGCTGGCGGCGCTCCGGCCCGGCCGCTGACTTGCCTGGTCGCCTCCGATCGGGGAGAAGCGCTCGGATGAAGCGCGCCGTCGCTCTGCTCCCGCTCCTCGCCGGCTGCGGCGGCCCACCGGGCGCCAAGGCCGAGGACAGGATCGAATGTGCCGTGGAGGGGGCCGCCTTCGAGCGGGTGTGCACCGTGGAGCGGTCCGCCGGGCCTCAGACCCTCCTCACCCTGCGCGGCCCGGACGGAAGCTTCCGGCGGCTCGTGGTGACCCGGGATGGGCGAGGGGTCGCGGCCGCCGACGGCGCCGAACCGGCGGCGGTGACGGTCCTCGGGAAGGATCTGATCGAAGTCTCGATCGGCTCCGACCGCTACCGCCTTCCGGCGCGAGTCCGATGAGCCGGCCGATCCTCACCGCCGCCGAAATGCGCGCCGCGGAAGCGACCGCGATCGCCGCCGGAACCCCGGCCTTCGCGTTGATGGAAAATGCAGGAGCGGCCGCGGCCGAGGCGATCTGGCGCTTCGCCGGACCGCTTCCCGCCCTGATCCTGTGCGGCCCCGGCAACAATGGCGGCGACGGCTACGTCCTTGCGCGCCATCTCGCCGAACGCGGTTCGGAAGTGCGGGTCGCCGCACTGGGCGACCCGAGGACCCCGGACGCCGGCAAGGCGCGATCCGCCTGGTCCGGTCCGGTCGAGGCTTTCGCCGAGGCGGCACCCGCGCCGCTCCTGGTCGACGCGCTGTTCGGAACCGGGCTCGCCCGTCCGCTCGACGGACCATGGTCGGATCGCCTCGCCGAGCTGGGTCGGGCGGCGAAGGTTCGAGTCGCGGTCGACCTGCCGAGCGGAGTCGCGACCGACGACGGGGCGATCCTGTCGCCGGTGCCCGATTTCGACCTGACCGTCACCTTCGCATCGCTGAAGCCCTCGCACCGCCTCCAGCCGGCGGCGCGGCATATGGGACGGGTCGTCGTCGCCGACATCGGAATCGTCGTGCAGAGCAGCCTCCACGAGATCGCGAGGCCAAGACTGACCGGCCCGGGCCCAGACGATCACAAGTACAGCCGGGGCTATGTCGCGGTGATCGGTGGAAGCATGCCTGGCGCCGCCGCTCTGACCGCCTCGGCGGCGTTGCACGGCGGCGCCGGATTCGTGAAGCTTTCAGGGGCGCATGACATGAGCGGCGTGCCGCGGGCGGTCGTCCAGGGCGATCCGGACCCGAGGAAGATGGTCCAGGACAGGCGGCTGGGCGCGATCGCGATCGGCCCCGGCCTGGGCCTCGGCGAGGCCTCGAGAGCCGCTCTCGATGTGGCTCTGGCCGCGGCCGCGCCACTGATACTGGATGCCGACGCTCTCACCCTGATCGCGGGGCAGGGGGCGTTCGAGCCCGCCGGCCCGACGCCCGTCCTTACTCCGCATCATGGCGAGTTCGAAGGGCTGTTTCCCGGAGCCCGCGGAAGCAAGGTCGACCGGGCACTCCACGCCGCCCGGCGGGCCCGGTCGGTCGTCGTCTACAAGGGACCGGACACCGTCGTTGCGGGGCCGGACGGCCGCGCCGCCATCGCGTCCGGCTTCACCCCCTGGCTCGCCACGGCCGGGACGGGAGACGTCCTCGCCGGAATCGTCGCCGCGATGCGCGCCCGGGGCCTGGACGCGTTCGAAGCGGCCTGCGCCGGCGTCTGGCTTCACAACCGTGCCGCCGAGCTTGCCGGCCCCGGACTCATCGCCGACGATCTGATCGCGCATCTGGCTGCCGCTCTGGCCGAATGCCTGTGAGCGAGGGCGATCTCATTCTCCGGCTGGCGGGCCGCGGCGACGGGGTGGGCGAGAGCGGGCGGCACCATCCCCTGACCGCCCCGGGCGACCGGGTCGCGGCGGATGGCGGAATCGAGGCGGGCGCCCACCGGCAGGTGCCGCCATGCCGTCATTTTCCCGAATGCGGGGGCTGCCAGCTCCAGCATGTCGACGACGAGGCCTATGCGGTTTTCCTGCGCGACCGGATCGCCTCGGCCCTCGCCGCGCAGGGCGTGCCGATACCCGAGATTCTCCCGGCCCATATTTCACCGCCGATGAGCCGCCGCCGGGCCTCGCTGAGCGCCGAGCGCGGCGGAGCGCTCGGCTTCAATGCCGAGAAGAGCCACCGGGTCGTCGACATGCGCGAATGCCACATCCTTCGGCCGGAATTGTTCGCGCTCGTCCATCCGCTGCGCGCCCTGCTGCGAAGCCTGAAGCTGCCGGCCGCCGGAATAAGGCTGACCCTGACCGACCAGGGCGTCGATGTCCTGATCGAAAAGGTCGAGGCCGACGGGCTCGCCGCGACCGAGGCGCTCAGCGACTTCGCCCGGGAGCACAAGCTGGCCCGGCTGGCATTGGACGACGGATACGGCGCCCAGACCCGCTGGGAGCCCGAGCCGGTCACGGTCACTCTGGGCTCGGTGCCCGTCCCGCTCCCGCACGGCGCCTTCCTTCAGGCCACCGCCGACGGGGAGGCGGCTCTGGTCGAGGCGGTCAGGCGCGCGGTCGGGGAAGCGCGGATCGTCGCCGACCTGTTCGCGGGCCTTGGAACCTTCGCACTGGCGCTGGAGGGACGGATCCTCGCCGCGGAAGCCGCCCGCGACGCCGCTCTCGCCCTCAAGTCAGCGGCCGGGCGGGCGCAGCGCCTGATCTTCGTCGATCACCGCGATCTCTATCGCCGGCCCCTCGATACGGCCGAGCTGAACCGCTTCGAAGCGGTGGTCCTGGATCCGCCCCGCGCCGGAGCGAAGGAGCAGGCTGCGCTTCTCGCCCGCTCGCAAGTGCCTCGCCTCGCCTTCGTATCGTGCAACCCCTCGACCTTCGCGCGCGACGCCGCTTCACTGACCGACGGCGGCTACCGCTTCGACTGGATCCGTCCGGTCGGCCAGTTCCGCTGGTCGACCCATGTCGAGCTGGTCGGCGCCTTCAGCCGGTAGCCTTTGAAATCCTCCCCCGGGTTTCCGGGGGAGGGGGACCGCGCGAAGCGCGGTGGAGGGGTTCTTCGGAGTCGGCAAAGAGCCCCTCCACCATGCTTCGCATGGTCCCCCTCCCCGGCAGATGCCGGGGAGGATTAACGACGCTCAGCGCGCCTAACCCAGCCCCCACACCATCCGTATTCCCTGGATCGTCAGGCCGGCCAGGGCCAGCGAGGACAGCGCGAACAGGATGAAGCGATAGGTGATGACGTTGACGGTCGTCTGCACGAGGCTGTGCGCGATCCTAAGCCCGACATAGGCCCAGGCGAGGATCGCGCTGTAGCCGCCGCCGGCATGGCCGACCGCGAGGGTCAGGGCGATGGCGTAGAACAAAGTGGGCTGCTCGACGAGGTGCATGTAATTGTGGGCCTTCCACATCACCTCGTCCTCGACCACGCCCTCGAGCGCATTGCCGCCGCGTCCGCCGACCCGGCCCTTGAGAGAAATGCCCTTGCGCTTCATCGCGGCGAAGCGGGTCACGACCATCCAGGCCAGGACCAGCAAGGTCCAGGCCACGAGCACCACGACGGGCGCGAGAATGGGACTTTGCATGACTGTTCGTCTCCCCCTTGTTGCAGGTTCAGACTGGCCGTCGCGACGCTTCGAGTCAAAGCGCTCTTTAGCGTCTGAAAAAGCCTGCTAAACGGGGTCGAAGGCGTAAAGGGAGTAAAGCGATGAAGGGGATTGCGACCGCGGCCATGACGGCTTTGCTGCTGGCGGGGGCGGCGCATGCCCAGCAGCCGGGACAGCGCCAGGCCCAGCGTCCCCCGGCCCAGGCGCAACGTCAGCCCGCGCCCGCCGGGCCGGTGATCCCGACCCGGGTGACGGCGAGGTTGCTCTCCGACCTGTGCGCGCAGGATCGCGGGGCCTGCCTAGGCTATGTCATCGGTTCCACCGATACCTGGGCGAGCGCGCTGGCGGCGGCCGGAAGGCCCCAGGTCGTCTGCATCCCCGCCACCGTCAACAACGATCAGGTCACCCAGACGGCGGTGCGCTATCTTCGCGCGCACCCCGAGGAAGGCGGCCTCAACGCTGCGGTCGTCATCTTCGCCGCGCTCAAATCGGCCTTCCCCTGCGGGTATTGAGGCGGTCGCCCGTCATTGCGAGGGAAGCGAAGCAATCCAGCGGCCTCCCGAGGCATACTGGATTGCTCCGTCGATCCGCTCCTCGCAGCGAATCGTTGAAGCGGTTCAGTCGAACAGCTTGGCGAAGCCGCGCTTCGCCCGTTCCCGCCAGTGGCCGCGGTGATAGGCGTCGCTTGCAAGCAGCGGCAGCACGCTGGTCGCCTCGGCGAAGACCATCTGCTCCATCGCGGTCGAGACCTTGCCCCAGCTCGCCGCCTCCTGGAGGGTCGAGGAGGAGCATGCGCCGTCCCGGACGTCCGCGACGGTGATCTGAACCGCATATTTGTGGACCTCGACGTCGTCGTGGCCGAGGATCTCGGCGCAGACGACCGTGTCCTGGGTGAAGTTCTTCGGGACGCCTCCGCCGATCATCAGAAGGCCCGTGGTGCCCGCCTCGATCTTGAGGTTGGTCAGCTCGCGGAAGTCGGCGATCGCGTCGAGCACCATGTAGGGCCGCCCCGCCTTCATCGAATCGACCTGGTGCTTGACGAGGCCGAAGCCCGCCGAGCTGTCGACGAAGGCCGGGCAGAAGATCGGAACGTCATGCTCGTAGGCGAGCTTGACGAGGCTGTTCTCCTTCTTGCCGTGAGTCATCAGCCACTTGCCCATCTCCTTGATGAAGGCGCGCGACGAATAGGCCTTGGGCTCGAGCGAATTGGCGATGTCGCCGATCGTATGATCGGTCTCCTGAAGCTTCTCTTCGTCGATATAGGTGTCGTAGATCCGGTCGATGTACAGCGAGCGAAGCGTGTCGTCGTCAGGGATTTCAAGGGCTTGGTAATGCTTGTGGCCAAGCGCTTCGAAGAAATCCATGTCGACGATGGTGGCACCGGTGGCGACGATCGCGTCGACCATGTTGTTGCGGACCAGTTCGGCATAGAGGTCCATGCAGCCGCCGGCCGAGGTCGAGCCGGCGATCACCAGGATCACGGAGCAATCCTTGTCGGCCAGCATCGTGTTGTAGATCTCGGCCGCCCGGCCGAGGTCGCGGCTGGTGAAGCTCATCTTCTTCATCGCGTCGACGATCGGGCGAGCGTCGAAGCTCTTGATGTCGATATGCTCGACGACGTTCGACAGGAGCTCGGCCTTGCGGGTGTCGTTGATCTTGGTCTGCTCGTTCATCACTTTTCCAGTCTTCATTGAAGTCGTCACCCCGGACTTGATCCGGGGTCCACCTGCTTCCTCGCGAAGAAAGGCAGGCGGATGCCGGATCAGGGTTCCCATCAAAGTAGGACTTTGACCGGGTTCCTCCGTCCGGCATGACGGTTGGACTTTGGACGCAAGCCGGGCTCCCGAAGGCCACGCAGCTTGCGTCCGTCTACACTTGCGCGGCTTGCCTAGAGCTGAACCACGTTGTTCCGGGCGACCTCGGCGGCATCCTCGCCGTACAGCGTCGCCATCGGCTCGTCCGTCATCTCGACCTTGGCGACGGTGCCGAAGCCGTTGAAGGCGGTCCGCATCGCGCAGCCATAGGCCCCGAGCATCCCGATCTCGATATAGTCGCCCGGGCCGACGTCCGCCGGCAGATGGAACGGCCCGGTCATGTGATCGAGATCGTCGCAGGTCGGCCCGTAGAAGCTGAAGTCGATGTCGCGAACGTCCGATTCCTCCTCGCGAAGAAGCTTCACCGGGAAGCGCCAGCCGATATGCGCCGCGTCGAACAACGCGCCATAGGCGCCGTCGTTGATGTAGAGCTGGTCGCCGCGCCGCTTCTCGACCCGGACCAGAAGGCTCGCATATTCCGCGCACAAGGCCCGCCCCGGCTCGCACCACAATTCGGCCGAATAGGAGATTGGAAGGCTCTCGAAGGCCCGCGAGATGACGTCGAAATAGGCTTCGAGCGGCGGCGGCTCCATTCCGGGATAGACGGACGGGAAGCCGCCTCCGACATCGACGATGTCGACCGTCACAGCGGCCTCGACGATCGCCGCCCGGACGCGCTCCATGGCTTCGAAATAGGCGGTCGGGCTCATCGCCTGGCTTCCGACGTGGAAGCAGATCCCGAGCGCGTCCGCCGCCTGGCGGGTGGCGAACAGCAGGGCCTTCATCTCGTCCGGCTCGGCTCCGAACTTGGAGGCGAGGCTGAGCTTGGAATGGTCCGAGGATACCCGGATCCTGACGCACAGGTTGAGGTCCTGAGCCTCGCCGGTCGCCCGGACGATCTTCTCGAGCTCGTCCATCGTGTCGAGCGAGAAGGTGCGGACTCCCAGCTCATAGGCCTCCGCGATCGCCTCCTCGGCCTTCACCGGGTGCATGAAGCACTGGACCGCTTGCGGCAAAGTCTCCGCGACCAGCCGAACCTCGGCGATCGAGGCCACGTCGAAATGCGTGACTCCGCTTTCCCAGAGGATCCGGAGCAAATCGGGCGAAGGGTTCGCCTTCACCGCATAGAGCGAGCGGCCCGGAAACTTCTCCACGAAGAATCGGGCTGCGCGCTGTGCCGCGTGCGGACGAATGAGCGTGACCGGCTGGACCGGACGAAGGGCGGTCGCTAGCCCCAGCGCGCTATGATGCTTGTGCAACTCAAGGGACCTCCAAAGGCGGTAGTTGACGAGAAAGCTGCCTTGCGGTTGTTGGAAGTCCCCATGGGGCAGCGGGGGCGGATATATGGGTGCGGTGCCCCCCTGTAAAGACATGCTTTTTCCCCCACGAAACCAGAGGCTTGAATGACAGAGAGGAAGCCAACGCCAGAGGGTGTCGAAGCTGCGGCGAAACGCATCGCCGGGCATGTCGTCGCGACTCCGCTCCTGCCGCTGGAATGGCGGGGCACTCGCCTCTGGGTGAAGGCCGAATGCCTTCAGGAAGGCGGAAGCTTCAAGCTTCGAGGGGCGACCAACCGCCTGCTCCGCCTCAGCGACTCGCAGCGCAGCCGCGGAGTGGTGGCCTTTTCGTCCGGCAACCATGCTTTGGGCGTGGCGATCGCCGCCCGGCGGCTCGGGATCGCCGCGACCATCGTCATGCCGTCGGACGCGCCCGCCGTGAAGCGCGACTCGACTCTCGCCCAGGGCGCCGAGATCGTCGCCTACGACCGAGCGACGGAGAGCCGCGAGGAGATTGCCGGCCGGCTGGCGGAGGCCCGGGGCGCCGCCCTCATTCCCTCGTTCGACGACGTCGACGTCATCGAAGGGCAGGGGAGCGTCGGGGTCGAGATTGCCCGGCAGCTCTCAGGGCCGCCCGACCGGGTCCTGGTCCCCTGCGGGGGAGGCGGGCTTGCGGCCGGGATTGCGCTTGCCCTGCCCGAAACGCGGATCGTCACGGTGGAGCCCGAGGGCTGGGACGACATGGCCCGATCGCTCGAGGCCGGCGCTCCGGTGCCGGTCGTCGAGCCGGCGCCGCCCACCCGCTGCGACGCGCTTCAGACGAAGCTGGTCTCCCCGCTCACCTTGGATGCGCTCCGCGCCTCGGGCGCGAGCGGCCTGTGGGTCACCGAATCGGAGATCGAGACCGCCATGGCCTTCGCCGCCCGCCACCTTCGGATCGTGGCCGAGCCCGGAGGCGCGGTGGCGCTCGCCGCCTTGCTCGCCGGAAAAGCCGGTGAGGTCACGGAACGGACGGTGGTCGTGGTGTCGGGCGGAAACGTCGATCCCGAGCTCTACGGGGCGATCCTCGGCGCTCAGGCCGCCGAAGCGGCGCGATAGCCGGCGGGGTCGATCCGCTCGGCCGGGGAGACGGCTTCGACCTGCCGGGTCAGGGCTTCCAGCTGATGTCCAAGTGTCCTGAGCTCCGCGGCGAAGGCCTCGCCGTCGTGGCCCGGCCGGGCCAGGGTTGCCGCTTCGAGCAAGGTATCGAGCATCGTCGACAGGGTGGGAAGGATCGATTCCTCGATCCGCTCGAAAGCTTCGTCCAGCTGCCGTTTCGCTTCTCCGTCGGGCATGAAGGCGAAGCTATGCCGCCATGCTTAACCTTCGGTAAAACGCGCCCACTATTTTCCGGCGCGGGCCGCTGGCAAAAGGCACGGCATGACCGGATTCCCCGCCGCCTTGCTCTCGATCCTCGTCCTCGCCGCGTTCGCGCTGGTTGCCGGCGCGATCTATCTGTTGGTCAAGCGCAAGGAGCGCAAGCAGGGGGTGCTGATGCTGATCGCCGCCGCCGTGATGTTCGGCAACGTCCTCATCTGGACGGTGTGACGATGAGGGTCTTCGATTTCGACAGCGCCATCGTCCGGGAGCCCGCCGGAAACGTCGTTCAGGGCCTCCGATCCGGTGCCGAGGTCCCGTCCTTCGACCGAGTCCTCGCCGAGCACCGAGCCTATATTGCCGCCCTCGAAGCTGCCGGGGTCTCCGTCGAGACCCTTCAGGCAATCCCCGACTATCCCGATTCGGTCTTCGTGGAAGATCCGGCCTTCGTCCTGCCCGAGGGCGCCATCCTGCTCCGCCCCGGGGCTCCGAGCCGATTGGGCGAGGCAGCATCGCTCGCGCCCGTCCTCGATCGCCGCTTCGCCCACGTCGCCATGATCGACGACGGCTATGTCGACGGCGGCGACATCCTCGTCCTGCCGGGCGAGATCCTGGTCGGACTTTCCAAGCGTACCGACGAAACGGGCGCCCGGCGCTTCTGCGACCTTGCCGCCGAGCTCGGCCGCCGAGCCCGTATCGTCGAGCCGCCGCCCGGCCTTCTCCACCTCAAGACGGGCTGCGCCCTGATCGACGAAGCCACCCTGATTTCCGTCCCGGGCATGGCGCCGCTCTTCCCCGGCTTCGAGGTGCTGACCGTCCCCGAAGACGAGGCGCATGCCGCCAACCTCATCCGGGTCAACGACCGAATCCTGATGGGCGCCGGCTTTCCCTGCACGGCGGCCATGCTTCGGAATCGCGGCCTGGACGTGGTGGAGACGCCCGCCGCGGAGATTGCCAAGATCGACGCCGGCCTTTCCTGCATGTCCTTGCGCTGGCATTCATCGCACGGATGCAAAGATCGACTCGAGGTCATTTCGAGAGGCTGAAAACGGCTTGCGTTACACCCTGGCTCCCGAGCTCGATTTCCGCTTGCTTCGCCCTGGGGCGCCGGGGGAGCAGCTCGAGCTGATGATTCGCGATCTTGGTCGCCTGAAGGGCTTCGAAGTCGAATGGACGGGACGGGGTCCGGATGGCGGTCGTGACCTTGTCTTCATTGAAAAGCTGACAGGCGCCCTGAGCGAGCAGCGCGTGCGCTGGCTCGTTCAATGCAAGGATTTGGCGCAAAGCGGCCGATCGGTGACGCCCGTAGATGTTGGATCGATTCTAGATATTGTCGCCCAGCATAAGGCGGACGGATTTCTTCTCGCCACGACAACGATCCCGTCATCGGGGTTGAAAAGCCGGCTCGATAGCCTTGATTTGAGCAAGGGCGGACCAATTCGTACGTTGGTATGGGACGCCGCCGAACTCTTGCACATGCTGAGAACGGATGAAGCGAGGCAGATTGCCGCAATCTACTTCCCGAGCAGGAACCTCGAATCCGAGCGCATCCTGCACGGAGTGATCTCCTCTCTCGCGGCCTTGTCGGGCAATCTTCATTTCGCCGAGCATCTGTTGGATCAGGCGTCCACTTTTGAACCAGGGGACAAGGTCCGTGAAGCGCTGAAGGAGTCACTCGCGCTGGTTGATGACCTCCATTTTCAATTCGAAGGCCCGCGCGTCGGCGAAGCGACCTTGGCGCCCGCCGACACCCTTGTACTGGATGACCGGTTCTGGAGTCGAATAAGGCGCAGAGCGGAAAGCTTTGCATATGTTCATAATAGTCCGCCCGTAAAGTTCGTGATCACTCAGCCTGATGCTTTGCGGAGTCAGAGGATCGTGGGTGCAGAACGGACGGTTGAACGCGTTCTGCTGGAATTAGTCTCTAACGCAATCCGTTATCGAAAACCCAAAAACGTTCCCCAAATCCATATCCTGCTTCGTCGCAATGAGAGCCATCTTTCAATCCTCGTTCGAAGCTTAGGTATTGGAATTGAGCCCCATGATGCGGATCATGTTTTCGAGCTAGGGTTCCGAGGTCATAATGCGATGCGAGTTTCTCTTCGCGGATCCGGCATCGGGCTCAGCACGGCCCGTGCGCTCCTACATGAGATTGGCGGGGATATCCGTCTGGTCAGCGCACAGGAATGGACCAGTTTCGAAGTACTGCTCCCTATCGGGAAATCGGCATGATCTACCTGGTCGACGATGAGCACGACCTTCTTCGGCCACTCATCAAATGGCTGAATGAACTCGGACATGAAGTAAAAACATTCGACACCGCGGCAAGCGCTTATGATGAGTTAATCGGTGCGCCGCTAGGTCCGGGCGATCTCATTCTGCTCGATCTCATGCTACCCAGCGGTCCCCCCAGCGTAACGGGCCCGGACTTCTTCAATCCTGCAGAATTATACTCGGGACTTTCTCTGGCGAGGGTACTTCTGAATGCAGACGGCCAGCGTTTCAAAAACCGTATAGCGATCTATTCGGCGGCCCGGATCATCGACCCGGAAAATCGGGAATGGCTCAGGGAGAATGGAATCACGTTTCTGCAAAAGCATCAACGATTGGAGGAGCTGGTAAACGCGATCGGCAAAGCGGCCTCGTGACGGCTCAGCGCGTGAGACCCATTACCCACGGCCGGACGTTCAGGCGCGCCGACGGATGGATGTTCCGCCGGCGCCTGTTTCATCTCACCGGATCGGGCAGCTCGGATCCAGCCTGAAGTCGAGATACTGGTCCACCGACTTCATCAGCTGCGGCATCTCGTTGACGAAGAAATGGTTCGCCTGCGGGATGGTCGAGTGATGGATGGTGATGTGCTTCTGGGTCCGGAGCTTGTCGACCAGCTTCTGGACCGCGTTCGGAGTGACCACCTCGTCGCCTTCGCCCTGGATGATGATCCCGGAGGCGGGGCAGGGGGCGAGGAAGGTAAAATCGTACATGTTCGCCGGAGGAGCGATCGAGATGAAGCCCCGCACCTCTGGCCGGCGCATCAGGAGCTGCATGCCGATCCAGGCGCCGAAGCTGAAGCCGCCGATCCAGGTCGTCTCCGCCTCGGGATGGACCTGCTGCACCCAGTCGAGCGCCGACGCCGCGTCGGACAATTCGCCGATTCCGTTGTCGAACACGCCCTGGCTCTTCCCGACTCCACGGAAGTTGAAGCGCAGGGTCGCGAATCCGCGCCTCACGAAGGTCTTGTAGAGGGCCTGGACGATTCCGTTGTTCATCGTCCCGCCGCCCTGCGGATGGGGGTGGAGGATCAGAGCGACGGGCGCTCTGGGCCTGGGACCGGGGCTGAATCGGCCTTCGAGACGGCCTTCGGGACCGGGAAAAATGACTTCGGGCATTGCACCTGCGTATCGCTAGGGGGAAAGAGCGGGGCTGCCCCCGCGCACATGCCACTCTATATAGGGCCGCGCGCCCGCCGTGCAATTTGAAAGGGAAGACGTGCCCGACCGCATCTATCTCGACCACGCCTCGACCACTCCGATCCTTCCCGAGGCCGCGGCGGCGATGGCGCAGGCGTGCCGGAGCTGGGCCAATCCGTCCTCGCCCCACGCCGAAGGCCGGGCGGCAAGGGCGCAGCTCGAGGACGCGCGCGGGCGGATCGCGGCCGCACTGGGCTCCGCTTCGACCCTGATCTTCACCTCCGGCGCGACGGAGGCCATCTCGCTGGTCTTCGAGCGGGCCCGGGCGCAGGACCGGATCGTCTCCGCCGTCGAGCATCCGGCGGTGCTTCGGAGCGCGCCCGACGCCCGCCAGATCGCGGTCCGGGCCGACGGCACTCTCGACCTAGACGACCTCGACGCCGCTCTCTCGAGCGCCCGGACGCCCCTGGTCGCCGTCCAGTCCGTCAACAACGAGACCGGAGTGATCCACCCGATCGGTGTCGTGGCCGACCGGGTCCGGGCCGCCGGCGGGCTGCTGCTGGTCGATTGCGCCCAGAGCGCCGGCAAGCTGCCACTGCCCGACTCGGATTTCGTCGTCGTCGCCGCCCACAAGTTCGGCGGGCCGCCCGGCATCGGCGCACTGCTCGTCAGGAATGTCGCGACCCTCCAGGCGATCGGCGGCCAGGAAGGCGGCTTCCGGCCCGGCACGGCGGCCGTTCCCTCCATCATGGGCTTCGCCGCGGCCTGCGAAGCCGATCACGGCTGGTACGAGGAGGCCGAACGGCTCCGCGCCCGACTGGACGAAGGGATACTCGCCGCCGGGGGCGAGATCGTCGCCGCTGCGGCTCCGCGGATCGCCACCATCGCCTGCTACCGGATGCCCGGAGTGCCCGGCGCCGCCCAGATGATGCAGCTCGATCTCGCCGGGATCGCGGTCACCGCCGGAAGCGCCTGCGCGTCGGGCAGCCTCAAGACCAGCCACGTCCTGACCGCCATGGGCTGGCCCGAAGGGTCGGCGCGCGAGGTCATCCGGGTCAGCTTCGGCCCGCAGACGACAGAAGCCGATGTCGACGCGCTGCTCGCGGAATATCGCGCTCTGATCGGCAAGCGCCGGGCGGCGTGAAGGCGCCGATCTATCTCGACTATCAGGCGACGACCCCGATCGCGCCCGAAGCGGCCGCGGCGATGCGGCCGTGGATCGAGTCGAGCTTCGCCAATCCCCATTCGAGCCACCGTCTCGGGCGCGAGGCCGCTGCCGCGGTGGAAGTGGCGAGGGCTCGGGTGAAAGAGGCCCTTGAGTCTTCCTCCGTTCGTGTCGGGACGAACGGATCGTTGTACTTCACCTCCGGCGCCACCGAAGCGATCAACTGGGCGCTGAAAGGCGCTGCCTTCCGTCTCCCGCCCGGCCGCCGCCGAATCGTCACTCTCGCCACCGAGCATGCGGCCGTCCTCGACACCGTCGAATATCTCGCCGGCCTGGGCTTCGACGTCGACATCCTCCCGGTCGGCCCCGACGGCCTCGTCGACCTTGCCACCCTCGAATCGGCGCTCGCCAAACCCACCGGTCTCGTCGCAGCGATGCTGGTCAACAACGAGATCGGGGTCATCCAGCCCGTCGCCGAGATCGGCGCCCGGGCGCGCGCCTCCGGCGCCCTGTTCCTGTGCGACGCCGTCCAGGGCTTCGGCCGGGTTACGGTCCCTCTGGCCGACTGCGATCTGGTCGCCGTCTCCGCCCACAAGGTGCATGGCCCCAAGGGGATCGGAGCCCTTTGGGTCCGCGACGGAGTCGCGCTCGATCCGCTGCTGCACGGCGGCGGCCAGGAAGGTGGCCTTCGCTCGGGCACCCTCTCGCCGGCCTTGTGCGCCGGCTTCGGCGAGGCGGCGCGCCTCATCGTCGAGAAAGCGGGCGAGGACCGTGACCATGTCGAGCGGCTGTGGGGCAGGGCGCTTCAGCTGATGTCGCGATGGACCCTCAACGGCTCTTCGGAGCAGAGATATCACGGCAACCTCAACCTGCGCCGGGACGGAGTTGATTCCGCCCGCCTGATCTCGGAGCTCCGTGGGATCGCCTTCTCCTCCGGCTCGGCGTGCGCCAGCGGCTCGGGGCGGCCGAGCCACGTCCTCGCCGCCATCGGCCTCGGCGGCCACGAGGCGCGCTCCAGCATCCGGGTGGGTTTCGGGCGCTATACGAGCGAGGAGCAGCTGGCCGAGGCGCTGACCCTGATCGACGACTCCGCTTCGCGCCGGCCGGGCCTCGAATGACCATTGTCCGCTTCATCTCCGCCGACGGCAATCACATCCAGGAGGTGAGGGGGGCGCCCGGCGAGCGGCTGCTCGACCTTGCCCAGGCGCACGGCCAGCCGCTCGAGGGGACGTGCGAGGGGCAGATGGCCTGCTCGACCTGCCACGTCGTCGTCGCCGCCGAGGATTTCGCGAAGCTTCCGCCGGCAAGCGAGGAGGAGGAGGATTTGCTCGATCTCGCCGCGCGAGTCACTCGAACCTCGCGGCTCGCCTGCCAGATCCGTTTGAGCGACGCCTTAGAAAATCTGACGGTGCGGATACCCGGCGGCGCCCATAACATGCAGGGACGATGATCGACCGCAGAGCCTTCCTCGCCGCCGGCGCGGGCGCCGTCTTCGCCGCCGGCTGCCGGGTCTCCGAACCCCGCAAGGCCGCCCCCTCCGGCCCCGCTCCGCTCGACGCCAGCGACCGTTTCAAGGCCATCCGGGCCACCCTCGGCCCGGGCGGCCGCCTCGGGGTCACCGCGATCGACACGGGCTCGGCCCGCGAGATTCGCTTCGATTCCGACTCGCGTTACTCGATGGCCTCGACCTTCAAGCTCCCGCTCGCCGCCGCCATGCTCGCGCTGTCGGACCGGCGGGAGGTTTCCCTCGAAGAGAAGCTGGCGATTCCGACCGGCAAGCTGCCCGACCATTCGCCCGCGGTCGAGAAGTACCGGGACGAGGGAAGCCTTTCGATCGTCCGGCTCTGCTCGGCGATCGTCGAGCTCAGCGACAACGGCGCCGCCAACATGCTGCTTCGCCGAATCGGAGGCCCGGAGGCCCTGACCCGGTTCATCCGGTCCTGCGGCGATACGGTCACTCGGCTCGACCGGTTCGAGACGGAGCTCAACTCCAACCTGCCCGGCGACCCGCGCGACACCACCAGTCCCGCCGCAATGGCCGGGCTGGTCAGAACCTTGCTCCTCGGCGACCGACTCTCCGAGCAGTCGCGCCGGCATCTGTCCACCTGGC
This sequence comes from Allosphingosinicella sp., assembly GCA_036388065.1. Lineage (GTDB taxonomy): Bacteria > Pseudomonadota > Alphaproteobacteria > Sphingomonadales > Sphingomonadaceae > Allosphingosinicella. Next base: position 45,551 of record DASVSP010000084.1, read on the forward strand.
TGACCAAGGCCGTGCCGGGCGCCGACCGCCTCAAGGCCGGCCTGCCCTCGCCGCCTTGGCTGGTCGGCCACAAGACCGGCACCGGAGCGAACGGCGCCGTCAACGACGTCGCAATCGCCTGGCGTTCGGGCAAGCCCCCCGTCCTCATCGCCAGCTACCAGAGCGGCGGCGATGCCGGGCCCCCGGCCCGAGCCGCCGCCCACGCCGCGGTGGGAAGGCTGGTCGCGGAGACGTTCGCCTGACCGTCATCCCGGCGAAGGCCGGGATCTCGGGGAGACCCGCCGAGACTTCCCGACCCGAGGTCCCGGCCTTCGCCGGGATGACGGATGTGTCCACCCGTCTTGCGCCAATCCTCCACTTCCACCATATGCGCCGCGGGAGTCGGACGGACGGCGCTCTCGCCAACCCGGTCAGGTCCGGAAGGAAGCAGCCGTAACGAGTTCAAGCGCCGGGTCGTTTCCGGCTCCCACCGGCCTTCGCCGAGGCTTCGGCCGGCAAGCCGGCAGGAGATTCGGCGATGGCCGCCCGCCGAAGCCTTGGCGTAGGTGGGCCGCAACCGCTACACCGGCCCCATGGCATCCGAATCCCCCGACGATTCCCCAGGCTTCGGCCTCGCCCTCGGCCTCGACGAGCCGCCGCAGCCCGTGAAATCGCAGCCCTACCGGGTCCTCGCCCGCAAATACCGGCCGCAGAGCTTCGCCGAGCTGATCGGCCAGGACGCGATGGTCCGAACCCTCGGCAACGCCATCGAGCGCGATCGCCTCGCCCACGCCTTCCTCCTCACCGGGGTGCGCGGGGTCGGCAAGACCTCGACCGCCCGGCTCATCGCCAAGGCTTTGAACTGCATCGGACCGGACGGGCAGGGGGGACCCACCATCGCGCCGTGCGGGATCTGCGAGCCTTGCCGGGCGATCGCCGAGGGGCGCCATATCGACGTCGTTGAGATGGACGCCGCAAGCCATACCGGGGTCGACGACGTCCGAGAGATCATCGAGGCGGTGCGCTATTCCGCGGTCTCGGCGCGCTACAAGGTCTATATCGTCGACGAAGTCCACATGCTGTCCAAGAACGCGTTCAATGCGCTTCTCAAGACTCTGGAGGAACCCCCTCAGCACGTTAAGTTTCTATTCGCCACGACCGAGGTCAACAAGGTCCCGGTCACGGTCCTGTCGCGCTGCCAGCGCTTCGACCTTCGCCGAATCCCCGCCGAGAAGCTCGCCGCCCATTTCGGCGAGGTCGCGGCCAAGGAAGGGGTCGAGGTCGAGCCCGAGGCGCTCGCCCTCATCGCCCGCGCCGCCGAAGGCTCGGCCCGCGACGGCCTCTCGATCCTCGACCAGGCGATCGCCCACGGCCCCGGCGGAGTGAGCGCCGACCAGGTCCGCACCATGCTCGGCTTGTCGGACCGCGGCGCGATCCGAAGGCTGCTCGGCGTTCTGCTCAGCGGCGACGCCCGGGCAGCGCTGGCCGTCCTTCGCGACCAGTACGACCTTGGAGTCGAGCCCAATGCGGTGCTCCGCGGCCTGCTCGAGAGCGTCCACGCCATCACCCGGGCCAAGGTCGGCGGCGCCGAGGACTCGGCCCAGTCGGCCGAGGAGCGCGAAGCCTATTCGGACTGGGCGGGCCGGCTCTCCTACGCCGCCGTCCACCGCCTGTGGCAGCTGCTCCTCAAGGGCCTGGCCGAGGTCCATGGCGCCCCGATGCCGCTTGAAGCGGCCGAGATGGCGCTTCTGCGGGTCATCCACGCCTCAGAGCTTCCCGATCCCGGGGCATTGCTCGAGAAGCTGGCCACCGGAGAGGCCGCGCCCACCCGGGCCGCCTCGCCGCCGGCGGCCTCCGTGGCGATGCCCGCGACCTTCCGGGCCATGGTCGAGGCGCTCGAGGCCAAGGGCCGCCGCCATCTCGCCCAGCAGCTCCACGATTACGCCCGCCCGATCGCCTATGCTCCCCCCGAGCTCGTCCTCAGCCTCAAGGGCCCGATCGCCACTCGCGACCTCGCACTCGCCCTCAAGGAAGTGACGGGCCGGCCCTGGCAGGTGCGGACCGAGGACGAAGGCGGCGAGCCGACCCTCGAGGAGCAGGAGCAGGCCTCGAAGAAGGCGCAGGAACAGTCCGTCCTGGAAACTCCGCTGGTCAAGGCCGCGTTTCAGGCCTTTCCGGGGGCCGAGCTCGCCCGCTACAATCTGGATGAACAACGGAGCGCTTAGATAATGCCCGATTTCGACGAGATCATGAAAATGGCCCAGAATGCCCAGGCCGGGCTGATGAAGGCTCAGGAGGGGCTCGACCAGATCGAGGTCCAGGGCCTGTCCGGCGGCGGCCTCGTCAAGATCCGCGCCACGGCAAAGGGCCGGATCATCTCGGTCGATCTCGACGAGAGCCTGCTCGTGCCCAGCGAAAAGCAGATGGTCGAGGATCTCGTCGCCGCCGCGATCAACGACGCCCGGATGAAGGCCGACCAGGCCGCCCAGACCGAAATGTCGAAGATGACCGCCGGCCTCCAGCTTCCGCCGGGCTTCAAGATGCCGTTTTGACGCTCACGCGGTGAGCGTCATCCCGGCGAAAGCCGGGGCCTCGGGGAGACCCGCTTTGGCGTCGCCCCGGCGAAAGCCGGGGTCTCGCGGAGACCCGCCGTGACTTCTCGTCCTGAGGTCCCGGCTTTCGCCGGGATGACGGGTTATTGCGCGTTCCCCTCTACCGGGTTGAGCTCAGGCTCCGGCTCAGCGACCGGTTCAGCCCGCACATCCGGCTCCACCCGCACCTGCTCATATTCCTCTCCAGGAAGCGCGGCCGGCGCAGGCGGCGCGGCCTTCGCCTTGGGCGCCGCCTTCCGCTTCGCCGGAGCCTCCGGCTCACGCTCCTGCGCGGCCGCCTCGCCCTCGTAGACGCAGCGGTCGAGCCCGTCGCGCCCGACGACTCCGATCCGGGCGACGATGGCGTTTCCGTAGCGCCGGGTGAAGCCTTTGGGCGCGGTCGCTCCGCGCTGCTTGGGCAGCGGAAGCACCGCCGCGATCCGGGCGGCCTCGACCCGGCTCAGCGCGCTAGCGTCATGGTTGAAGTAGCGCTGGGCGCCCGCGTTCACGCCGTAGGTGCCGATCCCCGTCTCGGCGACGTTGAGATAGACCTCCATGATCCGCCTCTTGCCCCACATATTCTCGATGAGCAGGGTGAACCAGGCCTCGAGCCCTTTGCGGAAATAGCCGCCGCCCTGCCAGAGGAAAGCGTTCTTCGCGGTCTGCTGGCTGATCGTCGATCCGCCCCTGATGACCGATCCACCCCTGGCGTTGCGGCGCATCGCGGCCGCGATCGCGTCCTGGTCGAACCCCCAGTGGGCACAGAACTTGCTGTCCTCAGCGGCGATCGCGGCCCTGACCGCGTCGCGGTCGATCCGGTCGAGGCCCATCCATTCGCGGGCGAGGTGGCGGCCGGTCAGCCGGTCGCCCAGCATGGTGAAAGTGGTCGGCGGGTTCACCACCCGGTAGAGCAGCACCCAAAGCAGGCTGAGCAGGACGAAGAGGAAGACGGCCGACACGGTCCAGAGGACGAGGCGCCCGAACCAGCCGCGTTTCTTCGCTCTTACGCGGGGCATCTGTCGGCCTTGGTGATCAAAGCGGAGAGGTCGTCATTGCGAGGAGCGAAACGACGAAGCAATCTACACGTCCGAGGCCGCACTGGATTGCTTCGCTTCGCTCGCAATGACGGCTTCAAGAAGCCGGCAACAGCCGCCGCTCGCCGGCAAGGCCCATCAGAGCCTTCTGGAGCTTCTCGAACGCCCTGACCTCGATCTGCCGGATCCGCTCGCGGCTGACGTCGTAGACCTGGCTCAATTCCTCGAGCGTCTTGGGCTCGTCGGTCAGGCGCCGTTCGGTCAGGATGTGCTTCTCGCGGTCGTTCAGGGCCTTCATCGCCTCGACGAGAAGCTCGTGCCGGACCTGGCTCTCCTGGGCGTCGGCGACCCGCTCGTCCTGGAGCGGCTCGGTGTCGACCAGCCAATCCTGCCACTGGCCGTCGCCTTCCTCGCGAAGCGAGACGTTGAGCGAGGTATCCCCGCCCATCGCCATCCGGCGGTTCATCGAGATGACGTCTTCCTCGGACACTCCGAGATCGGTGGCGATCTTGGTCACGTCCTCGGGCTTGAGGTCGCCGTCCTCGAACGCCTCGATCTGGTTCTTCATCCGCCGCAGGTTGAAGAAGAGCTTCTTCTGGGCCGCGGTGGTGCCCATCTTCACCAGGCTCCACGAGCGGAGGATATATTCCTGGATCGAGGCGCGGATCCACCACATCGCATAGGTGGCGAGCCGGAAGCCCCTTTCGGGCTCGAACTTCTTCACGCCCTGCATCAGCCCGATATTGCCTTCGGAGATGAGCTCCGAAGTCGGCAGGCCGTAGCCGCGATAGCCCATCGCGATCTTGGCGACGAGGCGCAGATGCGAGTTGACGAGCTTCGCCGCGGCATCCGTGTCCTGGTGCTCGGTCCAGCGCTTGGCCAGCATATATTCTTCCTCGGGAGCGAGGATCGGGAATTTCTTGATCTCGGAGAGATAGCGGTTGAGGCCCGCCTCGCCGCTCATCGCGGGGATCGTCGCCGGGACGTTTTTGCCGCTAGCCATCGTCTTCACTCACTCCCTGGTTACCCGCTTGCTTTCGATTGTGTCGGGACCGTCGCCCTTATACCGCCAGCGCGCTTAACAGTTGCTGCATATCGGACGGAGCGTCGCTTTTGAACGACAGAGCTTCCGATGTCACGGGATGGATGAACCCAAGCTCCGCCGCGTGCAGCGCCTGGCGCTCGAAACCCAGCTTTTTCAATAACTCACGATGGGCCGATCGGGTCCGTCCATAGGCCGGATCGCCGAGCAGCGGATTGCCGATCGACGTCATGTGGACCCGGACCTGGTGGGTCCGGCCGGTTTCGAGCCGGCATTCGACCAGCGCCGAGTCGCTGAGCGGCCTCAAAAGCCGATAATGGGTCACCGCCCGCTTGCCCCGATTCCCTTCGACGATCGCCATTTTCTGCCGGTTGGCCGAGGAGCGGGCGAGCGGAGCGTCGATCGTCCCGGCGGCGGGGCTCGGCACCCCCGCGACCACGGCCAGGTAACGCCGGTCGATGCTGTGCCGGGCGAACTGGGCGGCAAGCCCTTCATGCGCCCGGTCGGTCTTGGCGACCACGAGCAGACCCGAAGTGCCCTTGTCGATCCGGTGGACGATCCCGGGCCGGGCCACTCCGCCGATGCCGGACAGCCGGCCCGCGCAATGGTGGAGGAGGGCGTTCACCATCGTCCCGTCGAAATTGCCCGCGGCCGGATGGACGACCATTCCAGCGGGCTTGTCGACGACGAGCAGGTGATCGTCCTCGAAGACGATGTCGAGGGCGATGTCCTGTGCCTCGTTATGGGCCTCGGCGGGCTCCGGGACGACGACCTTATAGGCTCCGGCCAGAGCCTTCGTCGCCGGATCTCGGACCAGGCCCGTGGGCCCCGTCACCCGGCCGCCGCTGATGAGCGCCTTGAGCCGCTCGCGCGACAAGGTCGGCACGGCAGCAGCGAGCGCCCGGTCGAGTCGCTGACCCACGGCATCGGCGGCGATCGTGGCGGTGATGTGAGACTCCCCCCGGGTCATTCCGGATCCGATGTGGGCAGGGGCTGAATGGATATCAATCCCCCGTCATCCCGGCGAAAGCCGGGACCTCGGGGAGACCCGCCGCGACTTCTCGTCCCGAGGTCCCGGCTTGCGCCGGGATGACGAGTTGACCACCACCCCTTGCAACCGGGAAACCATCCCGCCAATAGAGGCCAAACCGGCGCGACAGGGGCCCAAACGTCATGAAATCCCACGAATTTGCGAGCCTGCTCTGTTCGCGGCTGTGCCATGACCTCCTGAGCCCCGTCGGCGCCCTCAACAACGGCATCGAATTGCTCGCCGACGAGCACGATCCGGAGATGCGCGCCCGCTGCATGGACCTGCTCGGCGAGAGCGCCCGGGCGTCCGCCAACAAGCTCAAATTCTTCCGCCTGGCCTTCGGCGCCGCCGGCGGCTTCGGCGACGAGGTCGACACCCGCGAGGCCCGGGTCGCGATCGAGGGCCTGTTCGGCGGCGACGGTCGGATCCAATTGGGTTGGATGGTCGACGAGCCGACGATGAGCAAAAGGGCCTTGAAGGTCCTCCTCAACCTCGTCCTGATCGCCGGCGACGCCCTGGTGCGCGGCGGCCGGCTCGACGTCGGAGCGGAGAAGCATGGCGGCGGGGTCGACATCGTCGTCCGCGCCGACGGCCCGCGCATCGTCCTCGATCCCGAGCTGAAGCGCGCCCTCCTCGGCGACCTGGCCGAAGAAGCCATCGCCCCGCGCGGAGCCGCCGCCTGGCTCGTCCACTGCCTCCTCGCCGACTGCGGCGGAGAAGTGCAGGTCGCCGACCAGGAGGAAGGGGTCCTCCTGATCGGAGCGTCGATCCCCTCGGCCTAGGGCGGAGGACGCCCGTCATCCCGGCGAAAGCCGGGACCTCGGGGAGACCCGCCGAGACTTCTCCTCCCGAGGTCCCGGCTTCCGCCGGGATGACGGGTCAACCGTAAACCGCTCTTTAACCAACCCACCCTAAGCTGGTCCGACGCACCTGACGGCGGGGCCACGTGGACGATCTCATCAACGATTTCATTGCCGAGACCCGCGAGATGCTCGAGGCGCTCTCCGGCGAGATCGTCGCGTGGGAGGGGGCGCCCGACGACCGTGCCCGCCTCGACGAGATCTTCCGCTTCGTCCACACCGTCAAGGGCAATAGCGGCTTCTTCGACCTCCCCCGGATCCGGGCCCTCAGCCATGCCGCCGAGGATGCGCTCTCGGCGGTCCGCTCCGGCGCCCGGACCGCCGACGAACCGCTGGTCAGCGCCGTTCTCGCGGTCATCGACCGCCTCGCCGAGCTGGTCGAGGCGCTCGACACCGGCGAGGCCCTCGCCAGCGAGGACGACAGCGCACTGATCGAAGCCTTGTCCGCCGAAAAAACCGCTCCGGTCGCCGAGGCCGGCGCCGGCCCCGCCAATCCGGCCGTCCGGACCTCCAGCCGGACCATCCGGCTTCCCGTGGAGCTTCTCGACCGGATGATGAGCGGGATCTCCGACCTCGTGCTCGCCCGGAACGAGCTGGCGCGCCGGATCCGGGCCTCCGGCGACGCCGAGATGATGGCCGCGTTCGACCGGGTGTCGGTCACCGTCGCCGATCTTCGCGACTCGATCACCCGGACCCGGATGCAGCGGATCGACAACCTTTTCGCGCCTTTGCCGCGCATGGTCCGCGACGTCTCCGCCCAGACCGGCAAGCAGGTCGCGCTCGAGATCGACGGCGGCGACGTCGAGATCGACCGCGAGATGCTCGAGATGATCCGCGATCCTCTGACCCACATCATACGGAACGCGATCGACCACGGGATCGAGAAGCCCGCGATCCGGCGCCGCGCCGGCAAGAACGAGGTCGGGCGATTGAGCGTCAGCGCACGCCAGGCCGGCAACCAGATACTTCTCGAAATCTCCGACGACGGCGCTGGAATCGACGGGGACAAGCTCGTCGACCGAGCGGTCGCCGCCGGGGTGCTCGCGGCCGAACGGGCCGATCGGCTCGGCGAAGCGGAGAAGCTCGCCTTGGTCTTCGAGCCGGGCCTTTCGACCGCCGCGGCGGTGACCGACCTTTCGGGCCGCGGAGTCGGGATGGACGTCGTGCGCGCCAATGTCGAACGAATCGGCGGAATCGTCGAGATCGAGAGCCGGCCGGGCCAGGGGGTCACGCTCACTCTCAAGGCTCCGCTCACCCTCACCATCATCCCGGCGCTCACCGTCGCCGCCGGCGGACAGGTCTACGCCATCCCGCGCTCGGCGATCGAGGAGATCGTCCGGGTGAAGGGCGGCGCGGTCCGGGTCGAGAGCGTCGGCGGGGCGGGCTTCGCGACCGTCCGGGGCCGCCGGCTGCCGCTCGTCCATCTTCGCGAATCCCTCGGCCGCGAGCCTTGCGAAGATCCGGCCGGGCAAAGCCTGGTCCTCTTGAGGCCGGCGGGCGCCGATCTCTACGCGCTCGCCGTCGACGACATTCGCGACCATGAGGAGCTGGTGGTGAAGCCGGCCGCGCCCGCGGTGATGGCGGCCGGGCTCTACGCCGGGACGACCATCGGCGACGACGGCAAGCCGGTCCTGCTCCTCGATCCGCCGGGAATCGCCGCCCGGGCCGGGCTCGCCCTGCATCGCCGAGGGGCCCGGGCCGAAGCCCCGCTCGCTCCCGTCGCCGAGCAGGGCCCCGCCTCGCTCCTGTTCAACTCCCTCGCCGGACGGAAGCGGCTGGTGCCGATCGCGGCCGTCCAGCGCATCGAGGACGTCCGCGCCGAAGCGGTCCAGCTCAGCGCCGGGCGGCTTCACGTGGCGCTGGGGGACGGCCTGCTTCCGCTCGAAGGCTGCGGCTCCACCGTCCCGGACCGGCCGATCCGGGTGCTTCGGCTCGGCGACGGCCATGACGAGATCGCCTACGGCCTGGCCGACGTCGTCGACATCCTCCCGCTTCCGCCCGGGCTGATCCCGGCGGCCGAGCCCGGCGAAGTGCGCGGAGTGGTCCTGGTCGGCGGCGAGCAGGCCGAATTGCTCGATCTCCACTGGCTTTTCGCCCGCCAGGGGGTCCGTCCGGGCGCGGCGGCGGCGAGGCCGGTCTGCGTCATTCCGGCCGGCGACCCGTTCATGGATTCGATCCTCCGCCCGCTCGTCGAAAGCGCCGGCTACACGGTGCTCTCCGGCGGCGAGCCGGGCAGCGAGTCGGCATCGGTCGTCATAACGGGCGGGGAGGCCGGGGCTCCCGCGCCGTCGGGAGCGCGCCTGGTTCGGCTCCGAGCCTGCGCCGAAGGGCCCGAGGGAAGCGTTCACCGATACGACCGCGAGGCGCTTCTCGCCGCGCTCGCCGGAGACGGCCCGACGAAGCGGAGGCGCCGTCGTGGCTGAGCTGCTTCTCATCGTCAGGCTCGCGGGGGAGCGGGTGGCGCTTCCTGCCGCGGACGTCGAGTCGGTCGTCGAGATCGAGGCCCTGACTCCGGTGCCGGGCGCCGCCGGCCATGTCGCCGGCCTCGCCGCCCTTCGAAGCCGGGTGCTCACCGTCATCGACTGCCTGGCCTCGCTCGATCCCTCGCTTCGGCTTCCCGCCGAGGCTCGGGAAGCGGTGATGGCCGTGGTCGACGGCCATCCCTACGCCTTGCTGGTCGAGGCTGTGGAGGACGTCGTCGAGGCGAGCGGCGAGCGCCGGCCGGCGGGAGCGTCGCTGGCCGCCCGGTGGCGCCGGATCGGGCTCGCGACGATCGAGGCGGAGGGCGATCTGCTTCTCCTCGCCGACATCGAGGCCCTGATCGCCGGTCCGGTCCGGGAGGCGGCGTGAGGCTTAAGTCGACGGTTAACTTATTGCGGCTAGGTTGCGGCCGCGGACAAGAGCGAGAGCGAGCATGAAGAGCTGCCTGGTCGTCGACGATTCCAAGGTGATCCGAAAGGTCGCCCGCCACATATTGGAAACCCTCGATTTCTCCGTCGACGAGGCGGAGGACGGCCGCGAGGCGCTCGAGCGCTGCGAGGCCCGGATGCCCGACGTCGTCCTGCTCGACTGGAACATGCCGGTGATGGGCGGGATGGAGTTCCTCCGCACCCTTCGCCAGACGAATTTCGAGACCCAGCCCAAAGTCGTCTTCTGCACGACCGAGAACGACGCCGCCCATATCCGGGCCGCGATCGACGCCGGCGCGGACGAATATGTGATGAAGCCGTTCGACCGCGAGACCCTCGAAAGCAAGCTGCAGATCGTCGGAGTCGCGTGACTGGCTCCGCCGCCTGCGCGGCGGGCGAGAATGGTCCGGCCGCCCGCCCCTTGAGACTGATGATCGTCGACGATTCGCAGGTGGCGAGGGCCGTGCTCTCGAGGATGCTCGGGGCCTTCGGGGATTTCGAGATCGTCGCCACCGCCGGCGACGCCTCCGAGGCGCTGCGACTTCTTCCCTCCACCCGGGTCGACATCGTCCTTCTCGACGTCGAGATGCCCGGCACCAGCGGCCTCGAGGCTCTCCCCGAGATCGTCAGGCAGGGCCGCGGCGCCCGGGTTCTGATCGTCTCCTCCTTCTGCGACGGGGCTTCGGACGCGGCGGTCAAGGCGCTCGCCCCGGGCGCCGCCGAGACCCTCTCCAAGCCGGGCGCCGAAGCGTTCGGCGGCCGCTTCTCCGAGGTCCTCGCCGACCGGCTCCGCCGGATGGGCCGCCGCGAAGGACGGGAGCCGGCCGCGGCGGCCGAGCCCAGGGCCGCGAAGCTCGGCTGCCTCGCCCTGGGCGCCTCGACCGGCGGGCTGCACGCCGTCACCGCACTGCTCAGCGCCCTTCCGGCGAAGATCGGCGCTCCGATCCTCATCACCCAGCACCTTCCTTCCGCCTTCCTCCCCTTCTTCGCGCGCCAGGTCGAGTCCGCCTCGGGCCGGACCGTCCGGATCGCCGAGGACGGCCTGGAGCTTCGACCCGACGAGATCGTGCTCGCCCCGGGCGACGCCCATATCCGCCTCGAGCACAAAGCGGGAAGGGTGACGGTCGGTCTCGACCGCAACGCCGCGCCGAGCGGCTGCGTGCCCTCGGTCGACGTCATGCTCTCCTCGGTCGCAGCCGCCTACGGACCCGCCGCCGTCGGGATCATGCTGAGCGGAATGGGCCGCGACGGGTTCGCCGGAAGCCGAGAGCTGGTCGCGCGCGGCGGAACCGTGATGGCCCAGGACCGGCAGAGCTGCGCGGTCTGGGGGATGCCCAAGGTGGTGGTCGAAGCCGGCCTCGCCTGCGTCGTCCTCCCGCCCGCACAGCTCGCGGCCGCGGTCGCCGCCCGGGCCGAGGCGGCTTCGATCAGGTGAGCGATTCGTCGAGCCGGATCCTCGCTGGGCTGCTCGAGGCGCGCACCGGCCAGCAGCTGACCATGAGCCGGCGCTGGCGCGTGGAGACCGCGCTCCAGCCCCTGATGCGCGAGCTGGGCATAAGCTGCCTCGACGGCCTTGTCGCCGCCCTGGTCGCCCGCTCCGACGAGCGCCTCGCCGACGCGGTTGTCGAGGCCCTGCTCAACAACGAGACCTTTTTCTTCCGCGACCGCCAGTGCTTCGAGACCTTGCTCGGCCCCGCGCTTCGCCGGCTCGAAACCCTCCGCCGCCGGACTCGGCGGCTCTCCATCTGGTGCGCCGGCTGCTCGACCGGGCAGGAAGCCTATTCGATCGCGATGCATTTCGCCGAGAACAAGGCGCGATGGAGCGGCTGGACGATCGACATCGTCGGCACGGACGTCTCCCGCTTCGCCGTCGAGCAGGCCAGGAGCGGCGTCTATTCGCAGTTCGAGGTGCAGCGCGGACTGCCGGTCCTTCAGATGATGCGCTGGTTCGAGGAGCTTCCAGGCGCCGCCTGGCGGATCGCGGCGGACCTGAGGCGCTCGGTCCGGTTCGACGTCGCAAGCCTGGTCGCACCGTCGGCACCGGCGGCCCCGGCCGCTCCGGCCGAGAGGTTCGACATCGTCCTGTGCCGAAACGTTCTCCTCTATTTCTCGCCCGAGATGCGCCGGACCGCCTTCGAGCGCCTGGCCCGCGCCTCCGCCGAGGACTCGGTCCTGATGCTCGGCGCCGGCGAGACCGTGATCGGCCAGACCGACGCCTTCGCCTCCGATGCCGAGTGCCGCGGGCTCTACGTTCGAGTCCCGCCAAAGCCGGAGCGCCGCCGGGAGGCGTCTTGACGTCTGATTATCGACAATCAAGATGATGCCGGAGCCATAATCCCTCTCCCGCTTTCCGCGGGAGAGGAGGGGCCCAAGCCGAAGGCTTGGGAGGTGAGGGTCTTGCTGGCTCAGCCGAAAAGACCCTCACCTCCCACCGCTTCGCGGCGGGCCCCTCCTCTCCCGTAAAGACGGGAGAGGGGAAAGTAGCTCCGGGAACACTTGCATGACCGTTCCGAGACACCGGCGTGCCGAGTGGCCCCCTCCTCTTGACGCAGAGCGGTTTTTAGCGCGGGAAGAGCGGATGGACGGGTTTATCGACGCTCCCTCGCCCAATTTCGACGAGCGCGCTCTGCCCGTCTCGATGCTGGTCCTCCATTATACCGGAATGGAGGATTCGGCTTCGGCGATCGATCGCCTGAAGGACCCGGAAGCGAAGGTCTCCTGCCATTATCTGGTCGACGAGGACGGGCGGGTGCTCCGAATGGTCGACGAGGAGAAACGCGCCTGGCACGCCGGACGCGCCTTCTGGCGGGGCGCCGTCGACATCAATTCGGCGAGCATCGGGATCGAGATCGTCAATCCGGGCCACGATTTCGGCTACCGCCCCTTTCCCGAGCCCCAGATGGACGCCCTGATCCCGCTGGTCGCCGATATCGTCGCGCGCTACCGGATCCGCCCCCCTTATGTGGTCGGCCATTCCGACATCGCCCCGGCCCGGAAACGCGATCCCGGCGAGCTCTTCGACTGGGGCCGGCTCGCCCGGCTCGGTCTGGCGATGCCCCGCCCGGCCGAGAAGCTGATCGATCCGCTCTGGACCGACGGCGGCTTCCTCCTCGCGCTCGAGCGCTACGGATACGACGTCCACAAGCCCAAGGCCGCGGTCGCCGCCTTCCAGCGCCGATTCCGCCCGGAGCTGATCGACGGCGAGATCGACGGCGAGACGAGGGCCATCCTTCTCGGTTTGCTCTTGGATAGCCGCAGCGCACCGCCTAGATAGCCCCGATCCGTCATTGCGAGCGAAGCGAAGCAATCCAGCGGCTCGGTGCCGGAGGCTGGATTGCTTCGTCGCTGCCGCGAAGCGGCAGCCTGCCCAGAGCGCCGCCGCGGGCGGCGACGAAGGGCTCCTCGCAATGACCGGATTCAGGCCCTGGATTGGTTGGACTTCTCCGTCCGACCCACTATCTGAGCCCGGTCAGAGGATCGGGCGGCCGCGTCCCGCGCAAGCGGGCCGAGGAAAGTCCGGGCTCCACGGAACGACGGTGCCGGATAACGTCCGGCGGGGGAAACCCCAGGGAAAGTGCCACAGAAAGCAGGTCGCACAGGCTTCGGCCCTGCGATGGTGAAAGGGTGGGGTAAGAGCCCACCGCGGCCCCGGCAACGGCGGCCGGCACGGCAAACCCCACCGGGAGCAAGACCGAATAGGGACCGCGCGGGTTCGTTCCGCCCAATGTGGTCCGGGTTGGTTGCTTGAGGGGCGGAGCGATCCGTCTCCCAGATGAATGGTCGCCCATCCGCCGAAGCCTTTGGCTTGGGTGGAGGACAGAACCCGGCTTATAGATCCTCTGGCACTTTTCTCGCGGGTTAGGATTAAGAAGCGACAATGGCTCGACACACCCGCTCCAACGACTGGGGATTTCCCCGCTGGCGCGCCTACGGGGCCGAGCGCGAGGCCGTGCGCGTCCGCCTCTGCGACCGCGAGGGCTGCAGCGAGCCCGGCGACCGCCCGGCCCCCAAGTCGCCGCACAGCCCCGACCGCTGGTATTTCTGCGAAGCCCATGCGGCCGAGTACAACCGCAACTGGAATTATTTCGAAGGCCTGACCGCCGAGGACGCCGCCGCCCGCGAGGCCGAGGAAAGGCGCGGCGCCGAAGGCTACAAGCAGGCCAATCATTACGGCTGGGGCGGGCCGGGCGACGGAAGCCGGAGCCGCGACGAGATGAGGGCGCTCGAAACGCTCGAGGTCGAGGTCGACGCCCCGTTCGAATCGATCAAGGCCGCCTGGCGCCGCCTGGCAAAGGCCAACCACCCCGACGCCGCCCCCGGCGATTCCGAAGCCGCAAAGCGCTTCCAGGCCGTCCAGGCGGCCTATGAGGTCCTGAGGAAGTCGGAGGAGCGGCGGGCGGGGTGATAATCCTCCCCGCCGCGAAGCGGTGGGGAGGGGGACCACGCGAAGTGTGGTGGAGGGGTATTTGGCGCCTCACGTCATCCCGGCGAAAGCCGGGACCTCAGGACAATTAGTCTCGGCGGGTCTCCCCGAGATCCCGGCTTGCGCCGGGATGACGAATTCAGGGGATAGACATGAAGGTGCCCATAAAATGCCCACCATGCTCTTCCGGACCGCCGCCCTTGCCGCCTTCGCCTTTCTCTCGGCCTGCGGGATGGAATCGGAGGCCACCGCCCAGCCCGCCGCTGCGTCCGATCCCGAGGCCTGGACGATCGGCCCCTTCGTCCGGGGGCGCAATTATTCGAAGGGCGTGCCGCTCCATCCGACTCCGCGGCGCGGCGGCGGCTGGCATGTCGACATTCCCGGCGCTCCGGGAAGCCTCCACGCGGTGACCTTCCACCACGGGCCGCTCGCCGGCAAGCGCCGGATCGTGATGCGGTACCGGGTCGAGGCCGCGCCCGGAACCCGGATCCTCGCGTCGAGCGACGGCCGGTCGGGATCGATGATCACCCTCTTTTTCCAGCGCAGGGGCGACAATTGGAGCGGCCGAGGCCGCTTCGAGACCTATCGCTGGTACGCGACCTTCGCGACCCAGTCGCCTCTGACTCCGGGCAATCATGTCATGACGGCCCCGCTCGACGGCCTCTGGACCGCCATCGAGACCAGCAGCGCGAGGACCAGCCCCGCCGCCTTCCGCGCCGCCCTCGCCGATTCCGACCAGGTCGGCTTCGTCCTCGGCGGCGGCGACGGCTTCGGCCACGGAATCTTCGCCACCGGCCCGGCGCGCCTGATCGTCACGGACTTCCGGGTGGAATGAAATCAAATCCTCCCCCGGATTTCCGGGGGAGGGGGACCGCGCGAAGCGCGGTGGAGGGGTTCTTCAGGCGCTCGAAGAACCCCTCCACCATGCTTCGCATGGTCCCCCTCCCCGGCAAATGCCGGGGAGGATTTCCTAGGGCGTGAACATGAACGTGCCCGTCACATGCGCCACCGGGTCGCCAGGATCGCCGTCATGCGCCAGGCCCCGGACGAAGCCGACGCTCTTCGTCACGCCGTAGCATTCGCCCCGCCCGACGATCCGCTTCCCCGGAGCGGCGGGCCTCAGATAGTCGACCCGCATGTCGAGGGTCGCCTGGTGCCGGAATCGGCCGAGCCTGACCCAGATCGCCATGCTCGTCGCCATGTCCATCAGGCTGACGATCGGGCCGGAGGCGAGAACGCCCGTCTCTGGCACCCCGACCAGCTTCTCCTTCCAGTCGAGGCCGAGCTCCACCCAGTCTGCTCCGTGCCCGACATAGAGAATGCCGAGCGCTCCGCCATGGCCGACCTTGCGGGCGAACTCGGTGAACAGCTCCGGGTCGAAGCCGCCGTCGGTCCCGAATCGGCTCATTGGGCGAGCCGGGCGGCGGTTTCGCGGACGAGGGCGATCATGTTGGGTATGCCCTGGGTCCGGTTCGAGCTGAGCTGGTTCTTGAGATCGAAGGCGGCGAGCGCCGCCTCGACGTCGGTCGCGAGTATCTCCTTCGGGCTGCGGTCCTGCACCGCGAGCAGGACGAGCGCGACGATGCCCTTGGTGATCGCCGCATTGCTGTCGGCGAGGAAGTGGAGCCGGCCGTCCGGCTGGGAGACGGGATAGAGCCACACCGAGGCCGAGCAGCCCCGAACCAGGGTCGCGTCGGTCTTCAGAACGTCGGGCATCGGCTCGAGCGCCCGGCCGAGGTCGATCAGGAGCCGGTAGCGGTCGTCGGGCTCGAGCAGCTCGTAATCGGCTTCGACGTCGGCGAGGGAAGGGGAGGGCATCGGGGGCCGCTACCAGAGCAAGGTGGCCGCGCAAAGGTCGCTCGTATCCAATTCCTCCCCCGTATTTCCGGGGGAGGGGGACCGCGCGAAGCGCGGTGGAGGGGTTCTTCGGACTCCGTAAGGCCCCTCCACCATGCTTCGCATGGTCCCCTCCCCTGCAAATGCAGGGTAGGATTTAAGTCTCGCCCCCGCTCGCGATCGCTTCGAGCCTGCGAACCCGGGCCCGCAACTCCGCAAGCTCCGGCCGAGCGCCGGAGCCCTTGCCTCGGCCCTTGCCGCGCGCCGAAAGCTCGATCCGCCTCAGCTCCAGCCAGCCGTGCCAGGCCTTGAGCAAGGCCCCGACGGTCAGCCCGATGGCCAGGAGGCCGGATCCGGTGAGGGCGGCGAGGCTGGCGGGATCGTGCATCTCTTCCGGGCTCCTCAGCGGTCGCGCAGCTTCTCGATCTCGCGCTCGAGGCTGTTCTCCTTCTCGACGGTGATCCGCTCGAGCACCGCGATCCGTTCGTGAAGGGCCCGGACCTCCGACTTGAGCCGGGCATTCTCGTCCGCCGAATGCGGCGCCTCTCCCACCCGGTCGCGGCGCCGGCCTCCGCTTATTCGAGTCTTGAGCACGCTTGCGATCATCACGATCGCAACGATCAGGACGATCATCTCGAACTGGTTCATCGGTCTTCCTCCTCGCGCCGGCCGGCTCAGGCGACCGGCCGCTGGTCGCGCAGCTGCTCGATTTCCTCGGCGATCCCGAGCCCCTTAGACGTGGCGATCCGCTCAAGCACCCGGACCCGCTCCTCGAGCCGCTCGGTCTGCGCCGCGTAGCGCTCGGCCCGCTCGACCGCCGTCCGGCTGATCGCCTCCATCTGCTTTTCCTTGACGTCCAGCCAGCGCTTCATCACGCCCGCGAAGATCGCCGCCAGCGGTATCAATACCCAGATCCAGGCCGCCATCACTTCGTCCCCTCGAATTCGAGCGCGTTCAATTCCTTGGGATCCGCAAGGCTTCGATCTCCTGGGTCAGCCGGTGGCCGTCGTCGGTGACGATCCGCTCGACGGTCGCGAGCCGGTCCTTGACCGAGCCGAGCTCGGCCCGAAGCTGGGCGTTCTCAGTCGAGATGAGCTTGATCCGCTCGAGCGCCTCGTCGCCGGTCTTGGGATAGATCGCCTGGCCCCACGCTCCGTCGAGCGGGTAGCCGTGCTTGATCCTGAGCCAGGTCGTGAGGATCCAGCCGCCGATGGCGAGGACTCCGAGGATGGCGATCAAGGGCGCCAGCTGGCTGAAATATATGTCCATCTTCGATTCCCCTGTTTTACGATTTTCAGCGAAGGCTCTCGATTTCGCGGGCGGTGCGTTCGGCCGGATCGGTGGCGATCCGCTCGAGGACCGCGAGCCGCTCCTCGAGCCGGCCGACCTTGCCCTTCAATCCAGCATTCTCGCTGCTCAGCGCTTCGATCCGCCCGGCGGCGTCCGGGTCCTGTTTGTGAGTCAGTCCGCGCCATTCGTTTTCGAGCGGATAGCCGTGTTTCGCCCTGATCCAGCTGGTGACGATCCAGCCAAAGGTGCTCATCGCGATGATGGCGATGACGAATTCCGGTCCTTGCCACGACATGGTCAAAATCCCCCTGTTCGTTAAGTCAGCGAAGCTGATCGATCTCCCGGGCGAGCCGGCTGTTGGAGCTGGTCACGTAGGTCTCGACCTCGGCCAGCCGACGGTCGATCTCGCGGAAGCGCGAGCGGACGTCGCGGACCGTTCGGGCGGGCGAGGCGCGAACGCCCTGCCAGAACTTCGTCTGCTCGGGAGTCTCGTTGACGATCGCCTGCGGCTTGACCGGCGCGATCCAGGCGGCGATCAGATACGCGATGATCGTCCAGGGGATTCCGCCGATCAGGGTCAGGACGACCAGGCCGATTCGGACGATCGTGACGTCGATCCCGGTATAGTCGGCGATCCCGGCGCAGACGCCTTTGAACTTCTTGTTCTGCTTATCGAGATAGAATTTGGTGTGCGTTGCGCTCATTGTCCGATCCTCTGGCGGGCGGGGGCGGCGAGCCGGTCTTCGATCCCGGTGGCGGCGGGGTCGCAGGCGATCGCCCTCCAATTGGGGTTCTCCGCGGTCATGATCCGCTCGATCGAGCACATTCGGTCGTCGAGCCGGCCGGCGAGGTCGTAAAGCTCCTCCATGAGCTTCTCGTCGTCGTTGGTCAGAGTCGCCGCAGTCTTCCAGCGCGTGATGTAGTGGAAGATCAGCCAGGGCAGGCCGATGACCACCATTGGCACGATGATGATGGCTTCCATGGCCTCAGCCTTCCTTCTTGTTCATGCGGGCCTTGAGCGCTTCGAGCTCGGCGTCCACTTTTTCGGAATTGCGCAATTCGGCGATCTCCTCGTCGAGCGTCTTGGGCGGAGCCCCGAGCGCAAGGGCGTCGGCCCGGCCCTCGGCGTCGTCCGCCCGGCGCTCGAGGACGTCGAAGCGCGAGAAGGCCTCGTCGACCTTGGGGCCGGCATACATTTCGCGAAGCCGGACTCGCTGGTTGGCGCTTTCGAGCCGGCTCTGGATGGCGTTCTGCCGGGTGCGCGCCTCGCGAAGCTTGCCCTGCAGCTTGGCGATGTCGGCCTCGGAGGCGCGAAGAGCGTCGTCGAGCACCTCGATTTCGGTCCTCAGGCTGTCGCCCATGTCGGCGGCCTTCTGCTTTTCGACCAGGGCGGCCTTGGCGAGGTCCTCGCGGTCCTTGCTGAGCGCCAGCTCCGCTTTCTCGGTCCAGCTTTCCTGGAGCTTGTCGAGGCGGGAGATCTGGCGCCGCATCTCCTTCTGGTCGGCGATCGTGCGCGCCGCGCTGGCGCGGACCTCGACCAGGGTCTCCTCCATTTCGAGGATGATCATCCGGATCATCTTGGCCGGGTCCTCCGCCTTGTCGAGAAGATCGGCGAAGTTGGCGGCGACGATGTCGCGGGTGCGGGAGAAAATACCCATTCAATCACTCCTTACGCAATGGCGGACGCACTGGATCGAGGCGGCGGCCTGGGAAGGCAAGGGGGCGAACCCTCCCGAGCCGCCGCCCGCGGGTCAGGCTTGAGCCTGCCCCGAAACCGAAACCGCGACAAGGCTGATCGGAGCCGTCTCGATCGCCCGGGCCGGACCGACGGCGGCGCCCACCGCGGTCGCGGTCAGTACCATCGCTCCGACCGTCGCCAGGATCATCTGCCCCAATTTACCGGTGTCGATCATGTCTTCCTCCCTGAAATCGCGTTGCGCCCCTCGGCGTTACGAAGCCAGCAATACAAGGGGCGTGCCAATCGCAAGAAGTGGCGAAAAACTGCAATTCCTAAACTTTCGACCACATTGTTCGCGCCTTTGTTCTTGCCAAAGCATGGGATTCCGTCCCAATGTTTGGCGATGGATCGCAACACCC
This sequence comes from Allosphingosinicella sp., assembly GCA_036388065.1. GTDB lineage: Bacteria > Pseudomonadota > Alphaproteobacteria > Sphingomonadales > Sphingomonadaceae > Allosphingosinicella. The sequence continues at coordinate 64,642 of DASVSP010000084.1, forward strand.
AGCTTGTCGGCCAGTCCTCGTCCTTCCTCGACGCGGTGGAGCGGGCGAGCCGGGCCGCTCCGCTCGACCGCCCGGTGCTGGTCATCGGCGAGCGCGGCACCGGCAAGGAGCTGATCGCCGAGCGCCTCCACCATCTCTCCGCCCGCTGGGACGGCCCCCTCGTCGCGATGAACTGCGCGGCGCTTCCCGAGACCCTGATCGAGGCCGAATTGTTCGGTCACGAGGCCGGGGCCTTCACCGGAGCGACCAAGGTCCGCGTGGGCCGGTTCGAGGAGGCGGACGGCGGCACCCTGTTCCTCGACGAGCTCGCGACCCTGAGCCAGGCGGCCCAGGAACGGCTCCTCAGGGTCGTCGAATATGGCGAGGTGACCCGGATCGGCGCCTCCCGGCCGGTGACGGTCGACGTCCGGATCGTCGCGGCGACCAACGAGGATCTGCCGCGCCTGGCCGAGCGCAACCGATTCCGGGCCGACCTCCTCGACCGGCTGTCCTTTGAGGTCATCACCCTTCCGCCGCTCCGCCACCGGAGCAGCGACATCCCGGTCCTCACCGACCACTTCGCCCGGCGGATGGCGCTGGAGCTCGAATGGCCGAGCTGGCCCGGCTTCAGCAACGGAGCGATGGACAGGCTGCTCAACTATACCTGGCCGGGCAACGTTCGCGAGCTGAGGAACGTCGTCGAGCGCGCCGTCTACCGCTGGGAGGATCACGAGCGGCCGATCGACCGGATCCAGTTCGACCCGTTCGAATCGCCCTGGAGGCCCCAGTCGAGGGACCAGTCCGCCACCGTCGAGATATTGGCGCCCACCGGGACCGCTGCCGGCACGTCCCACATCAATGCCTGGGACCCGGAAAGCTGCGCCGACTTCCGGCTCGCGATCGCGGAATATGAGAAGGCGATCCTGGCAGCGGCGCTCGAGAAGTGCCGCTGGAACCAGCGCGCCGCGGCGACGGCCCTGAGCCTCAGCTACGACCAGCTCCGCCATGCGATGAAGCGACACCAGCTCCAGGGCGCCTGACCCTTCGTCATGCCGGCGAAAGCCGGTACCTCGGGGAGACCCGCCGAGACTTCTTGTCCCGAGGTCCCGGCTTTCGCCGGGATGACGGCTTGATCCCGCTGCATCGACAAACCCCCGTTCCGCAGCGGCGAAGCCCGATGGCGCGGCGACCGCGATAATGTTATGGTCGATCTTCCAGAAAAGGGAGACCTTGCCATGCGCAGTCATTTCCTCTTCGCCGCCGCGGCCCTGAGTGTCGCGGCACCCGCCTTCGGCGCCGTCAGCGTCGTCGGCAATTCCGCCGCTCGGAGCTGCTACCTCGCGGCTGAAACGCGCGGCATTCCCACCGCCGACGCCTTTCGATTCTGCGACGAGGCGCTCAACCGGGAAGGACTGACCCCCGAGGAGTCGGCGGCGACCTTCGTCAACCGCGGAATCCTGAAAGCGAGGCTCGGCAGGCTCGACCAGGCCATTTCAGACTATGACGCCGCGCTCGGCCGCAATCCCGACGAGCCCGAAGCCTATCTGAACAAGGGTTTCGCCCTTCTTCACCTCTCGGAATCGGGCCAGGAAGCCAAGCCGATGTTCGACTCCGCGCTCGCGAAGAAGACCCGGAGGCCCCAGCTCGCTTATTACGGGCGGGGAGTCGCCCACGAGCTGGCCGGCCAGGTCCGCGCCGCTTATAAGGACTATCGGCAGGCGAGCCTGCTCGACCCGAAATGGCGCGAGCCGAAGTCGGAGCTGGCACGGTTCAAGTTGGATTAGGCCCCTAATCCTCCCCGCGATTTCGCGGGGAGGAATTTCGGCTAGCTCTTCAGCCGATACCCGGTCTTGAAGATCCAGGCGACGGCCGCCAGGCAGAGCAGCAGGAACCCGAGGGTCGCCGCGAGGCTTATCCCGACGGGCACGTCGCCCACTCCGTAGAAGCTCCAGCGAAAGCCGCTGATCAGATAGACGATCGGGTTGAACAGGGTCGCGGTGCGCCACGGCTCGGGCAGCATGTCGACCGAATAGAAGGCGCCGCCCAGGAAGGTGAGGGGAGTGACGATCAGCATCGGCACGAACTGGATCTGCTCGAAATTCTTGCCCCAGATTCCGATGATGAATCCGAACAGGCTGAAGGTCGTCGCGATCAGGACCAGGAAGCCGATCATCCAGACCGGGTGGAGGATCTGGATCGGAACGAAGAAGGCGGCGGTGGCGAGAATGACGAGGCCGAGCGCCACCGACTTGGTGGCCGCCGCTCCGACATAGCCCAGCACGATCTCGAGCGGCGAGATCGGCGCCGAGAGGATCTCGTAGATCGTTCCGGTGAACTTGGGGAAGAAGATCCCGAACGAGGCGTTGAAGATGCTCTGGGTGAACAGCGAAAGCATGATCAGCCCCGGCACGATGAACGCCCCGTAGGGCACGTCCTGGACCTCGGTCATCCGGGAGCCGATCGCGGCCCCGAACACGACGAAGTAGAGCGAGGTGGTGATGACCGGGGTGACGAGGCTCTGCCACAAGGTGCGAAGCGCCCGGGCCATCTCGAACCGGTAGATCGCCCAGACTCCGTAGCGGTTGAAGGAGGGGGTCATTCGGCGCCTCCGGGAGCCAGGTTGCGCCCCGCAACCCGTTCGGCCTGAGCCGGTCGAAGGGCCTCACTTCCTTCCTTCCGTCCGAACCAGAGGAAGGAAAGGCCTTCGCCGAGCTCAGGCCGAACGGGGGAGGGGGAAGGGACGCCGGTGCCGCTCATTTGCGCGGCTCGTGGACGAGGCTGACGAAAATGTCCTCCAGCGAGCTCTGCCTCGTATTGAGGTCCTTGAAGGCGATGCCGATGTCGCGCATCCGGCCGAGCAGGGACGGGATGCCCGTCCTTTCGGCCGTGCCGTCGAAGACGTAGAGCAGCTCATTGCCTTCGTCGCGAAGCTCGAGCTGCCATTCGGCCAGCTCGGCAGGCACCGAGTCGAGCGGCTCGGCCAGCTGCAAGGTCAACTCCTTCTTGCCGAGCTTCTTCATCAGCTCCGCCTTGCCCTCGACGAGGATCAGCTCGCCGCGCGAGATGACCCCGACCCGGTCGGCCATCTCTTCGGCCTCCTCGATATAATGGGTGGTCAGGATGATGGTCACTCCGGTGTCGCGAAGGCGGCGGACCAGGGCCCACATGTCGCGCCTCAGCTCGACGTCGACGCCCGCGGTCGGCTCGTCGAGGAAAAGGATGTCGGGCTCGTGGCTCAGCGCCTTGGCGATCATCACCCGGCGCTTCATTCCGCCGGACAGCTCCATGATCTTCGACTTGCGCTTGTCCCAAAGCGACAGGTCCCTCAGCACCTTCTCGATATGCGCCGGGTTCGGCGGCTTTCCGAACAGCCCTCGGCTGAAGCTGACGGTCGAGATGACGCTCTCGAAGGCGTCGGTGTGGAGCTCCTGCGGGACGAGGCCGATCTTGGTCCGAGCCGAGCGATAGTCGGACACGACGTCGCGACCGTCGACCTCGACCTCCCCGCCGGTGGCGGTGACGATTCCGCACACGATGCTGATCAGGGTCGTCTTGCCGGCGCCGTTGGGGCCGAGAAGCGCGAATATCTCGCCCTTGGCGATGTCGAGGCTGACTCCCTTCAGCGCCTCGTGACCGCCGGCGTAGCGCTTCGACAGGTTGCGGATCGAGACGACGGGTGGGGGAGGGGCGGACATCGTGCTCACCGCCCGTCATTGCGAGGAGCGAAGCGACGAAGCAATCCAGCAACGGCGTTCGCGACCCACGCCGAGCTGGATTGCTTCGCTCCGCTCGCAATGACGGGAACCCTGCTCATTGGACGGGCGGCACCGGCGGCTCGTCCTTGCCGGCCTCCAGCTGCATCCCGTGCTTCATCAGCATCGGCACGTTGAGAATCGCGAACAGGAAGGTGGCCGGAAGGAAGCCCCACAGCTTGAAGCCGATCCAGAAGCTCGTGCTGCTGTTTCGCCAGACCGCTTCGTTGACCAGCGCCATGACGATGAAGAAGATCGCCCAATTGCGGGTGAGAAGCTTCCAGCCCCGCTCGGACAGGCCCGGATAGGCGGCTCCGAGCACCATCTTGAGCAGGTTGCGCCCAGTGGCGAGGCCGAAGGCGAGAAGGCTCGCGATCAGCACGTAATAGACGGTCGGCTTCATCTTGATGAAGGTGTCGTTGTGAAGCCAGATCGTGACGCCCCCCAGGATCACCACCATGATCCCCGAGAACCAGAGCATCGGCGAGATGTGGCGGTAGCGAAGGTAGGAGATCATCATCGCGACGATCATCGCCGCCATGAAGGCGCCGGTCGCGTAGAAGATCCTGAGCATGTCCGGCACTGGGGCGAAGAAGTTCACCAGGAAGAAGACGAGCAGGGGCCCGAGGTCGATCATCAGCCTGGCGCCGACCGTCGGCTCTCTTTTTTCGGTTTCCGAAGTCACGCTCACTCTCTTCCCAATCCGGCGATTGCCCGGGCCGTCTCTCGCGCGTCGAACGGCCGCAGGTCGTCAATGCCTTCGCCGATCCCGATGGCGTGGATCGGAAGCCCGAACCGCTCCGCCGCGGCGACCAGTACGCCGCCCCGAGCGGTCCCGTCGAGCTTGGTCATGACGAGGCCGGTCACTCCGGCGACTTCCCTGAACACCTCGATCTGGCTGAGGGCGTTCTGCCCGGTCGTCGCGTCGAGCACGAGGACGACGTTGTGAGGCGCCTGCGGGTTGAGCCGGCCGAGCACCCGCCGGATCTTGGCGAGCTCGTCCATCAGAACCTTCTTGTTCTGGAGCCGCCCCGCCGTGTCGACGATCAGGGTGTCGATGCCCTCCGCCGTCCCCTTCTTGACCCCGTCGAAGACGATCGCCGAGCTGTCGCCGCCCTCCGGGCCCGAGATCACCGGCACTCCGATCCGGTCGGCCCACACCTTCAACTGCTCGATCGCGGCGGCCCGGAAGGTGTCGCCCGCGGCGAAAAGCACTCCGTAGTCCTGCTCGAGCAGGAGATGGCCGAGCTTGGCGATGGTGGTCGTCTTGCCCGAGCCGTTCACGCCGACGACCAGGATGACCTGGGGCCTTGGAAAGGCGTCGACCTGAAGCGGCACCGCGACCGGAGCGAGGATCTTCTCGACCTCCTCGGCCATGATCTCGCGCACCGCATATTCGGAAAGCCCGCGCTCGAACCGCTCGCCCGCCAGTCGCTGCCGGATCTTCGCCGCGGTCGCCGGGCCGAGGTCGGAGGCGATCAGCGCTTCCTCGATCTCGTCCAGGGTCGCTTCGTCGAGGGCGGCCTTGGTGAACAGCCCGGTGAGGTTGTCCCCGAGCCGCTCCGAGGTCTTCCTGAAGCCGGACTGAAGCCGGTCGAGCCACGTCGCCTCGCTCATGCCGGGATCCCGACGAGGGTGCCGTTTTCGACGGCGGTGATGATCATCTCGACCACTTCCCCCTCACCCCGGCGAAAGCCGGGGCCTCGGGTCAAGGAGTCTCGGTGGGTCTCCCCGAGGTCCCGGCTTTCGGGTTCCCAAAAAAGTACTACTTTTTTGGGGTCCCTCCCGGGATGACGAAGTCGGACCGGCGCGAAATTCTCCGAATGTCCGAGGCCGCCTTTCTCCATCAGCACCCTCTGCCTCGTCCCGACCATTCCCTGCAGCCACGCCGCGGTGCGCCTCGCGCAGGCCTCGCGCAGCTGCCGCGCCCGCTCCTTCACCACGGAAGGCGCCACCTGCGGCATCCGCGCCGCCGGAGTGCCGCGCTTGGGCGAGAAGGGAAAGATATGGCCCATGACGATGTCGCATTCGTCGATCAGCCGAAGGCTGTTCTCGTGCATCGCGTCCGTCTCGGTCGGGAAGCCTGCGATGAGGTCGGCTCCGATCGCCAGGTCCGGCCGCCGCGACTTGAGCTTCGCCACCGTCTCGACCGCCTGGGCCCGGCCGTGGCGGCGCTTCATCCGCTTCAGCACCATGTCGTCGCCGGCCTGGAAGCTCAAATGGAGGTGGGGCATGAATCGGGGCTCGCCGGCGATGATCTCTTCCAGCCGGCCGTCGATCTCGATGCAGTCCAGGGACGAGAGCCGAAGCCTCGGAAGCTCGGGCACGTGCCTCAGGATCCGCTCGACGAGCAGGCCGAGGCTGGGACCGCCGGGCAGGTCCGGCCCGTAGCTCGTGACGTCCACTCCGGTCAGCACGATCTCGCTCAACCCCTTGGCCACGAGCGCCTTCACCTGCTCCACGACCAGGCCGGCCGGAACGCTTCGGCTGTTCCCCCGGCCGAAGGGGATGATGCAGAAGGTGCAGCGATGGTCGCACCCGTTCTGGACCTCGATGAAAGCGCGGGAGCGGTCGGCGAAAGCGGGAAGGAGGTGGGGCGCGGTCTCGGCGACCGCGAAGATGTCGGACACCCGGATCTCGGCAGGAAGGCGGGCAAGCGAAACCGGTTCGGCCTGAGCTTGTCGAACGCCTTTCCTCGCTTCAGGCGATTGCAGGCGGAAAGAACGGGGTTCGACAGGCTCAGCCCGAACGGTGTTGTTCTCGGCAAAAGCGTGGGGCGCGAACTTCTCCCGGTTTCCCACCACCCGGTCTACTTCCGGCATGGCCGCGAACGTTTCCGGCTCGGTCTGGGCGGCGCAGCCCGTCACCATGACCCTCGCCCCAGGCCGGTCCTTTTTCGCCCGCCGGATCGCCTGCCGGGTCCGCCGCACCGCCTCGTTGGTCACGGCGCAGCTGTTGACGATGACGAGATCCTCTTCGCCCTGCGCCAGCAGCCGGATCGCCTCGCTTTCGGCGGCGTTGAGCCGGCAGCCCAGGGTGATCATTTCCGGGCCGCTCACAGCGCCACCTCTCCTTCGAAGACGAGGGTCGCGGGGCCGCCCATGGCGATCGTGTTCCCCGGCCCCCAGGCGACGTTCAGAGTCCCTCCGGGCAGACGGATTTCGACCGGGCTCGAGGCGAGCCCGCGGCTCACCGCCGCGACCGCCGTCGCGCAGGCGCCGGTTCCGCAGGCCCGGGTCAGCCCGGAGCCCCGCTCCCAGACCCGAAGGCGAAGCGCGCCGCCCTCGACCGAGGCGATGTTGACGTTGATCCGTTCCGGGAAGAGCGGGTCGTTCTCGATCAGCGGGCCAAGCCGCTCCAGGTCGACGGCCTCGGCATCTTCGACGAAGAAGACGATGTGCGGATTGCCGACGTTGACCGCGAACGGCTCGCTCAGATCCTCCCAGCCGACGGGCATCGCCGCCGTGTCCACCGGGTAGGCGAGCGGGATCTCGTCCCAGCCGAAGCGCGGATCGCCCATGTCGACCGTCGCCGACCCTTCGCCGGCCGAGGCCGCGAGCAGCCCGCCGGCCGTCTCGATCCAACCGGGGGCGCCGAGCAGGAGGGCGACGCAACGCGCTGCGTTCCCGCAGGACTGGACCTCGCCGCCGTCCGAATTCCAGATCCGCATCCTGACGTCGGCGCAGTCGCTGGGCTCGAGGACGATCAGCTGGTCGCAGCCGATTCCGGTCCGACGGTCGGCCAGGGCGCGGACCCGCGCCTCGTTCATCTCCACCGGCGATTCGCGCGAGTCGAAGATGACGAAGTCGTTGCCAAGCCCATGCATCTTCCGGAAACGCCGCTTCATCGAGGGCGCATCTAGGGTCCGTGCTCCCTACTGGCAACGGCTAGCCCTCTTCGAGCGGGCCCTCGGTCTCGACCCGGACCCACGGACAGCCACGCTCCCCATACCAGGAATAAGCGGGCTCGCCGAAGCCGGGGTCGCCGAAATTGCCGGCGGGGATGGTCACCATTCCGGGCCGGGCCTCGATCCGGTACCAGGCAGTCGATCCGCAATCGGGACAGAAATGGTAGGTGCACCAACGGCCGGCCTCGGCGATCCGAGTCCAGGTCCGGGACTCGCCTTCGGTTTCGACCTGCTCCTCGAGCCAGGTGGAGTTCCAGGAGAAGGGGCTTCCGGTGCGCGCCTTGCAGGCCAGGCAGTGGCAGACCGAAATCCGGGCCGGCTCGCCCCGGGCCTTCGCCTTGAGCGCGCCGCAGCGGCAGCTCTCCGTCCTGACCTCCATCACCCTCTCCCAAACCGCTTCGAAACACGCTATCATAGCGGCTTGAAAGGAGACGTCATGCGCCTTGCATTCCTCACGCTCGCCTTGACCTGCCCGGCCTCGTCCTCGGCCCTCCCGGCCGAGCGTCCCGAAGCGGCCCCCCGGCGCCTCGCCGGCAACGCGGCGGTTCCGTCGCGTTTCTGCCGCGATGACATGAAGGTCCGGCCGGTCGGCTCTCCCGGGAGCTCGAAGCCGAGGCGCCTCGGCGAGCTTCCACCGGGCGACCTCACTTTGACCGTGGTCAACCGCGTCGGCGACTGCATCGAGCCGGTCGTCGTCCGGGACGGCTATGGCGCCTTCGGGCGCCGGTGACCCTCAGCCCCGCCCCAGCCTGACCAGGGCCTCGTCCAGCGCCGAGAGGAAGCGCGACCTGTCGGCCTTGGCGAAAGGGGCGGGGCCCCCGCCGGGACCGTCCATCCCGGCGCGAAGGTCGGCCATGATCGCCCGGGTCGCGACCGCCGCCCCGATCGACGCCGCGGTGAACGGCTTGCCGTTGGATCCGATCACCGCCGCTCCGGCCTTGAGGCAGCGGTCGGCGAGCAGGATGTCGCCGGTGACCACCACCGTGCGCGGACCGGCGCGCTCGGCGATCCAGTCGTCGGCCGCGTCGAAGCCGGAGCCGACGACCACCCGCTCGATGAGCGGATGCGCCGGGACTCGAAGATGCGCGTTGCTGACGACCTTGACCGCGGCGCCGTGGCGGAAGGCGACCTTGTAGATCTCCTCCTTCACCGGGCAGGCGTCGGCGTCGACGAGGATGAGGGGAGAGGCCACTGGGCCTTCTATTCAGGTCCCGGACCGGTCGTCCACCCGCTCAATGCCCCGCGGTGGCCCGCTCCGGCGGCGGGATGAGCTGGCAGAGCCGGATCCGGGCCGCCTCGATCAGATCGGGGCGGGGTTGCTCGCTTCCGAAGGGCCTCGGTGCGGGCGTCGGCTCTCCGGTGATCCAGCGGAAGACGGCTGCGTTGAGCACCGCCGCCGCCAACGCCATCACGGTCGAGACGATCCCGTCCGCACCGGCGAGGATAAGCTGGGCGACTCCGAGCGGGAACAGCTTCACGGCCGCGTAGCTCAACAGGACATGGAGGAGGTACAGCGGAAGCACGAGCGCCGCCCATCCTTTGGCGATGGCCGCCGTCCGTCCCCGCGTTGCGCGCCAGGCGGTGCGCGCGCTCGGTTCGCGTCGTCCGATCGCGAGGGCCGCAAGCCAGGGCTGGATTCGGAGGAGCAGGACTGCAACCCCGGCCAGAGTGAGGAATGCCAGGGCCGTCCGAACCCCCGACGAGGCGCTCTCGCCAAGCCCGGCGGCGTGCAACCCGGCCATGGCCGCGCGGGTCGCGCCCACGGCGATCGACGCTGCAAGAACGAGCGTCGCAAGGGTTCCGCCCACGAAGCGGATCGTGGAGGCATCCACGGCCCAGACTCGACTGCGCGAGGAGATCAGGAGCCGGTATGCGGCGCACAGTGCGAGCAGCACCGCCCCGGTGCGGCCAAGCATCACCGGCCACGCCGGCAGAGCCGCGTCCGGCTTCAAGGCCAGGGTGAAGAGCACCCAGTCGGACGCGATCAGCGCGGTCAGGAGCACCGCGCCCACCGTGAACAGGCCTTCCCGGCTCCCGCGCCAGGTGGCCAGCACCTGACTTAGAACGGAATGGAGGCTGAGCCGCCGCGGCGTCTGATCCCCGGGAAGCGCCGCCGGTCCACGGCCGCCGGCGCCGGCGGCGAGGAACGCCTGCGCCAGGCGCTCCGGCGCGCCGAATGCCGCAATCGCCTCGTCGGCGGTTTCGGCCCGGTCGGCAAGGTGGCCGCGAAGTTCGAGCAGGATTGCGCCGCGCTCGTCGGACGGCAGCGCCCAAAGCGCTCGCTCCAGCCGGTCAAGATATCGTTCGACCGCGGACGGCAGTTCGCTTTCCATTTCCCGACTCCTCGACCGCGCGGCTGACGAACGCGCTGAATTCATGCCAAAGGCGCTGCATCTCTCCGATCAGCGCCTCGCCCTCGTCGCTCAGGCGATAATATTTGCGCGGGATCTTGGCGTCGTCGGCCATCGCCCATCGCGCCTCCAGCTTGCCCTCGCGCTCGAGGCGCGTGAGCAGCGGGTACAAGGTCCCGTCGGACAGCACGCCGCCGCTTCCGCCCGCATTCTCGAGGATGTCGAGGCCGTAGCGCTCACCCTCCTTCAGAAGGCTGAGGACGACGAGCTCGGCCGCGCCTTTGCGAAGCTGGCTTTGCCACGAGCTAGTATCCATGACGCTTGCTACGCAAGTATACCATGCTACGCAAGCTATGCTGTCGAATCGGCAGGACTGTCGTGATTCGCCTCCATCGCCGCGCCGCCCGGACCCTGTCGCGGCCGGCGCCGGCCACCTCGTCGGCTCCGCCAGAATCCTGGCGTTTTTCGAGAGGAAGGCGTCAAGCTCCCCCAGATGCACTGGCGGCTTGCGCGGATCGGTCACTCCCGAACCGCCTCGTAGCGCAGCCTTGCTCCGCCGCGATGGACGACCAGTGCCTTCTTGGCCACTTCGACCCTCACTCCGGTAAGATCCACCACTCCCAGGTCGTTGGGGACGAGCGTGAATTGCAGGGCGTTTCCCGCCGCCGGGTCGATCGTGAAGCGGGGCGAGGCCACAGCGTGCATCGGAACGCGCAGCTCGATCCATCGCGGAGTCCGTTTCTCGTCAGGCGGCAGGGACCAGCCGTCTTCCTGGGTGTGATCCTCGACCGGCGGGCCCTCGTCGAAGCCTATCCGAAGATCCACCCCGGCGATCCCGTCGCCGGACGGCGAGTTCACCCTCAGCCACTCCCCCTCGACCCGCCCCGGCGGGTCCGCCCGGAACAGGGGCGGCACCGGTTTCGGCTCGGTCGCCAGGGTGACCACTCGACCTGCGACGGTCCAGCGCCCCTCGGCCTGCTCGTCGAGGGCGCCCGCGCTCAGGAAATATTGGAAACGGCCGTCCCGCAGGAGCCGGAGGCCGGAGGCGACGTCGGGCTCTCCCACCAGCCGATAGGCGCCGGCCGGGCCGCGCTCGGCGGCCGCGGGCGCGGAAGCGAGCAGGAGAAGCGCAGCGAGGCCGAGCAGGCGTTTCATCGCTTCGTCATGGCCCGTTCGCGCCGTCTTCGCCAGTCGCGCCCGCACCAAGCGCCGTGCGACTCGTCGGTCAGTCCTTCTCCGGCGGGGCGGCGTCGGCGCGGTCGAAGAAGATCGTCACCCGAACCCCTTCGCCGGGGGTCGAGACGACGTCGAGCCGGGCGTTGGCGTTCTGGCGAAGCGACTGGGCGATCATCGCTCCGAGCTTGCCCGGCCTCGGCCAGGTCTCGTCGCCGGTCATCCCGACCCCGTCGTCCGCGACGACGACCTTGCAGCCGCCGGCCTCGACCAGGCTGTGCAGGGTGATGGTCCCGCCGTCGCGGCCGACGAAGGCGTGCTTGAGCGCGTTGGTGAGCAGCTCGTTGACGACCAGGCCCGTCGGCATGGCGACGTTGACCGAGACCGGCCAGGTGTCGACCTTCAGGTCGAGCCTGATCCCTTCCGGCGCATGGGCGCGCATCACCGCCGAGGCGATCTCGCTCAGATAGACGCCGAGGTCGATGGTCTCGGAGTCGAGATCGTCGGAGAGCGAACGGTAGAGAAGCGCCAGCGCCTCGATCCGGCCGGCGAGGCGGTCGAAGCGCGAGCCGGTGGAGTCGTCGGGCAGGTTGCGCGCCTCCAGCCGGATCAGAGCGGTGATCATCTGAAGATTGTTCTTCACCCGGTGCTGAAGCTCGCGAAGGAGGACGTCCTTCTCCTCGATCAGCCGTTCGAGCTCCTCGCGATGCGCCTCGCTGCGCTGGCCGGCCTCAGCGAGCGCGACCAGGCGGAATTGGGGAGTGCCGTCGTCGTCCTGGATGAGGTTGGACCAGGCGTCGACCGTCCTCGCTCCGCCCGAGCATTCGATCCGGAAGAGGCCGACATATTCCTGCTCGCCGGCGACGGCCTCGCCCAGGCCTCGCGAATCCCCCTCCGCATGGCCTCGGCCCGGGAGGCATTCCCAGCCATGCCCGACAATGTCGGCGGAGCTCATTCCGCTCAGCCGCTCGAACTCGATATTGGCGTAGATCACGCATTCCGGCGCGCACAGCTCGGACACCGCGATCGCCACCGGCATATGGTCGAGGAACTGCTTGAACCTCTCGCTCTCGAGCGCGTGCGCGAGATCGGGCGTGTCGAGCAGGGTCTCGACCGGCTTGGGCTCGTCACCCGCAGCTTTCGTCTCTTGCATGAAGGCTCGACTTTCGGCCGCGGGGGGCGGACCGCACGGGATAGTCGCATTCAAGCGGACAATCTATGGATCTCCTCCTGTCGATCTCCCTCTCCCCGGCGGGGAGAGGGACGAGCAGCCCATGGCCGCCTCGTCCGCCTTGCCATCCCTTACCCCCGCCGCTATGTGCCCTATATCCCTCTGGGATAGTTCAGCGCCTTGAGGGGGCGCGCGCTGGCCGGCGAGTTTCGCCCGCCGGCGTTTTTCGCGTTTGGCGCCTCGGCGCGGTGAAAGGCAGTAGAGATGTTCGACAGTCTGAGCGACCGCCTCGGCGCAGTCTTCGACCGGCTTCGCGGCCGCGGCGCGCTCACCGAAGCCGATGTCCGGGCAGCGATGCGCGAGGTGCGGATCGCCCTGCTCGAGGCCGACGTCGCCTTGCCGGTGGTCCGCGAATTCGTCGACAGGGCGACCGAGCAGGCCGTCGGCCAGCAGGTGCTCCGCTCGGTCACTCCGGGCCAGCAGGTCGTCAAGATCGTCCACGACGCCCTCGTCGAGATGCTCGGCGCCGAGGCGTCCGAGCTCAACGTCGACGTCACTCCGCCCGCTGTGGTGATGATGGTCGGCCTTCAGGGCTCGGGCAAGACCACCAGCACCGCCAAGATCGCCCGCCGCCTTCGCGAGAAGGGCGGCAAGAAGGTGATGATGGCGTCGCTCGACGTCGCCCGGCCCGCCGCCCAGGAGCAGCTTCGGGTGCTCGGCGAGAAGGCCGAGGTCGCCACCCTTCCGATCGTCGCCGGCCAGCAGCCCGTCGAAATCGCCCGGCGCGCGCTTCACTCGGCCCGGCTGCAGGGCTTCGACGTCCTACTCCTCGACACCGCCGGCCGGCTTCACGTCGATTCCGCGCTGATGGACGAGATGAAGGCGGTCGCCGACATCGCGTCGCCGACCGAGATACTGCTCGTCGTCGACGCTCTGACCGGCCAGGACGCCGTCAACGTCGCTTCGAGCTTCTCCGCCCAGGTGCCGCTGACCGGAATCGTCCTCACCCGGCTCGACGGCGACGCCCGGGGCGGCGCCGCTCTGTCGATGCGCGCCGTCACTGGCAAGCCGATCAAGTTCGCCGGAGTGGGCGAGTCGATCGACGCGCTCGAAGCCTTCCACCCCGAGCGGGTGGCCGGCCGGATCCTGGGAATGGGCGACGTCGTCGGCCTGGTCGAGCGCGCCCAGGAAACCATCCAGGTCGAAGAAGCCGAGGCGATGGCCCGGAAGATGGCCAAGGGCCAGTTCGACCTCGACGACCTTCGCTCGCAGCTCAGCCAGATGCAGCGCATGGGCGGGATTTCCGGCCTCGCCGCCATGCTTCCCGGGATGAAGAAGATGTCGGGCGCGATGGAAGCGAGCGGAGTGGACAACAAGGTGCTCGTCCACCTCGACGCGATCATCGGCTCGATGACTCCCAAGGAGCGGCGGCGTCCGGAGCTTTTGAACGCCAAGCGCAAGATCCGAGTCGCCAAGGGCTCGGGACGGACGGTGCAGGAGGTGAACAAGCTCCTCAAGATGCATCAGGACATGGCGAGCGCGATGAAGAAGATCCGAAAGATGGGCGGCCTCGGCAAGCTCGGCGCGCTTTTCGGCGGCGGCGGCGGAGGCCTCGGCGGAATGGGGGGCATGGGCGGAATGCCCGGCCTTCCGGGCGGCGGAGCGGGCGGAATGCCCGGCCTTCCGGGTCCCGGCGCGGCTCCGATGAACCTGCCGCCCGGCTTCGAGAAGTTCATGAAGAAGAAATGACGCAACCCCTTGCCGTCATACCGGCGAAAGCCGGTACCTCGGCGAGAACTTTCCCTGAGGTCCCGGCTTTCGCCGGGATGACGATAGATTAGAAGAGAAGGATATCAAATGTCAGTTTCAATTCGGCTTTCCAGGGGCGGCGCGAAGAAGCGCCCTTATTACAAGATCGTCGTCGCCGACGCCCGCACCGCGCGCGACGGCAAGTTCATCGAGCGGATCGGAAGCTACAATCCGCTCCTTCCCAAGGACAGCCCGGAGCGGGTGAAGCTCGACGCCGACCGCGCCCGCCACTGGCTCTCGGTCGGAGCTCAGCCGAGCGACCGGGTCGCCCGATTCCTCGACGCCGCCGGAGTGCGTGAGCGCGCCGCCCGAAGCAACCCGAACAAGGGCGTCCCCGGCGACAAGGCCAAGGAGCGCGCCGAGGAGCGCGCGACCCGCGAGGCCGAGGCCGCCACCGCCGCCGCGGCCGAGGAGGAGGCCCCCGCGGTCGAGGAAGCTCCCGCCGCCGATGAGGTCGTCGCCGAGCGGGCCGCCGCCGAAGCGCCCGCCGAGGAGGCTCCCGCCGCCGAGGAAGCTCCAGTCGCGCAGGAGGCTCCCGCCGCCGAGGAGGCTCCCGCTGTCGAGGAGGCTCCCGCCGCCGAGGAAGCTACCGTGACCCCGGAAGCCCCGGCTGCCGAAGAGAGCCCCGCCGCGGAGGAGACTCCGGCCGCCGAGGAAGCTCCGGCTGCCGAGGGTGAAGCGACCCCGGCCGACGAGGCGAGCAACGAGGGCGTCTCGACCAGCGAGCCCGCCGAGGGCTCAGACGAGGCCGCTCCCGCCGAGGGCGCCGAAAAGGCCGAATAGCCTTGGCTGACGATCAGGTCGCGCTCGCCGCCATTGCCGGAGCCCACGGCATAAGCGGCGAGGTGCGCCTGAAGCTGTTCGCTCAGAGCGCCGAGAGCCTCAGGCGCCACAAGCAGGTGAGGGTAGGGGAGAGTCTCCTCACCCTCGCTTCGCTCAAGGGCGACCGCACTCCGATCGCGCGCTTCGCCGAAGTGTCGGACCGGACCGCGGCCGAGGCGTTGCGCGGCCAGCTCCTCACCGTGCCCCGCTCGGCCCTCCCGCCGCTGGAGGAGGGCGAATATTATCACGCCGACCTGATCGGCCTGCCTTGCGAGAGCGCTGCGGGCGAGCCGCTTGGGAGGGTGGTCGCGGTCGAGGATTTCGGAGCCGGGGACGTGCTCGAGATCGAGAAGCCCGACGGCCGCCGGACGATGGTGCCGTTCAGGGAGGGCGTTGCTGACCTCGTCGATGGCCGGATAGTCGCCGACCCTGAATTCCTCGCCTGACTATCATCCCGGCGAAAGCCGGGACCTCGGGGAGATCCGCCGAGACTTCTCGTCCTGAGGTCCCGGCTTCCGCCGGGATGACGGTCAGGCGCTCTTCGCCGCGATCGACCCGCTCAGCTTTTCCCGCCGGATCTGCCGCTCCTTGGCGAGATCGTTGCGGATGGTGACCGCGGCGACCCCGCCTTCGCCCATCGCGTGGCTGATCTGGTCGAGGCCCAGAACGATGTCTCCGGCGGCATAGAGGCCCGGAACGCTGCTTCGCTGGTGGCTGTCGACGACGATGTTGCCGTCCTTCAGCTCCGCCCCGACCTGGACGGCGAGCTCGTTGTGCATGTCCGAGCCGAGCGCTGGATAGACGCTGTCGAAGGCGTGATGGCCATCCGCCGTGTCGACGACGATGCAGTCCTCGTGGGCGGCGACCGCGGAGCAGGGGCCGTCCAGGGTCTGGATCCCATATTCCTTGAGCCGGGCCTGGTCTTCCGCGCTCAGATCGTGGGCGTCATGGGGTGCGATGAGCGTGATGTCCTCCGTGAACCCGCGCAGGAAAACCGCCTCCGCGATCCCGTGCGACCCGCTCCCGATCACTCCAACCTTCTTGTCGGTGACCTCGTAGCCGTCGCATATCGGGCAATAGCGGATCAGGCCCCGGGCGAGCGCCTCGTCGTGAAGCTCCTCGTCCATCGGCGGCCGCCGGTTGGTCACTCCGGTGGCGAGCAGCACCTTGCGCGCGACCACAGAGCCTTCGCCCCATTCCGCCTTGAACCCGCCCTCGACGATGTCGAGCCGGCCGACCCGGCTGGTGACGATAGAGGTCCCGTATTTCTGGGCCTGCGCCTTCATCAGCGCGAGCAGCTCCTTGCCGTTGATCCCGTCGGGATAGCCGGCATGGTTGTGGGTGCACGGGATCCAGCCCGCCCGGCTCTTGCCGGCGTCGACCAGCTTGGCGGTGAGGTGGAACCGGGTGAGGTAGATCGCCGCGGTAAGGCCCGCTGGGCCGCCGCCTATGATCAGGCAGTCGAAGGTCGGTTCGGTCATCGCGGCGAAGCGCTTCGCGGCGGGGACGGTTCCACTTGCTCGGGTGTGCGACAATGTATATACTGGAAGTATATACGGAAATCACATGAAGAAAACCAAAACCTTCAAGACCGGCAACTCTGTCGCGGTCCGGCTCCCGGCGTCGTTGGGAGTAGCAGCCGGCGTCGAAATGACGGTGCGCGAAGAGCGCGGCCGGTACATTGTCGAGCCTGCGGAAGCACCTCGCCGAAAGATCGACCTCACGGGGATTTACGGTTCAGGAGCCGGGCTGCGTCCCTTGAACGAGGAGGAGCGGGAAATCGAGCCGAGTAATTTCGACCCTTCAACCCGGCGCCCCACTGATGGCTGAGCCTCGTTTAGCGCGCGTCCTGCTCGACTCGAACGTGTGCATCTACCTCATCGAGGGTCTTTCCGAGAAGGCCCGGAATCAGGTCGAGGCGTTCGCCCCGGGGGAGGTGGTGACGTCAGCCGTCGCCTTCGCGGAGGTCATGTTGCGCGTCGATGAGTCAGATTTACAGGCTTCTGCCAACGCCAGAGCGTTCTTCTCCGAGATCCCGGTTCTGCCGTTCGACGCCGAAGCTGCTCTCGCATATCGCCACATACCCTTCGAACGGCATCGGTTCGACCATCTCATTGCCGCCCACGCACTGTCGCTGGATCTGCTGCTGGTCACGCGCAACACACGTCACTTCGGAAACGTGCCGGGGCTGCGCGTAGAGAATTGGATTGGCCCATGAGCTACTGCCGCTGGCTCGAAGGAGACATATACGCCTATCAGGCCTCCCAAGCCTATGTCATCCACGTTACCGCCTCCGCCGTCGAGCGGTTCGGCGTTCAACCCCTGTACGAAGAACCCTCCGCGGGAGCGCTGTACGAGCGGATGCTTCAACTGCGCCAGCGGGGATGCGAATTCCCGAGCGAAGCGCTTCGGGAGATTGCCGCTGAGGCTACAGCGGATGGGTTGAAGAGTCGTACGGAGGCGGGTCTTCCGGTCTGGTCCGCCTCCATCCTCACCCTGTACCCCGAGATGTTTCCCGGTCCGCTCGGCGCGAGCCTTGCCGGTCGTGCCTTGCGCGACGGCATCTGGTCGCTTGACCCCATCCATATTCGCGACTTTGCGACAGACAAGCATCGCTCGGTGGATGATACGCCGGCCGGGGGCGGGGCCGGAATGGTGATGCGCGCGGACGTACTCGGCGCCGCAGTGGATCATGTCCGGACCCAGCACCCCGAAGCACCCCTCCTCGCCATGACCCCCCGCGGCCGCCCGCTCACCCAGGCCTTCGTCCGACAGCTCGCCGCCGGCCCGGGCGTCTCCATCCTGTGCGGCCGCTTCGAAGGAATCGACGAGCGCCTGTTCGAGGCCCGGCCGATCATCCCCGTCTCGGTCGGCGACTACGTCCTCTCGGGCGGCGAGATCGGCGCTCTCGTCCTCCTCGACGCTTGCGTTCGGCTGCTCCCCGGGGTAATGGGCGCGGCCTCC
Source organism: Allosphingosinicella sp. (assembly GCA_036388065.1). Classification (GTDB taxonomy): domain Bacteria; phylum Pseudomonadota; class Alphaproteobacteria; order Sphingomonadales; family Sphingomonadaceae; genus Allosphingosinicella. The sequence goes on from DASVSP010000084.1 coordinate 82,570, forward strand.
AGCGGAGAGGAAGAGAGCTTCGAAAGCGGGCTTCTCGAATATCCGCATTATACCCGACCTGTCGAATGGGAAGGGCGCAGGATCCCTGAAGTGCTGCGATCGGGGGATCATGCGAAAATCGCCGCCTGGCGAAAGCAAAGGGCGGTCGAGGACACACGGTCAAGGCGGCCGGACCTGATGGAGCGCCGCGGTGGCGCGCCCAGGCCTTCGCCCTCTGGCGCGCGGCACGAAGACGAAGGCGATAACACATGAACCTTATCCAGCAGCTCGAAGCCGAGCAGATCCAGTCGCTGACCGCGAACAAGTCGATCCCCGAATTCCGCCCCGGCGACACCCTCCGCGTCGGCGTCCGCGTCGTCGAAGGCGAGCGCACCCGCGTCCAGAATTTCGAAGGCGTCTGCATCGCCCGCGCCAACCGCGGCATCGGCAGCTCCTTCACCGTCCGCAAGATCAGCTTCGGCGAAGGCGTGGAGCGCGTCTTCCCGCTTTACTCGCCGAACGTCGACACGATCGAAGTCGTGCGCCGCGGCGCCGTCCGCCGCGCCAAGCTCTATTATCTGCGCGGCCGCACCGGCAAGGCCGCCCGCATCGCCGAGCGCCGCGACCCCCGCCCGGCCAAGGCCGAAGCGGCGACCGCCACCCCGCAGACCGAAACCGCCGAAGGCTAATCGGCGGCAGCGGCCGCGCGCGTAGTTTCAGAACAGAGGAGGGCGGTCGCGCTATGGTGCGGCCGCCCTTTTCTCGTCAGATCGGGGTGCGGCCGATCGAATAGGTCGCGTCGGGCGAATAT
>DASVSP010000085.1:0-1638 GCA_036388065.1 Allosphingosinicella sp.
TGCATCGCAGCAAAGCCCCTGCTAGGGCGCCCGCGACCTGACCCGAGGCGCCGAGCGCGCTTCATATCATGGGTCAAATTCCGATCTGGGAGTAGAGGCGCGCGTGGAGAATTCCGGCGGCATTCAGGCAAGTCTGGCGGGCCGTTATGCAATGGCCCTGTTCGAGCTGGCCCGCGACGAGCGGCAGCTCGAGGCGGTCGGCGCGAGCCTCGCCTCGCTGAAGCAGGCGCTCGCCGATTCGGACGACCTTCGATCCCTGACGACGAGCCCGTTGACCCGGCGCGACGACGCGCTGAAGGGCGTCGCCGGCCTCGCCGAAGCGATGCGGCTCGACCCGATCACGACCAATTTCATGGGAGTGCTCGCGCAGAACCGGCGGCTCGGCCAGCTCGGAGCCGTCATCCGCAACTTCAACCTGCTCGCCGCCCTTCACCGCGGCGAGGTCACGGCGGAGGTGGTCTCCGCCCATCCGCTCGACGACGCCCAGGTCTCTGCGCTGAAGTCCAACCTGAAGAGCCGTCTCGGCCGCGACGTGGCCGTTGATTTGAGCATCGATCCCACCATCTTGGGCGGGCTGGTCGTCAAGATCGGCTCCCAGATGATCGACGGCTCCATCCGAACCAAACTCAACACCCTCGCGCAAGCGATGAAAGGCTGAAAATGGACATCCGCGCCGCTGAAATCTCCAAGGTCATCCGCGACCAGATCGCAAGCTTCGGAACCGACGCCGAAGTCTCCGAGGTCGGGACCGTCCTTTCCGTCGGCGACGGAATCGCGCGCATCTACGGGCTCGACAACGTCCAGGCCGGCGAGATGGTGCAGTTCGACGGCGACATCAAAGGCATGGCGCTCAACCTCGAGGCCGACAATGTCGGAGTCGTCATCTTCGGCAACGACAGCGCCATCCGCGAGGGCGATACCTGCCGCCGCACCGGAACCATCGTCGACGTCCCCGTCGGCAAGGCCCTGCTCGGACGCGTGGTCGACGGCCTCGGCAATCCGATCGACGGCAAGGGTCCGATCGAGACCACCGAGCGCCGCCGGGTCGAGGTGAAGGCTCCGGGAATCATCCCGCGCAAGTCGGTTCACGAGCCGGTGCAGACCGGCCTCAAGGCCCTCGACGCGCTCGTTCCCGTCGGCCGCGGCCAGCGCGAGCTGATCATCGGCGACCGCCAGACCGGCAAGTCGGCCGTTGCGCTCGACACCTTCATCAACCAGCGGCAGGCCAACCAGGGCGACGACGAGAGCCAGAAGCTCTACTGCATCTACGTCGCCATCGGCCAGAAGCGCTCCACGGTCGCCCAGATCGTCCGGGCGCTCGAAGAGAATGGCGCGATGGAATATTCGATCGTCGTCGCCGCCACCGCGTCCGAGCCGGCCCCGCTCCAGTTCCTGGCGCCCTACACCGGCTGCACGATGGGCGAATATTTCCGCGACAACGGAATGCACGCCGTCATCGTCTACGACGATCTCTCCAAGCAGGCCGTCGCCTACCGGCAGATGTCGCTTCTGCTTCGCCGTCCGCCGGGCCGCGAGGCCTATCCGGGCGACGTCTTCTACCTCCACTCGAGGCTTCTCGAGCGCGCCGCCAAGATGAACGAGGCCAACGGCTCCGGCTCGCTGACCGCGCTTCCGATC
>DASVSP010000086.1:0-2395 GCA_036388065.1 Allosphingosinicella sp.
TTCACCCCACGAGGTCCCGGCTTCCGCCGGGATGACGCAAGGAAGAAAGAAGAATGGCCAGCCTCAAGGCGCTCAAAGGGCGGATCGCGTCGGTCAAGTCGACGCAGAAGATCACCAAGGCGATGAAGATGGTCGCCGCCGCCAAGCTGCGCCGTGCGCAGCAGGCTGCGGAGGCCGGGCGGCCCTATGCGACCCGCATGGAAAATGTGATGGCGAGCCTCGCCTCCAAGGTGACGATCAGCCCGCAGAGCCCGAAGCTCCTCGCGGGGACGGGCCGCGACCAGACCCACCTCCTCGTCGTCGCCACCTCCGACCGAGGCCTCGCCGGCGCCTTCAACTCGAACATCGTCCGCGCCGCCCGCAAGAAGGCCGACGACCTCACCCGCGACGGCAAGACGGTCCTCTTCTACCTGGTCGGCCGCAAGGGCCGAGCGGTGATCCAGCGCCTCTACCCGAAACAGATCATCCACCAGCACGACACGAGCGCCATGAAGTTCGCGAGCTTCGCCGACGCCCAGGCGATCGCCGAGGATCTGGTCGGACGCTACCAGACCGACGGAATCGACGTCGTCCACCTCTTCTACGCCCGCTTCCAGTCGGCCCTGGTCCAGGAGCCGGTGGGCCAGCAGATCATTCCGGTGACTATTCCGACCGGCGGCGCCGCCACCGCCGGCTCGAGCGCCGCCATCGAATATGAGCCTGACGAGGAGGAGATCCTCGCCTCGCTCCTTCCGCGCAACGTCGCCGTCCAGATCTTCCGGGCTCTCCTCGAAAATGCCGCGTCCGAGCAGGGCAGCCGGATGACCGCGATGGACAACGCCACACGCAATGCCGGCGACATGATCCAGCGCCTCTCGATCGCCTACAACCGGCAGCGGCAGGCGGCGATCACAACGGAGCTGGTGGAGATTATTTCGGGCGCCGAGGCGCTGTAGTTTAACCCGTCATCCCGGCGGAAGCCGGGACCCCAGCGGGTGAAGGGCGCCGCGCCTTTCACCCCACGAGATCCGGCTTCCGCCGGGACGACGAATTGGAAGGCAAGGAAACGAAAATGGCCACCGCCGCAACCGCAACCCAGACGAACAATATCGGCCGAGTCAGCCAGGTGATCGGCGCCGTCGTCGACGTCACCTTCGACAGCGACCTGCCGGAGATCCTGTCGGCGCTGACGACCGACAATAACGGCAACAAGCTGGTCCTCGAGGTCGCTCAGCATCTCGGCGAGAACACGGTTCGAACGATCGCGATGGACTCGACCGACGGCCTGACCCGCGGCCAGGCAGTCACCGACACCGGCGGCCAGATCCGGGTTCCGGTCGGTCCCATGACGCTGGGGCGGATCATGAACGTGATCGGCGACCCGATCGACGAACGCGGCCCGATCGGCCACACCGATACCTCGCCGATCCACCGCGATGCGCCGCTCTTCGTCGACCAGTCGACCGAGACCAGCATCCTCGTCACCGGCATCAAGGTCATCGACCTGCTCGCGCCTTATGCGAAGGGCGGCAAGATCGGGCTCTTTGGTGGTGCGGGCGTCGGAAAAACGGTGCTCATCCAGGAGCTGATCAACAACATCGCCAAGGGCCATGGCGGAACCTCGGTGTTCGCAGGGGTCGGCGAGCGCACCCGCGAGGGCAACGATCTCTATCACGAGTTCCTCGAGGCCGGAGTCATCGCCACCGACGCTGACGGCAACCCCACTCCGGAAGGCTCCAAGGTCGCGCTCGTCTTCGGACAGATGAACGAGCCGCCGGGCGCCCGCGCGCGCGTCGCCCTCTCGGGCCTCACCCAGGCGGAATATTTCCGCGACGTCGAGGGCCAGGACGTGCTGTTCTTCGTCGACAACATCTTCCGCTTCACCCAGGCGGGCTCGGAAGTGTCGGCACTCCTCGGCCGAATCCCCTCCGCCGTGGGCTACCAGCCGACCCTGTCGACCGACATGGGCGCCCTCCAGGAGCGGATCACCTCGACCAACAAGGGATCGATCACCTCGGTCCAGGCGATCTACGTTCCGGCCGACGATCTCACCGATCCGGCGCCGGCCACCAGCTTCGCCCACCTCGACGCCACGACCGTTCTGTCGCGCGCCATCTCCGAGCTCGGAATCTACCCGGCGGTCGATCCGCTCGACTCGACCTCGCGGGTCCTCACCGCCCGAACCGTCGGCCAGGAGCATTACGAGACCGCCCGGGCCGTCCAGGAGATCCTTCAGCGCTACAAGTCGCTCCAGGACATCATCGCCATCCTTGGAATGGACGAGCTTTCGGAAGAGGATAAGCTGACCGTCAGCCGAGCCCGCAAGATCCAGCGCTTCCTCTCCCAGCCCTTCCACGTCGCCGAGGTCTTCACCGGAATCCCCGGCAAGTTCGTCCAGGTCGAGGACACCGTCCGC
>DASVSP010000087.1:0-5498 GCA_036388065.1 Allosphingosinicella sp.
TTCCTGGGTGACGATGACGTCGCCTTCCATCCCGATCACCTCGGTGATGTTGGTCGTCCGGCGGCTTCCGTCCCTCAGCCGCTTGACCTGGACGATGAGGTCGACCGAGTCGGCGATCTGGCGCGAGATCGCCTCCTTGGGCACCTTGATGTCGCTCATCATCACCATGTTCTCCATTCGCGCCAGGCATTCGCGAGGGGAGTTGGAGTGCAAGGTGGCCATCGAGCCGTCGTGGCCGGTGTTCATCGCGGCGAGAAGGTCGAAGCATTCGCTGCCCCTGATCTCGCCGAGGATGATCCGGTCGGGCCGCATTCGAAGGGCGTTGATGACGAGGTCGCGGATGGTGATCGCGCCCTGGCCCTCGAGGTTGGGCGGGCGGGTCTCGAGCGGAAGCCAGTGCGGCTGCTGAAGCCGCAGCTCGGCGGCGTCCTCGATGGTGATCACCCGCTCGCCCGGGTCGATCAGCTTCGAGAGGGCGTTGAGCATCGTCGTCTTGCCCGAGCCGGTGCCGCCCGAGATGATGACGTTGAAGCGGCTCGCTCCGGCGATCTTGAGCACCGTCGCCATCTTGTCGGACATCGAGCCGAAATTCTTCATCATGTCGACGGTGATCGGCTTTTCGGAGAACTTACGGATCGAGATGGCCGTCCCTCGAAGCGAGAGCGGTGGGATGATGACGTTGACTCGGCTGCCGTCCTGAAGCCGGGCGTCGGCGAGCGGGGTGGTCTGGTCGACCCGGCGGCCGACCTTGTTGACGATTCGCTGGGCGATCTGGAACAGATGCTCCTCGTCGCGGAACTGGATCTGCGCGATCTCGAGCTTGCCGCGCTTTTCGATGAAGGTCTGGTTGGGACCGTTGACCATGATGTCCGAGATGTCGGGGTCGGAGAGCAGCTCCTCCAACGGCCCGAGTCCGAGAAGCTCGTCAACGAGCACCTTTTCGAGCGCGAACTGCTCGCGGCGGTTGAGGTTGATCTTCAGCTCGGCGAGGACCTCGCCGATGATCGGCCGGAATTCCTCGGCGAGCTCGTCCTTGGAAAGGGTTGCGGCCGCTTCCGGGTCGACTCGCTCGAGCAGGCGCGGGAGGACTTGCTCCTTGATCCGGTGGATGGAGGCTTCGAAGCCCTCGTTCTTGCTCGACGGCGCTTCCGATGACGCGGCCTGGCGGTCGGCGAGCTTGGACATTGCGTCCGCGCCCCGCTCGCTCGCGGAAGGCGCGAAGCCGTCGGAATCCGCGTCCGAGAAGCTGATCGTTTCGAGCGGCGGGAACTGGTCGCCGCCCTCGGGCGCCGAAGGTGCGTTCGCTCCGCCGGCGAAACCCTTCATCGGCCTCGCGACCCCGAAGCTTGGGCGTCCGCCGCCCGTGCCGCCATTTCCTGGTCGCCGTCCAAAAGCACTCATTGCGCTCAGATCCTCACCGGTGAAGCAATCCCACTCGGGGTGGTGAATAAGGCGGAAACTTTGACAATTGCCTAACCGCATGGCGTGAGGCGGGAGTGCCGTCATTGCTGAACAGAGTCGCCAAGCCATGCATCCGGGCGAAAGCCGGGACCCGGGGCCGAAGCTCGACCCCGGCCTTCGCCGGGGGACGATAGGCCGCCCGGTGCCCGTCCAACACGCCCGAAGCGCCTTGCTCATCGCCCTCGCGGGTTTCCTAAGCCTCGCCTTCGGCGACGCCCTGGTGAAGTCGATGGCCGGGCAGTGGCCGGCGCCGGCCGTCGCCGCGCTTCGTTATTGCTTCGGGGCGGCGGGGCTCACCTTGTACGTGGCGCTTCGGCACGGCCGCGGGGGCTTCGTCATGCCGAGGCCCTGGCTTCACGTCGGGCGGGGCGCCGCGGTGGCTCTGGCCACCTTGTGCTTCTTCCTTGGGGTGATGGCGATGCCGCTGGCCGATGCGACCGCGATCCAGTTCACCAGCCCGATCCTCACCGCTCTGCTCGCGCCCCTGGTGCTTGGGGAAAGGACCCGGCCGGCGACCTGGGCGGCCACCCTGCTCGCTTTCGCGGGTGTACTGATCGTTCTCCGGCCGAACCTGGTCGAGATCGGTCCGGCCGCTCTGTTTCCGATGGGCGCCGCCTTCGGGATGAGCTGGCTGATGATGCTCAACCGAATGGTCGCGGGCGACGCTCCGGTGATGGTGATGCAGTTCCTGGTGGCGGTCGTCGCGGCGCCGTTGCTCGTGGCCGCCGCGGTCGCCTTCAATGCCGCCGGGGTCCCGATCGGATGGCCCTCGCCGGTGGTGGTGCTGAAATGCCTCGGGGTCGCCTGCTTCGCGACTGCCGGCCACAGCCTGATCTTCGCCGCGGTCGAGCGCGCCAGCGCCTCGACGGTCGCGCCGATGACCTACGTCCAGCTTCTCGTCGCGGCGTTCCTGGGCTGGCTGTGGTTCGGCGACCCGCCCGACGCGGCGACCTTCGGCGGGGCCGCTCTCATCATCGGCGGAGGTCTGCTATTGTGGAGGGCGCAGCGGCCCCGTCATCTCGGCGACCGGCCCACCTGAAGATCATCGCCGCCGATGAAGCCCAGCTCCATCTGGACGCCATCCTCGGTGCTGGCGGCAGGATGAAGTCCCCGGACATCGAGCACGAGCCCGAATCCGGACGCACTCGCCTTGGGAACCCACTTCACGAAAGAATGGCGCCACAGCGGCTTCGTCGGGGTTGCAGTCGAGGAGGACCGCATCTGCCAGCCTTGGCCGGGAAGCGATTTTAGGAAAGAGTCCCTCAGCGCATCGGCGCCGCCCGGAACCGCCGTCACTACGATGTCGCAGCTGACCGCCTGCTCCGAGCGGACCACCCAGACCTGTCCGTTCCGGGCGTGGAAATGCGCGTAGGAATCGATGCCGAACATCCTGGTCATCGGCTGGGTGGCAGCGAAGCGCCTGATCAGGTCGGGCACTCCGCTGTCGGAATGGATCGTGACGCCGGCAGGAACGGGCAGGGTCGATTTCTTCGCCATCACGATCGCCTCGCAATAACGGGCAGCACCAGCCAGCGCGGAGTCGACCGCGGGTGGCGCGGGCGCGAGAAGGGCAGCGGCGAGGGTGACTCCAATGTTCATCTGCGATCTCCGCCGGGCGGCCTTTCGATGTCTCAAGGCTAGGAGCGGCCAATCTCCAAGGCAAATGCGGTTTAGACCGAAATGGACAGCAGGCGGCAGGGGGCTTGTCCTGCGCTCTCATAATGGCCAGCGGTCTGCTATAGGGGAGCGCGGCGGCCGGGGACCTCGGCATGGCGTCGAGCGGGGAGCGGGGGAAGATGCGGAAATTCGGATTAGCCGTGGCGGCAATGCTCTGCCTGACGGGCTTCGCTTCATCTCCGGGAGAGCGGCCCTTCTGGCTGGGCGGCCATTGGGTGCACGAGGACAAAGAGCGGTCGTCCTGGACCGAGGAAAGCTGGCTTTCGCGCGGCAAAATGCTCGTCGGCGTCGCAATGAGCGGCTCGGGCGAGGTCGCGAAGAGCTTCGAATATATGCGTATCGAGACGGACAAGGACGGAAAGACGAGCTTCTGGGCTGCGCCCCAGGGACGCGCCCCGGTGCCGTTCAAGATGGTGCGGCTGTCGGCGGCCGAGGTCGTCTTCGAAAACCCGGCCAACGATTTTCCGACGCGAATCGCCTACCGCCGGGCAGGCGGCCTGCTGACCGCGACGATTTCAGGCCCCGCGGGGGCCAACGCGCAGACCTGGCGCTACCGGCGGGCTCGCGACTAGCTCTTATCGGTCCGTCGCGAAAAGCTGGGCGGCGACAATCCCCACGGGGTCGCTCATCTGGATGTGCTGCAGATAGAGGAATTGCTTCTCGACGGGCGCCCGGAAAGTCTCGATCGTCGCGCCGGCAAGTGCGGGGACGGCGGGGCCGGGGCTGGCGGCCGGTTTGAACTCGAGGCCCATGAAAGCCATGCTCGAACGCAGCCTGGCCGGCACGGCGGCCCGGGTCGATTTCGGAGCGTGCACGATGACGGTGCAGGCCTTGCCCGCCGCCCCGCCGAACTCGACCTGGCCGTCCGGAAGCTTGGCCTCGACCAGGCTCATCTGCCCGACGCGGGGATGCGGTTCCTTGCGGACCGTCTTGGCGAAGCCGCGCTGCTCGAGCTCCGGGCCGGTGAGCGAGAATTGCCCGGCGAGGAAGAGCGGACAATAGCCGTAGGCGAGATCCGCGGCGATCTCGTCGATCGGTTGCTCGCGGACCGGAGCCGCGCTTGCCGTCGCCGCCCCGGCCGCGAAGGTCAAGGCCGCCGCCTTCAGAAGGGCAGGAACGAAATCCCGGTACAAGGCCCCCTCCATAGCTCGGCGTCCGGAGCGCAGCCTACACTCGACCGGCCGGCTCAGGCAACCGCAAGGGGCTCAGGCGGGAACGTCGGCTCTCTCGGCGAGCACCGTCAGCCCGCGCTCGCCGACCTCCGCGAAGCCGCCTTCGACGGCGATCCTCTCGGGCGTGTCCCCGAAGCCGCTGGGATAGACGGCGATGTCGCCGTTCCTCAGCGTGGACATGAAGGGCGCGTGGCCCGCAAGGACCGAGAAGTCGCCCTCGGTGCCGGGCACCACGACCATGAAGACCTCCTCGGAACGGACGAGCCGTTCGGGGGTGACGAGTTCGAAGTGCAATGCCATTTCGTCTGTTCCTGAGTTTCGGGCAAGTTCTAAAAGTCTGTGTAGCTGATGTCGATGCCCAGCCGAACCCTGGGATCGGACTTGGGATTATCCGTCACGACCGCGAGGATGGTTTTGCCGTTTTTGTCGGTCCTCTTGAACCCGGCATAGGGCAAACGATCAGGCTTCACCGCGCCCATATGAGCCCAGCTCCACCGTTGGCTCTCGAACGCCTCACGAAGTTCTTTCACGGGCGGAATCGCAGAGTGATTCATCAGCATGATCGCACAGGCGGGTAGGCCTCCCCCGAAGGCGATCATGAACTGGCCCAACTCGCTTTCCTTTTGGGCGGCTACGAATCCCGGCACGACCCGTCCGAACAGCTGGCGGCTGATCGGGCTCGAAACCAACTTGTAGCCGTGCTTGGTCAGGACATCCTCGAGACCGCCCGCAGCAGTTTCGCGTTCCTGCGTAACTTCCGGAACGCAAACACGGCTTGCGAGAAATGCCAGTTCCTCGGACGTGTTGCCCGCGACGGAGTCCGCGTCTGCCGAAGCAGATTTGCCGGTGGCCACATTTGTCTCGCGCGATGCGACCGGGGCCGCATCGGAACACGAGGTTACAGCCAGGACAAGCAGGCAAGAAAGCCCGCGCATCGAGGCTTACGCCGCCTCGGCCGCCAAGCGCTGGGCCTTCTCGACCGCCTCCTCGATTCCGCCGACCATGTAGAAGGCGTTCTCGGGGAGATGGTCGTACTCGCCGTCGACCACCGCCTTGAACGAGCGGACGGTGTCCTCGACCTGGACGAACTTGCCGGGGATTCCGGTGAAGACCTCGGCGACGTGGAAGGGCTGGGAGAGGAAGCGCTGGATCTTGCGGGCTCGGCTGACGGTCAGCTTATCCTCTTCC
>DASVSP010000088.1:0-25509 GCA_036388065.1 Allosphingosinicella sp.
GAACCGGGCGGAGTCCGGCCTTCTTCGCCTCCTCCATCATCCACAGGAAGGAAACGAAGCTCAGGCTCTCGTCCGGATAGCCGCCCCCGACGTCGGCGTGCATCCCGGTGAACCAAACCTGCTCGAGCCGGCCCTTGTTCATCCAGGGCTGAGCGATCTTGTCCGCCGCCGCGACCATCTCCGACTCCGCGATCTCGTCCCAGGGTATGGGCCGGAAGGCGTCCCGCTCGTCGTCGATCGAAAGCGCGTGCCTTGCGCGACGCACCTTCGGGTTGAGCTTGTAGTCGAACATCGTCAGCCGGACGATCCAGTTGTCGATCGCGCGCGTGATCTCGGTGATCGGACCGCCATAGGCCCCCACGGTGTCCCAGACTCCGACGAACTCGATGATCGGGTGCCGGTTCTCGGACGGGTCGTAGGCCCCGGGGGTCCCGCCGCTCAGGCGCCGCCAGCCTGCGCCGATCGCGCGTCCGAGCTTCGTCAGGCCGCCCCACTGGCGCGGCACGTATCTTTTGCGATAGGCGCGCCACGCTTCCTCGCTCTTCCACTGAAGCTCGGCCTCGTCGGTCGAAGGCACCAGCCCCTGGTCGGTGATGAGGCCGATCGCCAGCCGCATCGTGAAGGCGCCGCGGCTAAAGCCGAAACCGTATATGCAGTCGCCTTCGGCGTAATTCCGGCACGCATAGCGATAGATGTCGAGGATGTTGCGCCGAAGTCCGATTCCGAAGACGGAGCCGAGCGCCGCGAGCGGCTTGAGGGCGGACGTCCCGACGCCGTTGTCGTAAAAGGCGATCTGCTTTCGCTTGCCCTCCTGCGGCGGGCCGAGGTCGACCGCCTCGTACATTCGCCAGACGTTGGTCTTGAACAGCTTGGCGCTGCTGTTGCCGGTGCCGTCCGAGAACAGGATGATGGATTTCGGCTTGTATTCGGTCGCGGTTTCCGCGCTCGCCCCTTGCTCGCTGTCCATCGTCCGCCCCCCAGGATGGCCAAGACTGCGCCTCCCCTGAACGGCGGTCAACTCGCTGCCGGGAAGCGTCGAGGCCCTGCCCCGGACGTACATCCTTCGGGCGCGATTGCGCGTGATCCCGGTCACGGCGGGCCGAACCCGGTTCCAGCTTTAGGGATCGGGCAAGTCACGGACGACCTTCGGAGTGCGTCGCGGCCGGGCATTGGAGGCTTGAATGACAAGGCTGAAGGTGGAGGCGAGGCCGGGCCCCGGCGTGGCCGCCTATTCGCTTTACGTCGACGGGGTCCCAGCGACGATGAACGCGCAGCACGAAGGCGAGGTAATTTGCACGGGCCGCTGCGGCGACGGCTCCCCCCACGCTCTACTCTACAGCTTCAGCGGTCAGCCCGGAGCGACGCTTGCGGTTACGGTCCGCTGCTCGGCGCGTATCGTGTGCGCTCTCAGCGCCGAAATTATCGGCGCGGCCGGAGCGCGATCCCGCGCGGGTCGGGAAGTCTTCGCCATTTGAGAGGGCGGCTTCGTCGCAGAGGCACGTGACGCGGCGCGGCCGCTCGGCTATTCTCGGGCCGAACTGCAGGGGGGGCGACGATATGCGCGGTCTGGCGATCCTGGCGGGGGCGCTCGTCCTCGCTTCGGCGGGGGAGGCGAAGGAGGTGCGGCGGCTTGGCCCGGCGGAATCGCCGATCGCTTCATCGACGGAGGTGCCGGCGGGCAGCCGGATCGTCTACATCAGCGGGTCGGTCCCCGACGCGGTCGATCCTTCCGCTCCGGCGGGCTCGGTGCAGCGCTACGGCGACACTTCGGCCCAGACCCGAAGCGTGCTCCGCAAGATCGAGGCGGAGCTGAAGAAGCACGAAATGGGCCTCGGCGACATCGTCATGATGCGCATCTTCCTGATCGCGCCGCCGGGGCAGCCGCGGATGGATTTCGCCGGGATGATGACCGCCTATCGCGAGTTCTTCGGGACGGCGGCCCAGCCGAACAAGCCGGCGCGCTCGACTCTCGAGGCGGCCGGCCTGGTCGATCCCGGCTGGCTGGTCGAGATCGAGGCGACCGCGGCGAAGGCCAGGGGACGGTGAGCCTCACGCGGCGAGCACTGCTCGAACGCCTCGGCCTCGCCGGCGGAGCGAGCGCGGTCTACCTCGGAATGGAGGCGATGGGGCTTCTCAACGCTCCACCCGCGGCGGCGGCCGTGCCCTTCGCTCTTCCGCCGGCGCCGGGACGAAGGCGTTCGGTGGTCGTCCTCGGCGCGGGGATTGCGGGGCTCGTGGCGGCTTACGAGCTTCGGCGCTCCGGCTGGGACGTCACCGTCGTCGAAGCGCGCGACCGGATCGGCGGCCGGGTCTGGACCGTGCGCGGCGGCGACCGGATCGAGCAGATGGGCCGGCCGGACCAGGTCTGCGCGTTTTCGAAGGGCCTTTATCTCAACGCGGGAGCGGCCCGGATCCCGACCGCCCACCATGTCATCCTGGGCTATGCCAAGCGTCTCGGGGTTCCGCTCGAGGTGATGGTCAATTCCAATCGAGCCGCCAAATGGGACTTCGGCGGACGGAACGTCGCCAACCGGCACGCGGTGAACGACGTCCGCGGACTCACCGCCGAGCTGCTCGTCAAGGCGGTCAGGAAGGGCGCGCTCGACGAGGAGCTCAGCGCCGTCGACAAGAGCGTGATGGTCAATTTCCTGGGCGCCTATGGCGGGCTGTCCAGGCCCAACGGCGAATATAAGGGCGATGGCCGTTCCGGCTATTCGACTCTTCCCGGCGCCTATGGCGAGGCTGGGGCGACGGTGCCTGCGATGAAGCTCGAGGACATATTGAAGGAGCGGGGCTGGGTACTTCCGCTCCTGTTCGAGGAGATATTCGACCAGCAGGCGCCGATGTTCCAGCCGGTCGGCGGAATGGACCGGATCGCGCAGGCGCTCTTCGAGGAGGTCAAGCCGTCGGTGCGGCTTCGATCGCCCGTGACGGCGATCCGAAGGGCCGGCGACCGGGTTCGGATCGAGCTCGGCGGCGGGCGCAAGATCGACGCCGATTATTGCATCTGCACCTTGCCGGTTAACCTGCTCGCTCGCATTCCCAACGATTTCTCGTCGGCCAAGCAGGCGGCGATGAAGGACATCGCCTACGTTCCGGCGGTCAAGGCGGCCTTCGAATCGCGCCGCTTCTGGGAGGACGAAGGCGTTTACGGCGGAGTCGGATGGACCGACGCTTTGTCCGAGAACGTGCTCTACCCTTCCGGCAACTGGCACGGCGACAAGGGCGTTCTGGTCGCGGCCTATGTCGCCGGCTGGACCGGCGAGGACCATCCCGAGAAGTTCACGGCGCTCAGTCACGAGGAGCGCTTCCGGATCTGCCGGGAGGTGATCGGCCGTATGCATCCGGGGAGGGCGGGGGAGCTGACCCGGCCCGTCACCGTGTCCTGGGGCCTGACCCGCTGGTCCGAGGGCGTCGGGCCGGGCGACCCGGCCTGGTTCGAATCGCCGCGGCCGGAGCGCTATTCCGAGCTCTACAAGCCGGAGGGGCCGATCTTCTTCGCCGGCGAGCATCTGAGCTACGTCCAGTTTTGGCAGGAAGGCGCGGCCCTTTCGTCGCACGCGGCCATGCAGGCGCTTCAGGCGCGGGTTCAGGAACGGGCGTTGACCGAGGGCGCCGCACGGCGCACCGCGGCCTGAGGATCGAGAAAAGGGGAGCGAATATGCGCAACACGGCCTTGGCGGCGATGGCGCTGGTGTTGACGGCGCCGATGGCGGCGACCGCGCAGGGAGGCGGCTCGGCCGACGTCGCCGCGGCGGTGAGCGCGCCGGGGCGGCCCAAGGCGGCGACCGACCTGGACGAGGTCCGAAAGCCGGCCGAGGTGCTTCGGTTCATGGGCCTCAGGAAGGGCGACCGCGCGCTCGATTACTTCACCGGCTCCGGTTATTACGCCGACATCATGGCCAGGGCCGTCGGGCCCAAGGGGCTGGTCCTCGGCTGGAACCCGGCGAGCTTCCAACGCAACGAGAAGATCAAGGGGGCGCTCGACGAGGTCAAGGCACGCAACCCCAATTTCGGCTACTTCGGAACGCCCCCGACCGCCTTGGCCTTTCCGAAGGACGGCTTCGATTTCGCGATGCTCCACCTCGTCTACCACGACGCCTATTGGGAGAGCGCGCAGTACAAGATTCCGAGGATCGATCCGAACACCGTCGTCCAGGCGCTGTGGCACACGGTGAAGCCCGGCGGAACCGTGGCGGTCATCGACCATGTCGCGTCCACAGGCGGCGACCCCCGCGCGGTGGTCGAGAAGCTCCACCGAATCGATCCCGCCGTGGTAAAGGCCGATTTCGAGCGTGCGGGCTTCGTACTGGAAGCCCAGTCGCAAATCCTTCGGGTCCCTGGGGACGACCATTCGAAAAACGTCTTCGACCCCTCGATCCGGGGCAGCACGGACCGCTTCATGTACAGGTTCAGGAAGCCGGCGCGCTGAGCAGCCCGTCATCCCGGCGAAAGCCGGGACCTCGGCACGAGAAGTCTCGGCGGGTCTCCCCGGGGTCCCGGCTTTCGCCGGGATGACGGGTTCGCTGCGTCCTCACACCGTGTAGCTGATCGCCGCGTAATATTTGAGCGCATAGCCCTTGATCAGATCGGCCTTGTCGGTTCCGTTGATGACCCGGCGGGCATTGCGCCAGTCGCTGACATCGTCGTGGAGGTAATTGGCGAGCTTCTTGCCGGTGAAGGTGCCGAGCAGCGATCCCTCGACCAGGATACGGGTCGCGATGTCGAGGTCCATCGCCAGGGCCGGGTTGTCGACGAGATCGGCGCCGAGCCGCTTGGCCCAGTCGGCGTAGTTGCGCCGACCGGTCAGCTGGACGAAGCCGCGGCCGCAATATTTGGCCCCGTCGCCGGGCCTGACGTTGCCGAGGTCCTTGGCCACGTCAGGGTTCTTGCCGGCGGGCGGCGGATCGTAGCGCCGGGTGAAATAAGCGGTGCCGCCATATTCGCGGATCGGCTTCATGGTCCGGTCGGTCTCGTGGTGCGCAGTGGCCAGAAGATAAGCGAGCCAGCGGTCGTCCTTGGCTCCGGCCCGGGATTCCCAATGCTCGAGGATGGCGGCGAGGCCCTCGACCTGGGATTGTTTGAGCGCGCCGTCGAAAAGGGCTGCGCGCACGTGCGCGAAAAAGAAATCGCGGTTGATCTTAGGCATCCTCCACTCCCCTCGATACGTTGCCGGCAATCGCCCCACGGCCCCCCGGCGCCCGGCCAGTCTGCCTCTTTTGATCGACCAAGTATCCAACATTTTCGACGAGGGGGCTTGCAAGCTGCTACGTTTGTGGCATGCTACAGGCGTAGCAGGAGAAACGATTCGCGATGATTGCACGCCTGCCGCGCCGGGAGCGCGAGATATTCGAGATATTGTGCAGCGCCGGCGAGGCCAAAGCGGCGGACGTTCGCAGGGCCATGTCCGACGCGCCGAGCCACTCGGCGGTCCGGACCATGCTGGCCCGGCTCGAGGCGAAGGGGCTGGTCAGCCACCGCGCCGAGGACCAGACCTATGTCTACCGAAGCGTCCCTCAGCCCGCCAAGGTGCGCGAGACGGCGCTCAAGGCACTGGTCAAAACCTTTTTCGACGGGTCGGCGGCCAGCGCCGCGACGGCCCTTCTCGGCCTTTCCCAATCGCTGAAGCCCGAAGAGCTCGACGCGCTTCAACGCGCGATCGACGAGGCAAAGGAGCGCGACCAATGAGCTACGACTTCCTGATCGAGATGGGCTGGAAATCCGCGGCCATCGCCGGCGGAGCGCTGCTTCTTGCGGCGATGCTCAGGTCGCGCTCCGCGGCCGACCGGGGCGCGGTGCTCAAGATCGCGGTCGCACTGCTGCTTGCGCTCCCGGCCATCGCCTCGTTCGCTCCGGCGCTCGAGATCGCTACGCCGGCGCCGGCGCCCGCGGCTGCGGCCGCCCCGACGGCGACGGAATGGCCGGTCGCGCCGGCGGCTCTCCAAGCCTCCTCGGCCGCGGCCGGCTCGGCTCCGGCTCCGGCCGGGGACTGGGACGATCCCAGCCTTCTCTTCTTCCTGCTCTATCTGGGCGGAGTGCTGATGGTCGGCGGCCGGCTTCTGGCCGGGCTGTGGACCTTGAGGTCCTGGACCCGCGGCGCCCGCGAGGTCGAATCCCCGGAATGGCGGGCCGCGCTCGGCCGCGCCGGCGGCGAGGCGCTGGGCATCCGGCTCCTGGCCTCGGAGGATTGCAGCTCGCCGCTGAGCTGGGGCCTGAGGCGCCCGGTCATCCTGCTCGACCGCGATACGCTTCGCACGCCGGCCGAGGCCGACTCCATCCTCGCCCATGAGGTCGCCCATGTCGCCCGCCGCGACTGGCCGGCGCTGATCCTGTCGCGCCTCGCGGTCGCGCTCTTCTGGTTCAATCCCCTGGTCTGGAGGCTGGACCGCGAGGTCGCCCAGCAGGCCGAGGAAGCCGCCGACAGCGAAGCCGCGGCGCGGGTCGAGCCCGCTCGCTATGCCCAGACGCTGCTCGACTGGGCCAGGCTGAACGGCCGCTCCGCTCTCCCCGCCAACGCCATCGCCGCCGGCGAGCCCGGCCTGTCGCGGCGGGTGAAGGCGGTCCTCGACGGCCGCGTCGCCCGCCGCTCCGGCTCCGCCTGGGCGATCGCGGCGATGCTCGGCTGCGCCGCCTTCGCCGGCCCGGTCGCGGCCCTGGAGTTCGTACCCGAGGCGCCCGAAGCGCCGCTCGCACCGCTTGCCCCAACCGCCGCCCCGGCGCCGCTCGCTCGGCTCGCGCCGCTCGCGCCGGGGCCGTTGGTCCCACCGGCGCCGCCGAAGGGGACGATGGTCGGGCTTGCGCCGATGCCGCCGGGACTGCCCGCCGCTCTCGCCGCCCCGATGCAGGCCAGCGCCCGGGCGCCCCGTCCTCCCCGTGCGCCCGGCGCGCCTTACGTGGACTCGGGACTGATCGAAGCCGAGGTCGAGCGTGCGGTCGCGGCGGCGATGCGCTCGGTCGATATCGCCGCCGCGTCGAGCCGGGCCGCCGGCGAGGCCGCCGCGGCGGTCGTGGCGGCCATGAAGCACGGCGCCGTCGGAATGGAGACGGGTGCTCGGAGCATGGAGCTGAGCGCCGCCCGAATGCTCGCTCAGGCCGACCGCTTCAGGAACCGGGACTATCGCGAGGCGGAAATCCGCCGCCAGGCCGCCCGAGGCGAGCGCATAACCCATGAGGAACTGCTCCAGGCGGCCGACGAGATGGAGGACGGCGCCCGAGAGATGCGCGACGGCGCCCGCGAGATGCGCGAGGCCGCCAAGGACATGCGCGAGGGCAAAGGCGACTGAGGAGGAGCGGCACACCCGTCATCCCGGCGAAAGCCGGGATCTCGGGGAGACCCGCCGAGACTTCTCGTCCCGAGGTCCCGGCTTTCGCCGGGATGACGGATCGGGCTGACAGTTTCTAGACTTTGCCTACATATTCTTTAGCGTGGCGCGATGTACCCCCGCGTCCTGGCCGCCGTCGCCCTTATCCTTTCATCCTGCGCGTCCGCCCGAACCGCGCCCGCCTACGACACGGTGATCCGCGGCGGCACGATCTACGACGGCAGCGGAGGCGCCCCCTATACCGGCGACGTCGCCGTCAAGGGCGACAAGATCGCCGCCGTCGCCCCACGAATCCCGGGCAAGGGCAAGGCCGAGGTCGACGCCCGCGGCCTCGCCGTCGCGCCGGGCTTCATCAACATGCTGAGCTGGGCCGCCGAGCCCCTGATCCGCGATGGGAGGGCGCAGAGCGACGTCCGCCAGGGCGTCACCCTCGAAGTCATGGGCGAGGGCTGGTCGATGGGCCCGTTCAGCCCGATCCAGAAGGCCGAGGCCGTGGCAGAACAGACCGTGACTCGCTACCCGATAAGCTGGACGACGCTTGGCGAGTTCCTCCAGTTCCTCGAGAAGAAGGGCGTGAGCGTCAACGTCGCCTCGATGGTCGGAGCGTCCACCGTCCGGGTCCACGAGATCGGCCGCAACGACGTCGACCCGACTCCGGAGCAGCTCGCCCGGATGCGGGCGCTCGTCCGCCAGGCGATGGACGAGGGCGCGATGGGGCTGGGCTCGTCGCTCATCTACGTTCCGGCCGTCTATGCGGAGACCGACGAGCTGGCCGCCCTGGCGAGCGAGGCAGGGCGTTGCGGCGGAATGTACGTCAGCCATATTCGAAGCGAGAGCAGCGGACTGCTCGAAGCGATCGACGAGCTGGTGGCGATCAGCCGCCGCTCCGGCGCGCGCGGCGAAATCTACCATCTGAAGGCCGCCGGTCGATCCAACTGGCCGCTCATGGAGCCCGCCCTCGCCCGGATCGAGGCGGCCCGCGCCTCGGGGGTTCCGGTCTCCGCCAACATGTATCTCTACAGCGCGTCCGGCACCGGGCTCGACTCGACCCTCCCGCTCTGGGTTCGCGAGGGCGGGCCTCAGGCGCTTCACTCGCGGCTCAAGGATCCGGCGGTAAGGGCGAGGGTCGTCGCCGACATGGCCGGCGGCTCGCGCGACTGGACGACGGTTCAGCCGGTCGGCTTCGCCAATCCGGCGCTTCGGATCTACTCCGGGAAGCGAGTGACCGAGATTGCGGCGCTTCGCGGCAAGAGCGCGGCCGAAACCGCGGTCGACCTCGTCGCCGAGGACGCAAGCCAGGTCGTCACCATCTTCCACTCCATTTCGGAGGACAACCTGCGCAAGGTGCTCGCCCGGCCCTGGGTCAGCTTCGGTTCCGATGCCGCCGCGGTCGCGACGGAGCCGCCGTTCACCGATAAGGAAGTCCACCCCCGTACCTACGGCAATTTCGCGCGCCTGCTCGGCCGCTACGTGCGCGAGCAACGGGCGCTGAGCCTGGCAGAGGCGGTAAGGCGGCTGACCTCGCTCCCCGCGGACAATCTCCGGATCGCCGACCGGGGACGGCTCGAGCGCGGCTTGTTCGCCGACCTTGCGATCTTCGACCCGGCGAAGGTCGCCGACCTCGCCACGTACGAGAAACCGCACCAATATGCCGTCGGAATGCGCCATGTCTTCGTAAACGGGGTTCAGGTTCTGCGCGACGGCGAGCATACGGGGGCGAAGCCGGGGCGGTTCGTCCACGGTCCTGGTTGGGGGAAATGCAAATGACGAGAGCGAGCAAAGCAAATCCTCCCCGGCATTTGCCGGGGAGGGGGACCATGCGAAGCATGGTGGAGGGGATCCTGCCCACTCCGAAGAACCCCTCCACCACGCTTCGCGCGGTCCCCCTCCCCCGGAAAACCGGGGGAGGACTTGCCGCCGCCGCTCTCGCATTGCTCCTCGCCGGCTGCGCCACCACTCCGGCCGCCCCGGCCTACGACGCCGTGATCCGAGGCGGGACGATCTACGACGGCAGCGGCGGGGCCCCCTACAAGGGCGACGTCGGACTTCGCGGGGATCGGATCGCCTATGTCGGCCCACGGCTCGACGCCGCGGCCCGAACCGAGATCGACGCCTCCGGTCTCGCCGTCGCGCCCGGCTTCATCAACATGCTGAGCTGGGCGGGCGAGGCACTGATCGCGGACCCCAAGGCGCAGAGCGACATCCGCCAGGGAGTCACCCTGGAAGTGATGGGGGAGGGCGAGTCGATGGGCCCGCTTTCCCGCCAGATGATCCTCGACGAGACCAAGCGGCAGGGCGACATTCGCTACATCGTCGATTGGACCACGCTCGGCGGTTATCTCGGCCAGATGGAGAAGAAGGGCGTTTCGCCCAACATCGCCAGCTTCGTCGGAGCCACGACCGTTCGAGTGCACGAGCTGGGCGAGACCGACGTCGATCCGAGCCCGGTCCAGCTCGGCCGGATGCGGGCGCTGGTGCGCCAGGCGATGAACGAAGGCGCGATGGGCGTCGGCTCGTCGCTCATCTACGCACCCGCCTTCTTCGCCGAGACTCCGGAGCTGATCGCTCTGGCGACCGAGGCGGGCAAGTGCGGCGGCATGTATATCAGCCACATACGCGACGAAGGTCCAAAATTGCTCGAAGCGATCGACGAGCTGGTGGAGATCTCCGCAGCTTCGGGCGCGCCCGCGGAAATCTATCATTTCAAGCAGTCCGGCCGGCCCAATTGGACCAAGATCGACGCCGCCATCGCCCGGGTCGAGGCGGCCCGGGCCCGGGGTCTTCGGATCACCGCCGACATGTATACCTACCCGGCGAGCTCGACCGGCCTCGACGCTTCGATGCCTCTGTGGGTCCAGGAGGGCGGAATCGAGGCCTGGGTGAAGCGCTTGAAGGACCCGGCCCAGCGCGCCCGGGTGCTGGCCGAGATGCGCTCGGGCACGTCGGAGGACAGCGCGCTGGTGGTCGAGGAACCCTCGAAGGTGCTGCTGCTCGGCTTCAAGAATCCGGCGCTGAAACCGCTCACCGGAAAGACGCTCGAGGAGGTGGCGAAGGCGCGCGGCAAGACGGCCGAGGAGACCGCCGCCGACCTGATCGTCGAGGATAACAGCCGGATCCAGGTCGCCTATTTCTCGATGAGCGAGGACAACGTCCGGCGCGAGATCGCCATTCCGTGGATGAGCTTCGGTTCCGACGCCTCGGCCCAGGCCCCGGAGGGCGTGTTCCTCAAATCTTCCACCCACCCCCGAGCCTACGGCAATTTCGCGCGGGTCCTGGGCAAATATGTCCGGGACGAGAAGGTGGTCACCCTTCAGGACGCGATCCGGCGGATGACTTCGATGCCCGCGGGCAACCTGGGGATCCGCGACCGCGGCGCGCTCAAGCCCGGCCACTTCGCCGACCTCGCCATCTTCGATCCGGCGACGATCCGCGACAACGCGACTTTCCCCAAGCCGCAGCAATATGCGACCGGAATGCGCCATGTGTTCGTCAACGGCGTCCAGGTGCTCAAGGAGGGGGAGCATACCGGGGCGACTCCCGGGCGGTTCGTCAAGGGGCCGGGCGCCGGCAAGTGCCCGGCTTCGTAAAGCTCCAGCTCTCTCCCTGAACCACTCCGTCATTGCGAGCGAAGCGAAGCAATCCAGTGCGGCCTCCGAGGCCCACTGGATTGCTTCGTCGCTTCGCTCCTCGCAATGACGGGCCGTCCCGGGGCAACCGAACCCCTTCCGGAGGGTTGGGCGATCGACATCGGGAGTCGCCGCATGAGATTGTCCGCCGTCCTCGCACTGCTTCTCCTCGCCGCCTGCGCCTCCGCGCCCGCCGAGCGGAGCGCCGCTCCCCGGATCGATCCCGTCCGGATGTCGAACATGATCCGGACGCTCGCATCCGACGAGTTCGAGGGCCGGGCCCCGGGAACGGCGGGGGAGACCAAGACGATCGCCTACATCGCCGAGCAGTTCCGCCTGGCCGGGCTCGAGCCCGCGGGGGAGAATGGCGGCTGGATGCAGAAGGTGCCGCTGGTCCGGACCCAGCTCGCAAAGCGCGGCTCGGTGAAGGTCGCCGGAAAGGGCGGACCTGTCCCGCTTCGAGTTCCCGACGACATCTACCTGTCGACGGTGCGCGAGACCTCGCGGGCCCGGATCGAGGGCGCGCCGATGGTCTTCGTCGGCTACGGCGTCGCCGCTCCGGAGCGGCCCTGGGACGATTTCAAGGGCGTCGACCTCAAGGGCAAGGTCGCCGTCTTCCTCGTCAACGATCCCGATTTCGAGGCGGCCGCCGGCGATCCGGTGGCCGGCAGGTTCGGCGGCCAGGCGATGACCTATTACGGGCGCTGGACCTACAAGTTCGAAGAGGCGGCGCGGCGCGGAGCGATCGCGGCCCTCGTCGTCCACGAGACGGCCGGCGCAGGCTATGGCTGGAACACCGTCCAGGCTCCGGGCGGCGAGAATTACAACATCGTCCTCAAGCCCGGTGCGCAGCAGCCGGTGATGCTGCAGGGCTGGATCCAGCGGTCGGTCACCGAAGACCTGTTCCGCCGCGCCGGCCTCGATTTCGAAGCGGCGAAGAGGCAGGCCCGAACCGCCGGCTTCCGCCCGGTCGATCTCGGGGCCCTCCTCTCCGCCGACTTCGGAGTCGAGTCGACGCGGGTCGAGAGCCACAACGTCCTCGGCAAGATAAGCGGATCGAAGCGGCCGGACGAGACGATCTGGTTCGCCAGCCACTGGGACGCCTACGGGGTGGGCGCGCCCGATGTTCGGGGGAAGACGGTCCGGCCGGGCGCTCTCGACAGCGCGTCGGGGATCGCCGGGATCGTCGAGATCGCCCGGGCCTTCAACGCTGGGCCGAGGCCGGAGCGAACCCTCGTCTTCGCGGCCTGGACCGCGGAGGAAAGGGGGCTTCTCGGGGTCGAATATTATGCGACCAATCCCCTGTTCGCGATGGACAGGTCGGTCGCCAACCTCACCCTCGACACGCTTCAGCCCAACGGCCTCGCCCGCGACGTCGTCCTGATCGGCAAGGGCCAGAGCGAGCTCGAGGACCGGATCGCCGCCGCCGCCGCGCGGCAGGGACGGACGATCACGCCCGACGCGAAGCCCGAGCGCGGTCTCTTCTATCGGGCCGACCATTTCGCCTTCGCCAAGCGCGGGGTTCCGGTGTTCCTGCTGATGGCGCTGGGCGGCGGGGTGGACCTCGTGAACGGCGGACGCGAGGCGGGGGATCGCTGGGTCAGCGAGTTTACCGCCAATTGCTATCACCAGACCTGCGACGAATGGCGGCCCGATCTCGATCTGAGCGGGGCCGCGCAGGACGTCGCCTTGTTCTACGACATCGGCCGCGACCTGGCCTTCGGCCGCGACTGGCCGGATTGGAAAGCGGGTTCCGAGTTCAGCGCCATCCGGGAACGGAGCGCGGCGGCCCGGCGTTAGTGCCGCCCCCCAATAATCCTCCTCCGGATTTCCCCTGCGAATGCAGGGGAGGATTTAAGCTCAGCGAGTCGAAGTCGCAGCCGGCGGAATATCGTCCAGATACCGGCCGCTGTTGGCGAACTCCGCCTTGACGGTCGATTGCGGAAGCCGGTCGTTGATCGGAGGGGGCGGGGCCTCGCTCGCCAAATTGGCGGCCGGGACCGAATAGCCGGGAGACGTGACTGGAACCGCGAAGCCGGCGAGGTTGACCGGCGCTGCAAGAGTGGCGCGCGCGCCCCGGCCCAGGTTGATCGGAAGGCGCGCCGCCATCACCGTCGCCGGCGAGGGCTCGCGGCCCCTATAGGCCTGGCTGAAGGCGGACGCCCCGCCCCAGTCGCCGGGCAGGCGATAGAAGATGTGGTTGCCGATCACGGTCGCCTTGGGAAGCCGGAACGCCCAGTCGGGAAGGACCTGGTGCGTGTGGTAGTTGGTGGCGAGGCCTACCGGGGCGAAGACGGACCCGGACAGGGCCTCGGCTGCGATCCGGCGGGCCCGGGCCCAGTCCGCCCCGTAGGGCATGCGCAGAAGCGCTCCGTCGCAGGTGAAGGTGAACTGGCACCCGCCGCCGGCGCGAAGCGGTCCCTGGTAGACGACCCCGCAGACGGTGCCCGGCCAGGCCGGATGGCGGACCCGGTTGAGGACGACCTGAGCGACGGCGCGCTGGCCGTCCTCGCTCTCGGACCGGGCTTCGTAATAAATGGCTTCGGCGAGGCACTGAAGGGACCGGAACTGGTCGCCCGGGCTTGCCGCGCGGAAGACGGTCGAAGGGGCCCTGGGATTGGATTCGACCGAGAAGGGAATCGACTCGTTGATTCGCGAGGCTTCGGTCGGAGCGACGTCGCGAAGGGCCATCGGCTCGGGAAGCGGCGGCTGAGCGGACTGGACTTTTTTGGCTTGCGGCATGCTTTCGACCGGCGCCGGAGCGGCCTGGAGCGGAACGCAGGACGCGGTGACGAGCAGTGCGAGGCCGCAGCCGATCTCCCGGCCGCGCCAACCCAGCGCCTCTCCCAAAGCCTTGAAATATATGGAATCCAGCAAAGCCAACTTGATCCTCGTCGCCTGTTCGAAGTGCCCGCCTAGCTTCCGATAGCTAATAATGTTGCACCAACGCGCCCCCCCATTTCCCGCTGTCCCATCGCGGGACGAAGGGCCGACGCCGGTTAAGCGGCGCGTCGCGTCTTTTTCTTCGGAGCCTATTGGCCGGTGGGGACGTTTGAGCGGCCTGATCCCTGTTAAGTCGGCGGTGTGTATGCGTAAGTTTCTGGTGTGCGTTTCCCTGGCGGCCCTGCTGACCGGCGGCTGCGATTTCGTGAACGTGAGCGGCGGCGGCGGCGGCTCAAGCTCCGGCCAGGTCGTTCAGGTCGATCCGAAGGCGGTTACTCCGGCCGATCTGAAGGCGGCGGTGAGCGACCCGCGCGTGAAGAAATTCTACGAGGCGCGAGGGTGGCAGGCCGTGTGGACCGGCGAGCGGGCACAAGAGCTCACGGCGGCGTTCGACGACGCGGCGCGCCATGCGATCGACGCCAAATCCTACGCCGAGAATGCCACCAAGGGCGCCAGCGCCGCGGAGCGCGAGGCTGGACTGACTCTGGCGGCGCTCGAATATGGCCAGGCCCTCGCCACCGGCGCGGTGGATCCGCGCAAATTGTTCGAGGTCTATACGGTGCCGATGTCGAAGGGCGACGTCACCGGCGGGCTCGGCAAGGCAGTCGAGCAGGGCGGCGTTCGCGAGTGGCTCGCAAGCCTCGCTCCGCAGGACGCCGAATATAAGGCGCTGTCCGACGCTTATCTCGCCTATCGCCAGAAGGCGGCCCAGGAGCGCAAGGCCCTGATCGCCGCGGGCGAGCAGATCGAGCCCGGTAAGAAGGACCCGCGGGTCGCGCAGATTCGCGAGGGACTTCGGGCCAACGGCTATCTCGCCGCCGAGCAGCCCGCCGCTGCGCCGGCGCAAGCGCCCAAGGCGAAGGAAGGCAAGGCAAAGGCTCCCGCGACCTCCTCCGGCGCAGTCTACAGTGCCGACCTGGTCGCCGCCGTGAAGAAGGTGCAGACCGATTATGGAATCGCGCCTGACGGCGTGATCGGCAATTCAACGATCGAGGCCCTGAACACCGGCGCCAAGGATCGCGCCCGGATCCTCGCCGTCAATCTCGAGCGGCGGCGCTGGCTCGACCGGGCGCCGCCTCCGACCCGGATCGACGTCAACACCGCGGCCGCCGAGCTTCATTATTACAAGGACGGCGCCGAGAAGGACCGGCGCCGGGTCGTCGTCGGCCAGCCCGACTGGGAGACCCCCGAGCTCGGCTCTCCCATCGCCCGCCTGGTCGCCAACCCGCCCTGGACCGTTCCCGAATCGATCGCCAAGGAGGAGATCCTCCCGAAGGGCGCCGCCTATATGGCGAAAGAGAATATCGTCACGAAGAACGGCCGGCTGGTCCAGCAGCCCGGGCCGAAATCGGCCCTCGGCCTCGTCAAGTTCGACATGATCAACAACGAGTCGATCTATCTTCACGACACGCCTTCAAAGGCCCTGTTCGCTTCGACGCAGCGCCACGCCAGCCACGGCTGCTCGCGGGTGGAGAACGCCGTCGAGTTCGCCCGGCTGCTCGCCCAGGACGACGGCAAGCTCGAGGCCTTCGACAAGGCGATGGCGACGAAGGAGGAAACTCCGGTCGAGCTTTCCAACAAGATCCCGGTGCGTCTGCTCTACCACAGCGCCTATCTCGACAGCGGCAGGGTGGTGTTCCGAACCGACCCCTACGCCTGGGACGACAAGGTCGCCGCAGCGCTGGGCCTGCCCGGTCAGATCCGGCCTCGGGTCAAGACCAAGATCGACGACATCGGGCCGTGAGCCAGGCGTCATCCCGGCGAAAGCCGGGACCTCAGCGAGCATGGGCATAGCGTCTTTCACCCCACGAGGTCCCGGCTTTCGCCGGGATGACGAGTGGTAACGCCGCTTTTCCTCCGCCTTTCGTCGTCCCGAAAATGCCGTTCGTCGGCCCGTCGAGCGGTTCGCAGAAGCGTTGCGGCCGCGTGTCGAAGCGGGCGCGCGCTTCCAGCTTCCTGCGTCTAGCTCAAATCCTGCGACGCGGGGCTTCCGACCCCGTCTCATCCCCGGGGAACGGGTCCCGCGCCGCAACCGAGTTCAGACAAGGATAGGCACATGCACCGTACACTTTCCGCTCTCGCCGCCCTCGCCATGACGGCCGGCACTCTCGCCCTCGCCGCCCCGGCTCATGCGGCGCCCGCCGACGATGTCGTCAGCATCAGCCTCGAAGGCCTCGACTCCTCCGATCCGGCCGACGCCGCCCGAATCGACCGCCGGATCCGGTTGGCCGCCCAGAACCTTTGCGGCTCGACTCTGATCCAGCCCCTCCACATGCGGGCGAAAGCCGCGGCGTGCGAGGCGGCGGTGACCGCGGACGCCCGAAGCTCCGTCCAGCTCGCCGCGGCGAAGCAGGCCGCTCCGTTCCGCCTCGCTCTGCGGGTCCGTTGATTGGAAGCCAGAACGACACTGGCTCGCCGGGCGCCGCAGCCCCTTTTAGCGGCGTCCGGCGAGTCCTTTTGCGTTGGCGAGGTAGAGGCGGCCGACCTTCTGCTCGCTGTCGTCCGCCAGGCGTGCCCACCACCGGCCGCCGTCATCGCGCCTTAAGCCGGTGACGAAGTCGCGCCGGACGATCGCCGAGCGATGGAGCCGGACGAATCTGGAGGGGTCGAGCTCTTCCTCGAGCTTTCCGATCGTGTGGTTGATCAGCCAGCTCCTCTTCCCGACATGGAGCCGCATATAATCGCGCTCGGCGCTGACCCGGTCGACGTCGGCCGTAGAGAGGCGCACCAAACCCCGCGCTTCCGAAACCCAGAATTCCTCGACGAAAGGCGAAGCCGGATCGCCGCCGGCGGGCGCATCGGTCCCCATCGCAAGGCGCTCGCGCGCGCGCTCGACCGCACGGCCGAGGCGCTCGGCGGAAACCGGCTTCATCACATAGTCGACCGCCTCGACCTCGAATGCCGCCACGGCGAACATGTCGAAGGCGGTGACGAAGATGACCAGCGGCGGTTTGGGCACCCGCGCCAGAGCCCGGGCCACGTCGATCCCGTCCATGCCCGGCATGGCGATGTCGAGCAGCACCGCGTCGGGCCGGGTCGCCTCGACCATTCGAAGCGCGGCGCAGCCTTCGGAGGCGGTGCCGGCAAGGACCACATTCTCCATTCGGGCGAGCAGAAGTTGGAGCCGTTCGACGGCGAGCGGCTCGTCGTCGACGACGAGGAATCGGATCGGATCAGCCATGGATCTCCAGGGGCATTGAAAGGGTGACTCGCCAGCCGCCGCCGGGCAGCGGACCGTGCTCGCATGTCGCCTGGGTCCCGAATCGGGCGGCGAGCCGCTCGCAGACGTTGACCAGGCCGACGCCGGTGCCGTGCTCGCCCTTGGCGGGATCGGCCGGGCCGCGGTCGTTCTCGACCGTGAGGATGAGCCTCGAATCCTCCTCCCGGGCGGCGACCGTCAGCCGGACCGAATCGGCGGTTCGGGCGACTCCGTGCTTGATCGCATTTTCGACCAGCGGCTGAAGGATGAGCGGAGGCACCCGCGCGCCGCGAAGGTCCGCGGGCACCTCGATCCGGACGTCCAGGCGCTTCGGGAAGCGCAACTTCTCGATGTCGAGATAGAGCTGCTGGAACTCGATTTCCTGCGAGAGGGTGATGTCCTCGCTCGGATTCAGCGCCAGGCTGGAGCGGAAAAAGGCGGAGAGGTTGACGATCATCGCCTCCGCCTCCTCCTCGCGCCGGGCCATGACCAGCGAGGACAGCGAGTTCAACGTGTTGAACAGGAAATGCGGATGGACCTGGTAGCGAAGCGCTCGGAGCTGGGCTTCCTGGGCGTCGCGCTCGGCGCCGGCGGCCCGGCGCTCCGCGGCCCGAAGCCGCGTCGCCGAGCTGATCGCGATATAGAAGCTCGCCCAGGCGGCGAAGAAGAAATACCAGGTGACGAGGCCGTCTGCGATCAGCCGCAGCGCCTTCTGGCGCCGCAATTGCGGGTCGGCCGGGAGCGGAGTGACGATCTGCATCCCCTTCCTGTCGATCCTCACCTCGTCCCCTGCGGCCGAGCCGATGATCCGGGTGCCGTCCGGTCCCTGGCGGATTATGGTTCGCTCCTGGAGCGGCTGCTGGACCGCGAAGGCGAGGTTGAAGGTGGAGAAGATCGCCGCCGCGGGCACGCAGGCGATCGCGGCGGCGACGATCTGTATCCTGACGCTCTCCCGCGCCGCCCGGCTCAGGACGACGTAGACGAGGAAGGTGAGGAGCACCCCGATCAGGCAGCCGAGCGCCCGATAGCTGAGCCAGGCCAGGCTCTCCTCGATCAGGAGAGTGCGGATGACGATGGTCGTGAAATAGAACAGCCAGAAGCCGAGGATCGACGCCGCCGCGAGCGGCAGATCGGGCAGGCGCCGATGCGCGCGATAGTCGGTCAGGCTCTCCATCCGCGGCCTTCTTACCCCTTGTCGCCCGATTTTGTCCCGGGGCGCGTGCGGTTTGCAGATGGGAAGGGGGTGTTTGTCGAAAAGGGAACGGCGCGGCCTCCGCGTGCTCCGGCGTCGACGATCCTCGGTCTCGTCGTCCCGGCGAAAGCCGGGCCCTCAGGACGAGAAGTCTCGGCGGGTCTCCCCGAGGTGCCGGCTTTCGCCGGGATGACGATAATCGAGAAATCTGTGGAAAACTCATTTCGGGGCCGCGAAGTGGCTGAATAGCCGCGTTTTCTTCAGGACGCCCTGTGTCTCCAAAGTGACACTGCCCAGCCCTCTCAACTGCATGAGCCTTTTCTCATTGCCGCCCATCCCGAAACCTGATTCATTTATGAATGGGGAGCGGGATCTTGGTTAAGCGGCTGGTAACCGTTTGAATGGCATGATCTCCGCCGGGTTAGAGAGTGGGAGTGGGATCATGGCGACGAATACGAAGCCGGCCGACGGTGCCCTGACTTTGGTGGAGATGAAGGAATTCGCGGGCTTCCCCGCGGCGACCCAGCGTTACATCCGCCGTTCGCTCGACATCGGCCTCGGCCGCCGCGACGCGCTTCGGCGCTGGTCGCGCGACGTCGGCGAGGCCGCCTCGATCCGGGCCCAGGAGCGCATGTACCGGCGGCTCGACCAGGTCCGGGCCAACGTCCCCGACGACAGCGGCCTCGACGAGATGGAGCCGGTGATGGGGCCGCTGGTCACCATGACCGCCTTCGACCTGGGCCAGGACCGGCTTCCCGATTTCGCGTCCTATCGCTTCCTCTACGAGCGGCTGATCGGAGCCGCAGTCCGCCCCTGGCTTCCCGGCGCCTTCTGCGCAGCCGCCGCTCTTCCGCACCTCCATCCGGAGCGCCGCCGGGCCTTGCTGCAGTCGATCAGCGAAGCCGCCGCCACCGCTCCGGGCTGGTCGAACCGCGAGCCGGTCTTCTTCCCGGAGTGGGTCGACAAGGTCGACGTGACGGTCGCTGGATAACTCCGGCCAGATCGGATTTTTACGAATAACCAGCGGCGGGCGTCAGGCCCGCCGTTACTTTTCAGGCACTTGCAAATCGGTGCCTGACACCGAATTATTTGAGCCAGCCCTGCTCGCGGTACCAGTCGGCGGTCGCCTTGAGGCCGGTGGCCGTCTTCACCTCCGGCCGCCACAAGCGTTCGGGCGGGCGCTTCCCGGCCGAAGCGACCCAGTCGGGGTGGCAGTAAATGCCGACTCGGTCCCGGGTCAGCTTGGCGTTGGCCCGGCGGAAGAGGCGATCGAGCCCCGAGGCGAGGCGAAGCACCGGTTTCGGCATCGCAAGGGTCATCGCCCGCCTGCCGTAAATCCGGCTCAGGGTCCGACCGAAATGGCGGTGCTCCCAGCCGCCCTCGCGGCCGTCGTCCGGCTCGTAAACCTCGGTCCAACTGTCGGAGTCGTCGAGCGTCGCGAGGACCAGCCGGCACAGATCCTCCACGTGGATGACCGAGAATCGTCCCGCGGGCGGAAGAGCAATGAGGCCCCGGCGGGCCATCTTGAACAATTCGAGCGTCTCGCGGTCGCCGGGCCCGTAGACGGCCGGCGGCCTGACGATCGTCCAGGCGAGGCCGGAGGCCGCGACCAGCCGCTCGGACCGGGCCTTGGACCAGCCGTAGGAGGAAAGCTTCGGCTCGCGCGCGGCGAGGGAGGAGACGTGGACGAAGCGGCGGACTCCCGCGGCTCGGGCGGCGTCGATCATCGCCGCCGTCCCGCCGACGTTCACCGCCTCGAAGTCGGAGCGCGTGCGGGCGTTGATCAGTCCGGCGAGATGGATGACGGCGTCCGCGCCGCTGCACAATTTGACGAGGGTCTCGGGCCGGTCGAGGGCGCCGTCCACCCAGGCGATCTCGTCCTCCGGCGGCTTCCAGCCGCGCGTGAGGGCGCGCACGTCATAGCCCTCCGCCAGGGCCATTCGAAGCAGGTGGGAACCGACGAAGCCGGTCCCGCCGGTGACGGCGAGGGTCCGTATCTTGGCCCGGCGGCGGGGCATGCCTCTATAATCCTCCCTGCCGCGAAGCGGTGGGGAGGGGGACCACCCGAAGGGTGGTGGAGGGGTAGCTGGCAGAAGCCTGCGCCATTACCCCTCCACCAGGCTTCGCCTGGTCCCCCTCCCCATCTGCGATGGGGAGGAATTTAGAGCGGCGACCATGCGCCCGGCTCTTTCTCTTCGGTCGCCGCCTTCTTCGTCGCGGCGATATGCGGCAGGAGCGCGTCGAGGACGGCCTCCACCCCGGCGCCGGTGACTCCGGAGAGGGGGAGGGGCCTCGCCCCGGCTTCCGCCTCCAGCTCCGCGGACAGGGCGGCGATGAGCTCTTCGTCGAGCGTGTCCGACTTGTTGAGCGCGATCACTTCCGGCTTGTCGGCGAGCCCGGCGCCATAAGCTTCGAGCTCGGTCCTGACCGTTCGATAGGTCTCCGCGACGTCCTCCACCTCGGAATCGACGAGATGAAGGAGGACCCGGCAACGCTCGATATGGCCGAGGAACCGGTCGCCGATCCCGGCGCCGTCGGCGGCGCCCTCGATCAGGCCCGGAATGTCGGCGATGACGAACTCGCGCTCGCGGTGGCGAACCACCCCGAGCTTCGGGTGAATGGTGGTGAACGGATAGGCGCCGACCTTGGCCTGGGCGTTGGTGACGGCGTTGAGGAAGGTGGATTTGCCCGCATTCGGCAGACCCACGAGGCCGACGTCCGCGAGTAGCTTGAGTCGAAGCCACACCCAGGCCTCCTCGCCCGGCCAGCCGTCGCCGTGCTGGCGGGGCGCCCGGTTGGTCGAGCTCTTGTAGCTGGCATTGCCCCGGCCGCCGTCGCCGCCCTTCAGGAACACCTGGCGCTGGCCCACCCGCGTGAAGTCGGCGAGGACGTGCTCCTTGTCCTCCGAGAGGATCTGGGTGCCGACCGGGACCTTGATGAGGAGATCGTCGCCGCCCCCGCCGGTGCGGTTCTGGCCGGAGCCGCCCTTGCCGCGGGGCGCCCGGAAATGCTGGGTGTAGCGGAAGTCGATGAGGGTGTTCAGGCCCTCGACCGCCTCGAAGACGATGTCGCCGCCCTTGCCCCCGTCGCCGCCGTCCGGTCCGCCATATTCGATATATTTCTCACGCCGGAAGCTGACCGCGCCGGGGCCGCCGGCGCCGGAACGGACGAAGATCTTGGCCTGGTCGAGGAAGTGCATTGCGGGCATGTAGGGTAATCGTCATCCCGGCGAAAGCCGGGACCTCAGGCCGCTAAAGCTCGACGGGTCTCCCTGAGGTCCCGGCTGTCGCCGGGATGACGCGGGTCCTCAGCTCTCCCGCATTCCGCCCAACTGAACGAGATGCCGTGTCGCGATCTCGCGCGCCTGCTCGCGGGGGAGCCCGAGCGCGCTCGCCATCGGGCCGCCCAGCAGCGAATCGCCAAGCGCGGCGAGCACCAGCCATAAGGTCGTCTCGTGCACCGGGCGGTCTTCGTGGCCCGCGCCGAGCTGGTCGACGAGGCGGTGGATTGCGTCGAGGATCGGATTGAGAGCGTCGCGGTTGCCGCTGAGGATCATCCAGGCGGCGAGGGCTCCGGCGCCCTCCCGGTCGAACGCGTCGAAGGTCCGGTCGACGATCTCGCGCGGGTCGGCCTCCCCTTGGCGCTCGCGTTCGACCACCCGGGCGATCTCGGCGGTGACCCGCTCTCCGATCAGCCGGGCAAGCTCGCCCTGCAGCCCGGCCGCGGATCCGAAATGGTGGAGCAGGTTGCCGTGGGTCTTGCCGATCCGCGCTCCGACCGCCTTCAGGGTCACCGCCTGCGGTCCGGATTCGATCAGCAGCGCCCGCGCCGCCTCGAGCGCCGCGGATCGGCTTTCTTCGGGCGACAGACGCTCACGCACTATTGACATCGGTGTTAGTATCCGTCATGCGGGACTCGATCCGGCATCCATGAACACGGGATTCGCCGGACCGACAAGGGCGGTGTTCATCGATTCCGGCTCCTGCCGGAATGACGGGAGCTGAAATGAACCAAATCACACCCTCCGATCTGACGATCACTCCGCGGGACCAGCGCTTCGGACGCGGCGCGAAGACGGAACGCTGGTGGCTCGGCGGCAATCCCTATGGAAGCGCGCTCTACGACGCGCTCTCCATCACCTTTCCCAAGGGGGAGGCGTTCTTCGTCGAGAGCGTCCGGGCCTTCCGCGACGATGCACCGCCCAAGCTGGCCGACGAAATCCGCGCCTTCACCACCCAGGAAGTGATGCACAGCCGCGAGCACGTCGCCTTCAACCGGCGCGCGGTGGAGGCGGGTTACGACGTCGCTCCGCTCGAGGCCCGGGTCGACTACCGGATCGAGGAGACGAAGAGCCGTCCGCCGATCGTCAACCTCGCCGCCACCATGGCGCTCGAGCATTTCACAGCGATCCTCGCCAACCAGCTGCTGGGCAATCCGCGCCACCTCGCCGGCGCCGATCCCCAGTCGGCGGCCCTGTGGCGGTGGCATTCGATGGAGGAGATCGAGCATAAAGGGGTCGCCTACGACACCTGGCTGCACGCGACCCGCAACTGGCCGAGGCGCAAGCGATGGACGGTGAAGTCGCTGGTCATGCTCAAGGTCACGAAGAACTTCTTCGTGGAGCGTTCCCACGGCGCGTTGATGCTCCTCGAGCAGGACGGGATCAGGGGGCCGCGGGCCTGGGCCGGCCTGTTCTGGTACGCGATGGTAAGCCCCGGCATGTTCCGCAAGATCCTCGGCGGCTGGATCAAGTTCTTCCTTCCCGGCTTCCATCCCTGGAAGCATGACGATCGCAAGCTGATCGCGGAAGCGGAACGCAGCCTTCAGGAAGCGCTCGCCTGATCGTCCTTGGCTGGCGGCTCGGCGGCTTCGCGGGTGGGCGACAGCTCGATCCCGAGGACGAAGATCACCCAGACGGCGAGCGTCGCGACCAGGCGATGGAGATCGTCGACGGCCATGCCGGCCGGCTTGAAGTCGGGCAGCAGAACGAGGGAGACGAGCAGGGCCGCGTAGACGGCGAGCACCGCCAGCACGAGTGCCCGCCGATCGGAAGTCGAGACCATCCGCACCGTCATCACCGTTCCCGCGAGCAAAGCGGTGATCTGGATGTAGTCGACCAGCCTCAGCTTATCGAGCGTTCCCAGGTTCGCGCCGAGCAGCGCGCCGAAGAAGAGGTTCAGCCCGTCGATCGCCCCCTGCTTGCCGCCGGCGGTATTCCTGAACAGAGCTCGCATCGGTGGCCTCCTGGTGAACAAGCCAGACTGGCACGGGAGGGAAGGATCGGGAAGGGGCGAGCTCTAATCCTCGCCGATGATCAGGTCGCCGTGCCCCCGGCACGGCTTCGGACTGCCGGGGGCAATCCGAACCTGATCATTTCGGGGGCAGGGGGACCGCACGAAGTGCGGTGGAGGGGTTCTCGGGCGGCGAAGTGCCCCTCCACCAGTCTGCACCGAAGGCGCAGTTTATGCTGAGCGACGCCGCAGGCGGCGTCGAAGGGCCTGGTACCCCTCCCCTGCAAATGCAGGGGAGGAGTTTCACCTCGTCAGGCCGCGATCGCCGCCGGGGCGACGTCCGACTCCTCACCGAACTCAAGCTCGAACAGCCGGCACGGCGCGGCCTCGCCCCGCCCGGCGCTGTAATGCGGGGAGATCCTCCCGATCGACCTGAACCCGAGCTTCTCCAGCACCCGCCCGGAGGCGGGGTTGTCGAGGAAGTGGCGGGCGTCGACCCGCCTGAGCCGAAGGCTGTGGCGCGCCGTCGCCAGCACCGCCCGGCCTGCCTCGGTGGCATAGCCGCGTCCCCAATGGCGACGGGCGATCCAGTAGCCGAACTCGGTCCTGTCCTTCTGCCGGCGGCCGAAGCCGATCCCGCCGATCAACTCAGGCTCGCGGTCTGAGCGGAGGAATATGAGCAGCGAGGCGTCTGCCGCACTTCGCTCGGTCGCGAGGAAGGATTCGGCATCGGCCGGGCGATAGGGCCAGGGCGCCGTCGCAAGGTTGCGGACGATCCGCTCGTCGCCGATCGCCTTGAAGAGGGCAGGGGCGTCCTCGCCCCAGCCGGGCCGCAGCAACAGTCTCTCGGTCCTCAAGAACATGTCTCTTCCTCCCTTCGCCGGTTGCCCGCTACCCGGCGAGGGTGACGGTCTTCCGACAGTTTCGAGGGAGAAACGAAAAAAGGAGAGAAACCCTTGCGGCTCCTCTCCCTCGAATTCGGTCCTCTACTGAGACCCGGAGCCGCCCCTCCTGGGGACGGCCCGTCCTCGGCTCGTCCCTATTCCGCTGCTTCGATCGCTTGCGGCATGTCGACGCAAACGAACTTGCGGCCGAGCTTCCCGTCGCGAAACGAGACCCGGCCGTCGGTAAGCGCAAAGAGGGTATGATCCTTGCCGATCCCAACGTTGGTGCCCGGGTACCAGCGGGTGCCGCGCTGACGAACGATGATGTTGCCCGCGAGCACGGTCTCGCCGCCGAACTTCTTGACGCCCAGGCGACGGCCCGCGCTGTCGCGACCGTTGCGTGAGGATCCGCCTGCTTTCTTATGTGCCATGACTGAGCTCTATATCTCTCGAGTGTTTACGCGTCTTTATCAGCGGCGGGCTTCTTTGGGGAAGCCTTTTTCTTCGCCGCGACGGGGCTGTCGACCATCTCGCTCTCGGCGCCGTCGACCTTCAGCGGAGCCTGGGGCTGCGGCTCGGCGGCGGCCGGAGCCTCCGGAGCGTCCGCCTTCTTCGCCTTGGACTTGGCGGCGGGAGCCTCGGTGGCGGTCGCCTCGACGGCCGGAGCTTCGGTCGCCGGAGCTTCGGTCGCCGGAGCGGCGGCGGCGGGAGCCTCGTCGACGGGCTTCTCGGCCTTCGCCTTCTTCGGAGTCTCGGCCTTCTCGTCGCCGATCGCGGTGATCCTCAGGATCGTGTGCTGCTGGCGATGGCCCTTCTTGCGGCGGTAATTGTGCCGGCGGCGCTTCTTGAAGACGATGACCTTGTCGGCCTTGGCCTGGGCGATGATCTCGGCCGAGACGGTGAGGCCGTCCGTCGACTTGAGGTCAGCGCCTTCGCCGGCGAGGAGGATGTCGCCCAGCTGGATGATGTCCCCCGCCTCTCCGGCGAGCTTCTCGACGACGATCTTGTCTCCGGCGGCGACGCGATACTGCTTGCCGCCCGTGCGCACGACTGCGAACATGGCTTTTTCCATCATACTAATGCTGTCCGCGCAATTCGTCGGCTGCGGCCGA
>DASVSP010000089.1:0-7487 GCA_036388065.1 Allosphingosinicella sp.
CGGTCGAGACGCTTGCGATCATCGCCTATCACGAGCCGGTCAGCCGCGCCGAGATCGAGGCGATCCGCGGAGTCCAGATCTCGAAAGGCACGCTCGACGTGCTGATGGAGGCGGGCTGGGTCCGCCCGGCGGGGCGCCGCGAGGCTCCGGGACGGCCGCTCATCTACGCCACCACGCCCGCCTTCCTCGCCCATTTCGGGCTGGCGAGCCGGCGCGACCTGCCCGGCCTCGACGACCTCAAGGCGGCAGGCCTCCTCGACCCGATCGACGCCGCGATGGAGCAGCTCGGGCTCGAAGGGATGGAGGAGGAAGAGGAAGCCGAGGCCTGACGGGGTGGAAAGTGGGGCGCAGGGCGACTAGGTGTAGCCCGTCACCCCGTTGAGGGACCCCATCAAAGTACTACTTTGATGGGAACCCAAAGCCGGGGTCTCGGCGAGCAGATCGTGCCCTTTTCGGCATGAGGTCCCGGCTTTCGCCGGGATGACGGTGGCAGCGATTGGAGAGACATCATGGGCGGGTTGAGCATTTGGCATTGGCTGGTGGTCGGCGTGATCATCCTGCTCCTGTTCGGCAAGGGCCGCTTCTCCGACATGATGGGCGACGTCGCCAAGGGGCTGAAGAGCTTCAAGAAGGGCATGAGCGAAGAGGACGAGCCGGCCGCCGCGAGAACCGCCGAGCCCCCCCGCCGGCTGACCGACGAGGCGACCGTCCTTCCCCCGGCCGAGCGAAGCCGCGAAACCGACCTCGGCGACCGGCGCGAGCCTTAAGGCCTCGCGCGAAGGGCGCGCCTGATGTTCGACATCGGCTATACCGAGCTGCTCGTCATCGCCATCGTCGCCCTGGTGGTGATCGGGCCCAAGGATTTGCCGCGGGTCATGCGAATCGTCGGCCATTGGGTCGGCCGGGCGCGGGGGATGGCGCGCCATTTCCGGTCCGGGATCGACACGATGATCCGCGAGTCCGAGCTGGAGGAAATGGAGAAGAAGTGGCGCGAGGAAAATGCGCGGATCCTCGCCGAGCATCCGTTCGCCGAGCCGCTCGCCGACCCTGAAGCGCTGGCGGCTCCGGCCGAGCTTCCGGCGCCGGGCGATTCGCCGCCCACGGCGGACTCGAACGCCGCTTCGACGTCGCCCGCAGGTCCACTGCCATGAGCGAACTCGACGAGACCCGCGCTCCGCTGATGGAGCATCTGATCGAGCTCAGGCGGCGACTGATCTGGTCGTTCGTCGCGCTCGGAATCGCCTTCGCGATCAGCTTCTATTTTGCCGGCGAGATATTCGGTTTCCTGGTCCAGCCGCTGATCGCCGGCTTCGGCGGCCCGGGCGAGGGACGGCTGGTCTATACCAAGCTCTACGAGGCCTTCTTCACCGAGGTGAGGGTCGCACTGTTCGCCGCCTTCTTCCTGGCCTTCCCGATCATCGCCACCCAGCTTTGGATGTTCGTCGCGCCGGGCCTCTACGCCAAGGAGAAGCGCGCCTTCCTGCCGTTCCTGCTCGCAACGCCGGTGCTGTTCATCGGTGGCGGGGCATTGGCTTATTACGTGGTGATGCCGCTCGCGATCAAATTCTTCCTTGGATACCAGGGCCAGATACCCGGCATCCAGCAGGAGGCGCTGCCGGCGATGGGGGAATATCTCTCCTTCGTCATGCACTTCATCTTCGCCTTCGGGATCGCCTTCCTGCTGCCGATCCTGCTGATGCTTCTGGAACGGGCGGGGCTGGTGACCCGAAACCAGCTCAAGAGTGGCCGGCGCTACGCGATCCTGGTCGCCTTCGTCATCGCGGCGGTCGCGACCCCGCCCGACATCGTCTCCCAGTTCCTACTCGCGATCCCGCTCATCCTCCTCTACGAGCTCTCCCTGATCGCGATCTGGTTCACCGAGCGCAAGCGGGCCAAGGAAGCGGCGGTCGCGCCTCCGGCCGTTTAGAGTGACACTGCCACTTCGCCTCTCCCGTACTTACGGGAGAGGAGGGGCCCACCGCGAAGCGGTGGGAGGTGAGGGTCTTGCTGAGTCCGGTGTATAGACCCTCACCTCCCAAGCTTCGCTTGGGCCCCTCCTCTCCCGCGAAAAGCGGGAGAGGTGCTTTCGGCGCATCCGCCCCACGCCTCGGCGGCACCGCTTATTTTGAACCCCGCCCTTTAGCACTTCCTTAACCTTTGCCGGTGTTGAGTCGCCTCGAGGGGGGCGAAGCAAAGGAGGCCGAGATGGCCGATCGCCGCAAGTCCCGCCGTCATGGCTGAGCCGCTTCCCCAGGCCGCGCTTCGAGCGCTGATTCGCCAGCCCGTCGCCCGGCGGCGGCTGCTGCTGATCGACGACGAGCTCTCGGTCGCCCGATTCATCGCCCACGCGGCCGAGGAATGCGGCTACGAGGCGATCATCACCGTCACCGCGGAGAGCTTCCGGAGCCAGTATCTCGCCTGCGACCCGGAGACGGTCGTGCTCGACCTGGCCTTGCCCCGAAGCGACGGAGTGGAGCTTCTGCGCTTCCTCGCGGAGGAGAAGAGCGCGGCTCTGGTCCTGCCGATCAGCGGCTTCGACGGGCGGGTGCTCGAGGCGGCGATGCGCCTCGGCACGGCGCTCGGCCTCCGAATGGCGGGGCCGCTTCAAAAGCCGGTGCGAATCCAGCAGCTGATGGACGCCATGAAGGGACGGGAGGCGCAGAATGCGGGCTGCATCGGTTTCTGAATCGGAGCTCGTCACCGAGCTTCAGCTGGCGGTGGAGCGGGACGAGCTGTCCTTGCTCTATCAGCCGAAGGTCTCGGTCGCCGACGGCCGCCTGGTGGGCGTGGAAGCGCTTGCGCGCTGGAAGCATCGGGCGCTCGGAACGGTCGAGCCCTCGGCCTTCGTTCCGTTGGCGGAGCGCTACGGGCTGATCGACGAGCTGACCGACTGGGTGCTGAGGCGCGGGCTCAAGCAATGGGTGACCTGGAGCGAGCAGGGGATCCGCACCAGCATCGCCTTCAACGTCTCGGCGCTGAGCCTTCGCGACGTCTATTTCCCCGACTACCTCCATCGGCTCTGCCAGACCGAAGGGGTTCCGGCCGGGTGCCTGACGATCGAGGTGACGGAAGGGGCGACCCAGCATCTCGTCCGGCTGCTCGACACCCTGACCCGGTTCCGGCTCAAGGGGATGAGCCTCGCGCTCGACGATTTCGGTACGGGTTATTCCTCACTGCTCCAGCTGCGCCAGCTGCCCTATAACGAGCTCAAGGTCGATCAATGCTTCGTCGGCGAGGCGGTGCGCTCCCGCGAATCGCGACTCATCGTCAAGGCGGTGATCGACCTTGCCCACGGCCTCGGCCTCTCCGCGACCGCGGAAGGGGTGGAGGATGCCGAGACCCTGGCCTTGCTCGCAGAGCTCGGCTGCGACCATGCCCAGGGCTTCTTCATCGCCCGGGCGATGGAAGGGCGGGAGCTCGCGCCGTGGCTGATGGAGTCGGATGCGCAGGGCGTGGTGCCGATCGCTTCGGCTCGGCGGAGAGCCTGATCCTCGCTCGGGCGGGTTTTGTAGGCGTGGCGTGAGAACTTTGGTGGGAGGGATTCCGCATGTCGCGGCTGCGTCTTGTCTATTGCCTTGTAATTCTGGCTGGAGCCGCGGCGTGCCGGACGGCGCCGCCTGGAAGGCCGGCCGAGGCCGGACCCAGAGTGGTCCTGGAAGAGGCGGAGCGGTGGCGGAGCGTCGCCTCCGAGCGCGACTCGATCGCCCTGGACGGCCTTCCCGACCGCTGGCGGCAGGCGCTTGAGGCCGGCCGGACGGCGAAACTGTCGCGCCGGATCGCGGCCGAAGGCGAGCTTCTCGCTCCGGAGGCGCGCCTCGCCTGGGCGGCGCCGGCGCCGGGAAGCTACCGGTGCCGCTACGTCCGGCCCGGCGGCCGCAAATGGGTGAGCTCGGCGCCGGGCTTTTGCTATGTGGGCGTGGAGGAGGGGCAGCTCACTCTGGCCACCGAGCTTCGCGGCCTTCGGCTGGGCGGCTATTTGTGGGAGCTGAAAGGGGGCGAGCGGCTCGTCTTCCTGGGCGGGACGGTGCCGGCCGGATCGAGGACTCCGCTGGCCTATGGCGATTCTCCCGAACGCGACGCCGCCGGGATGGTCGAGCGTATCGGCGAGTTCCGCTACCGCCTCACCCTGCCGGAACCGGCGCCGGGGGCCGGGCTGACCGTCGTCGAAATGGTGGCCGCGCCGCGGGTCTGACTTCCGATCGCGCCTTTGCAGGGAGCGAAGCGAAGAAGCGATCGACGCGACCCTCCGAGGCAGCCTGGATGGCTTCGCTTCGCTCGCAACGACGAAAAAAAGGCCGCCCGAAGGCGGCCTCTTCGAAGGGTTGTGGGGCGGCTCAGCAGTTGCCGGGCTTGCCGTCGGCGCAATCGGTGGTCGATTCGACGTCGTTCGCGGCGCCGTGAACGGTGTTGCAGGCGCTGAGGGTCAGGCCGGTGGCGATGAAGGCGAGGGTGATAAGCTTACGCATGTTCGGTCTCCTCGAATGCAACGCCGGGCGCGTCGCGCCCGCGAAGTTGCAAGGTGAAGGAGGAAATGCGGGGGCCGGGGACATTGTTCCGTTGCCGTTCGCTCGGTGTGGGCGGCTCGTCGGCGGCGCCTCTCGCCGTCACGCCGGGCCTGACCCGGCATCCACGAACACGGGTGCCCGCGGATTTGCTTCAGGCGTCAATGTTCATGGATTCCGGCCTTCGCGGGAATGATGGGAGTTCGATCTGTTCTGGAAAAATTTGAGCCCGGAGGCGCCACCGGGGGGGGGGAGGTTGGCGCGTCCGGGCTCATGTCGTGGATAGCGAGAGCGGGGGGGCAAAAGGTCACTATCCGAACTTCATAACGAGGAAGGCTTTGAGGGGTTCCCGCCGATCGGCAAAAAAATCGCATTCGCTGAAAATTTTTCGAAACCGGCCGAAGCTCCCGCCGGTTCAGGAGGGAGAAGAGGAGCGAATTCGTGGCCAAACCGCCGAAATCAACACCGCATAGCGACCTGCACGGGGTCCACCGGGACGAGAAGCCCAATGTCGAAACCGCGGTCGAGGCCGGGCAGGACAGCGAGGACTTGGCTCGAGCCGCCAAAGAGGATGCCGCTCGCCCTGATTATTCGGACGACGTGAAGAATAGGGACGACAGGAGCTAGGGTGACGGCCGATCACCGCTCCCCCTTGTCCACCACCGCGACTGCAAGGGCATAGCGGCCGACCTCGAGGTCGCGGTCGATGGTCGAGCGGAGCTGGCGGGACAGGCCGGTGACGATCCGTTCGAATCGTTCCGTCAATATCGCCTCGCAGCCCGCGCCCGGGCGAAGGCTGTCCGATTGGATGGCGAGACGTGCGGTCGCGCCGCTCGCGCCCTCGCCGCTCAGGGCGATGCTGACCGCTCCGGCGCCGCACAGCATCGCATATTCGGCGATCTCGGTGATCAGGAAGGCGACCGAGACGGCGACGTCCTGAGTCACGTAATAAGGCTCCAGGGCGAGGCGGATCGCCATTCCGGAGGCCGAGGCGGGCGCGGTGGCGCGGAGGTTCGCTGCAAGCTCGGAGATGAGCGGCTTCAGCGCGACGCCGCGATTCTCCTCGAGCTCCGCGAAATGGTTGCGGTGGACGACGGCGAGCGCGTCGACCCGGCGCTGGATCGAGGCGTAGGCGGCTGCGACCTCCTCGTTGGGCGAGCCGCGCGAGTGGATGTTGAGCAGGGAAGCGACGACCTGAAGGTTGTTCTTCACCCGGTGATGGACCTCGCGGACCAGCTTGGTCTGTCGCTCCACCGCGGCTTCGAGCTCGGCCTCGTGGCGCGCAAGGGTGCGGACCGCGCGGTCGAAGGCCTCACCGAGCTCGCGGATCTCCCGGGCCGGCGTTGCGACTCGGGGCAGGGCGAGCTCGCGGTCGCCCGGCCTGTAGGCCGCGACTGCCCGTTCCATTCGGGCAAGGGGCCTCAACAGCAGGCGGCTCAGGATCCACCAGCCTATCAGCGTCGCGAAGACCCACATCAGCACCGGAAGAAGGATGAGAAGCACGTCGGCAAGGGTGATCGGAATCGCGGACAGGAGGATGCTGAGCCGAAGCTGTTCGCCGGCGACCGACTCGGTGCCCTCAACCCGCTGGCGCCAGGCTCCGGCCTTGAAATCGGAGCGTAGAACCATTCGCCTCGGCCCGTCGCTGAGGTCGAGGTTGAAGTCGCGGCTGGTGCCCGGGATGTAGGTCAGGTCGGCGAGTGCCTGGCGGCCATATTCGGCGACCCCTTCGAGCTGGCCCTCCTTGCCGAAGACGAACAGGCTGAGCGCCGAGCCGTTGCCATTCAGGCGGGCGATGGTTCCCGAGCGGTGCGCCCTGGCGCCTTCCACCGACGGCCGGAAGCCGGCGCTCGAGCAGCGCAGATTGCCGTCGCCGGCATAGAGGGCGTAGCGGACCGTCACAGGGCCCTGCTCGAGCTGCCTCAGGGTCGTCTCGCAGACCCGCGATCCCGCCGGGGTGAGCGAGATCGCGACGCTTGCGGTGTTGATGGTCAGGACGCTTCGCGAAAAGGCCGAGTTCAGCCGTTGGGCCTTGAGCTCGAGCCGGGACAGGGTCTCCTCGCGGCGGTCGGCTTTCTTCTCGTCGGCGCTCAGGATCGAGACGACGATCGCGACCAGGCCAAGCGGAAAGAGCGCCGTGCTGAAGATGAGCGCCATCTTGAGCCCGGTCGAGAGCCGGGCGAAGCGGGACGCGAGCCAGCCTTTCGATTCAGTCGCCACGCCGTTCCGATACCGCCGAGCGGCGGCCCTTCAAGCAAAACCCATCGGGTGAATCGCCCACTCCGTCTGGGCTGAGCTCGTCGAAGCCCATCCTACTTCCTTGGCGTGTGCTGAAAAGCGGCGGCGGACGAAAAAAGGGCTTCGACAAGCTCAGCCCGAACGGTTCGGTGCCACGGCACTCACACTTCAGCCCAGCCTACCCAGCAGATCGAGGAATTCGGGAGGAACGGTCTCGTCGACAGCGTCGCTATAAGCCTGGCGCAATGCCTGGCCGATCTCGCTGTTGGAGCCGCGACGCTTCCGGCTTTTGGGCATGTTTTCACTATCGGCTTGGGCATGGGAGGGATCGGTTTTGGGCCGGCGATCGGTTTCGGCGTCGCCTTCGTTCTGGAAGCTCAAATCGTCTACCCCTCGCGGCGCCCGCGTCGCACCCGCTGCATTTCGTCCGGCGTCCATCGCGATCCCGACCGAAATCGAAAAACCGAATGCGCAGGACCCACCCCGCAGCCAGATAATGGCCCGCAGTCGCCGTGGAAACAAAAAACTCGCTGATTGGTTCCAACGCCGCGTGAGGAGCGGGCCGGGCCGATTTTCTCTGCTGTTTGTGTCAGTCGTGCGCGCCGAAAGGCGGGTTGCAAAGCGCGGGCGCAACCTCAATAGGACCCGGATCGAACAGGAGTCGAAACGAACATGTCGCTTGGTCAGGATCTCGCGCCGCACCTCCCCTTCCTGAGGCGCTATGCGCGCGCTCTCACCGGCACCCAG
>DASVSP010000090.1:0-19290 GCA_036388065.1 Allosphingosinicella sp.
GGGTTCGACAGCCTCGCCGCCGAGCGGCGGCTGAAGGAAAGGTTCGAAGTCGCGACCCTGGACGGCTTCGGCGCCTTCGACCGGGCGGCCCTGTGCGCGGCCGGCGGCCTGCTCTGCTATCTCGACGAGGTCGCCAAGGAGTCGCTGCCTTTCCTCCGCCCGCCGGTGGCCCGAGCCTTTGGCGACCACATGATGATCGACGCTGCGACTCGGGAGAGCCTGGAGCTGACCCAGGCGGCGACCGGGGGGCGGGCCGGAAGCCTTCTCCACGCCGTCGACCGCACCGTAACCGGCGCCGGCGCCCGGTTGCTCGCCGCCGATCTGGGAGCGCCTCTGCTCGACCGGGCGGCGATCGAGGCCAGGCTCGATCTCGTCGCTCTGCTCGAAGGGGATTCCGGCCTTCGCGAATCGCTCCGGCGCCAGCTCAAGGCGCTTCCCGACATCGGCCGGGCGCTGGGGCGCCTGGTCGCCGGGCGCGGGGGACCGCGCGACCTCGGCCAGCTTCGCGACGGCCTCAACGAGACCCGCCGACTCAACGCCCGGCTGACGGCGCTGCCCGATCCGCCGCTTTTGCTTGCCACCCTTCTGCCGGCGCTGACCGGCCATGGAGAGCTCACCGACCTGCTCGACCGGGCGCTGGTCCCGTCGCCGCCGATCGATTCCGCGCAGGGCGGCTATATCGCGGAAGGCTATGACGCGGCCCTGGACG
The DNA here is from genome assembly GCA_036388065.1 of Allosphingosinicella sp. GTDB lineage: Bacteria > Pseudomonadota > Alphaproteobacteria > Sphingomonadales > Sphingomonadaceae > Allosphingosinicella. The sequence continues at coordinate 710 of DASVSP010000090.1, forward strand.
ACCTGCGGGCGACCGGTGGCGAGGGCCGCCGGGCCATCGCCGTCCTCGAGGCCCGCTACCGCCAGCAGACCGGGATCGCCACACTCAAGATCCGCCACAACGGGGTGCTCGGCTTCCATATCGAAGTGCCGGCGCGGCATGCCGACCCGCTGATGGCGGTGGATTCGGGATTCACCCATCGGCAGACCCTGGCGGGGGTCGTCCGGTTCAACGCTCCGGACCTGCACGAGCAGGCGATGAGGGTTGGCCAGGCGGGGGCCCACGCGCTGGCCGCCGAGGCGGCGCATCTGGAGGAACTGACCGCCGCGGCGCTCGCCCGCGCCGAGCCGATCGCCTCGGCCGCCGACGCCCTCGCCCGGCTCGACGTCGCCGCGGCGCTCGCCGAGCGGGCGGTGGAAGGGGGCTGGTCGAGGCCCGGCTTCGTCGGCCACGCTTGCTTCGACATCGAGGGCGGGCGCCATCCCGTGGTCGAGGATTCGCTCCGGGCCTCGGGGGGTCGGTTCGTCGCCAACGATTGCTGCCTCTCGGAGGAGGAGCGGCTTTGGCTGGTGACCGGTCCGAACATGGGCGGCAAGTCGACCTTCCTTCGCCAGAACGCCCTGATCGCCGTGCTCGCCCAGGCGGGGTCCTTCGTCCCCGCGGCCCGCGCCACGCTGGGCCTGGTCGACCGGTTGTTCAGCCGGGTCGGAGCCTCCGACAACCTCGCCCGCGGCCGATCCACCTTCATGGTCGAAATGGTCGAGACCGCCGCAATCCTCTCCCAGGCCACCGAGCGGAGCTTCGTCATCCTCGACGAGGTCGGGCGGGGCACCTCCACCTATGACGGGCTGGCGATCGCCTGGGCGGTGACCGAGGCGATCCACGACCGCAACCGCTGCCGCTGCCTGTTCGCGACCCATTATCACGAGCTGACCAGGCTGGCCGAACGGCTCGATTCGCTCTCGCTCCATCATGTCCGGGCCCGCGAATGGAAAGGCGACCTCGTCCTCCTCCACGAAGTGGCGAAGGGCCCGGCCGATCGAAGCTACGGCCTCGCCGTCGCCAAGCTCGCCGGCCTGCCCGCACCGGTGCTCGCCCGGGCCAAATCCGTCCTCGCCAAATTGGAGCGGGGCCGGGCCGCGACCGGGGGAATCGCCGCGGGCCTCGACGACCTTCCGCTGTTCGCCGCAATCGCCCAGCCCGAGGAGGAAGCGCCCGATCCGCTGCAATCGGCGCTTGCCGAGGTCGACGCCGACTCGCTCAGCCCGCGCGAGGCTTTGGAGCTGGTCTACCGTCTGAAACGGCTCGCCTCCGGCGAAGGCTGACCCTGCGCCCGGTTCCGACGAAGCCCAGAACGCCTCTCCCGCTTTGCGCGGGAGAGGAGGGGCCCGCGGCGAAGCGGTGGGAGGTGAGGGTCTTTCTGACTCCGGTGTACAGACCCTCACCTCCCAAGCTCCGCTTGGGCCCCTCCTCTCCCGTAAGGACGGGAGAGGGATTGATGTCGGCTCGGCCTGGATTGCCTCGCTTCGCTCGCAATGACGACATGAGGGCCGAATTCTCCTAAGTTGCGGAGAATGACGACCCGTTTCGCCTCCGTCCCCGACAAGCGCTCGATCGTCGATCGCCGGAGCCTCGCGGACTCGCTCGCTTCGGCTCCGGAGGCCGCGCCGTCGATCCTCAAGCAGGCGCTCACCGCCGGGCGGTCGGAAATAAGCCGCCGCCTCGACGACAAGCCCTATGCGGGAACCGAGACCGCGGCCGCCTACGCCTTCCTCACCGACCAGATCGTCCGCCTCGCCTTCGACCATGCGGTCGCCGCGCTCGGGCCGCCGCAGCCGGCCGACCGGCTGTTGATCCTCGCGGTCGGGGGCTACGGCCGGGGCGAGATGGCGCTTCATTCCGACGTCGACATCGCCTTCGTCACGCCCGGAAAACCGGGCCCCTGGGCCCGGCAGGCGGTGGAAGGGGTCCTCTATCTGCTCTGGGACCTGGGGCTGAAGCTCGGCCCCTCGACCCGCTCGGTGGACGAGCTGATCGAGCTCGCCTCCACCGATCACACCGTCCGGACCGCCCTTCTGGAGGGGCGCTGGCTGTGGGGCGACGAGCCCTTGTTCGACGAGGTCCAGGCGCGCTTCTGGAAGGAGGTGGTCGCCGGCAAGGCGAAGAGCTTCGTCACCGAGAAGCTGGAGGAAAGGAACGCTCGCCACCGGCGCATGGGCGACAGCCGCTACGTGGTCGAGCCCAACGTCAAGGAGGGCAAGGGCGGCCTTCGCGACCTCCACACGCTCTTCTGGATCGGCAAATATGCCTATCAGGTGCGAAGCGTCGCCGACCTGGTCGGAGTGGGGCTCCTCTCCGAGACCGAATTGCACCAGTTCCGGCGGGCCGAGCGCTTCCTGTGGGCGGTCCGCTGCCATCTCCACTGCGTCGCCGGCCGGGCCGAGGAGCGGCTGACCTTCGACTATCAGCGCGAGATCGCCGGCCGGATGCGCTACGCCGACCGCCCCGGAAAATCGCCGGTCGAGCGCTTCATGCGCCATTATTTCCTTCACGCCAAAACCGTGGGCGACCTGACCGGGGTGTTCCTCGCCCATCTCGACGAGAAGTTCGCCAGGAAGGGCGGGCGCTTCGGGCTTCCCACGATCCGGCGCCGGCCGAGCCGGCTCGAAGGCTTCGTCCTGGACCGCGGCCGGCTCGCCTTGCCGAGCGACGATTATTTCCGCGAGGATCCGGTACGGCTGCTTCAGATCTTCGCGCTCGCCGACCTCTACGGCCTCGAAATCCACCCGCTGGCGATGCGCGCCGCCGCCCGCGATTCCAAGCTCGTCGACGAAGTGCGCGAGGACTCCCGGGCCAACCGCCTCTTCCTCGACGTCCTGACCAGCCCGAGGGACCCGGAAACGGTCCTCAGGTGGATGAACGAGGCCGGGGTGTTCGGGCGATTCGTTCCCGACTTCGGCCGGGTCGTCGCCCAGATGCAGTTCGACATGTACCATCACTACACGGTCGACGAGCACAGCATCCGGGCGATCGGACTCGTTTCGCGGATCGAGAAAGGGGAGCTGAAGGACGATCACCCGCTCGCGACGGCGCTGTTCCGCCACATCGCCTCGCGGCGGGTCCTCTACGCCGCGATCCTCCTCCACGACATCGCCAAGGGCCGGGGCGGCGACCACAGCCTGCTTGGCGCCGAGGTTGTGAGTGCGCTATGCCCGAGGCTGGGCCTCGACGAGGCGGAGACCGAGACCGTCGCCTGGCTGGTGCGCTGGCACCTGCTGATGTCGGCGACGGCCTTCAAGCGCGACCTCGCCGATCCGCAGACGATCCAGGACTTCGCCGCCCGGGTGCAGAGCCCGGAGCGGCTCAGGCTGCTCTTCATCCTCACCGTCGTCGACATCCAGGCGGTGGGGCCGGGCGTATGGAACGGCTGGAAGCGCCAGCTGCTTCGCGAATTGTTCGATTCGGCGGAGGAGGCGCTTCGGCTCGGCCACAAGCAGAAGGGCCGGAGCGAGCGGATCGCCGCGATGCAGTCGGAGCTTGCGGCTCGGCTCGGCTGGGAGGAATCCCGGTTCGCCCGCCACGCCTGGAGGCTGCCCGACAGCTACTGGCTGGCCGAGCCGGCCGACGTGCTCGAGAAGAACGCCGTCCTGATGGATTGCGCGGACCGGGCGCCGGCCAGGACCCGCCCGCTCGCCGCGTCGGTGGAGGAGGAACGCGGGGCGACGCTGCTCAGCGTCTACGCCAAGGACCGGCCGGGCCTGTTCTACCATCTGAGCGCTGCGATCAGCCTGGCCGGAGCCAACATCATCGACGCCCGGATCCACACCACCCAGGACGGAATGGCGGTCGACAATTTCCTCATCCAGGATTCGAAGGGGAAGCCGTTCGCCGACCGCCACCAGCTGAAGCGCCTCGAGGAGAATGTGCTCCGCGCGGTCGAGGGCCAGGAGCCGGCGATGGACCGGCTCGAGGCCAAGGCCCTGCCTTTGCTCCGTGCCGAGGCCTTCGCCATCCGGCCCGCCGTCTTCGTCGATAACCAGGCGTCGAGCCGCTACACCGTGGTCGAGGTCAACGCGCGGGACCGCGCCGCCTTGCTCAGCGGGCTTGCTCGGGCTCTCTACGAATCGAAAGCGGCGATCCACAGCGCACACATCGCCACCTATGGCGAGCGCGCGGTGGACGTCTTCTACCTGACGGATCTCCACGGGGCGAAGATCGAGAATCCGGCCCGGCTGAAGGCGCTCCAATCCCATCTGCTGAAGGCCGCCGCGGAGCCCGCTGTCCTCCCCGTGCGCAGCATGGGGAGGGGGACCACACGAAGTGTGGTGGAGGGGTAGAAGGCTACCAGGTCTGCGGTTCAGCGCTGGATCCTCGGAGTCGGCGCCAGCTACCCCTCCACCAGGCTTCGCCCGGTCCCCCTCCCCATCTCCCGATGGGGAGGCAAGCTAGCGGTGCCAGTCGCGCTTCAGGCGGGTGGAGGCGGCGAGGTAGATGAGGGCGCTCAGGACGTAGAAGCCGAGGCCGTAGAGGATCGAATATTGGAGCGCGTCGGCGCCGTGGGCGGCCGTCATCCGGTCCGACATGAAGCCGAGGAAGAAGATCCCGAATCCGATCCCGATCAGGTTGTTGATGAACAGGAAGCTCGCCGACGCGGTCGCGCGCATGTTGGGCGGGACGATATGCTGGACGGCGGCGATCACCGGGCCGAGCCAGGCGAGCGCGAGCATCTGGCCGATCGCGAACAGGATCCAGCCGATCGTCAGCGACGGAGCGAACAGGCCGAAGGCGAAGACCGGCGCTGCGATCAGGAAGCAGATTGCGGGCACTAGCGCATAGGCTCCGGGATTGTCCGCAGCGACCCGGTCCCCGATCCAGCCGCCGAGCCAGGTGCCGGCCACTCCGCCGATGAGGACGATCGAGCCGTAGAACCAGCCGACCTGGGCGAGCTCGAGCCCGAAGCTCCGGCTGAAGAAGCTCGGGAGCCAGAAGATCAGGCCGTAGCCGAGGATCGAGCCGGAGGCGGCGCCGAACGAGAGAAGCCAGAAGCTCGGCTTGCTCGCCAGGGTCCCGACGACTCGGAGGAAGGGCGGCGCCGGCTCGCTCGCCTGCCCGTCCGCGGTGTCGAAGCCGCCGCGCACCGGCTCCGGGACTCCGAGCTTGACCAGAAGTGCGGCCGGAAGGCCGGCGAGGCCGACGATCAGGAAGGCCGAGCGCCAGTCGAGATGGCTCGCGATCCAGCCTCCGAAGAAGACCCCGAGAGCGGAGCCGATCGGGATCCCGAGCGAGAACAGGGCGAGCGCCCGGGCCCGCCTTTCCTTCGGATAGAAATCGGAGATGAGGGCATAGGAAGGCGCGACTCCGCCCGCCTCGCCGATCCCGACCCCCATCCGGGCCAGGAACAGGTGCCAGAAATTCTGGGCCAGGCCGCAGACCGCCGTGAAGGCGCTCCACAAGGCCACCGAGACGGCGATGATGTTGACCCGGCTCTTGCGGTCGGCGAGCCAGGCGATCGGGATCGCCAGCCCCGAATAGAAGAGCGCGAAGGCGATCCCGCCCATCAGCCCGAGCTGGCGGTCCGAAAGGCCGAGCTCCGCCTTGATCGGAACCGCGAGCACCCCGATGATCTGCCGGTCGATGAAGTTGAAGATGTAGGCGATCAGCAGGATCGCGAGGACCCGGCCGCCGGGGGCTGTGCCTCCTTCTATTCCGGCATTCCGCGTCGCCATTCTGTCACCTTTCGATCGACGGCTCCGTCATTGCGAGGAGCCCTTCGACGCCGCCTGCGGCGGCGCTCAGGATAGACTGCTGCGTAGCAGCAGCGACGAAGCAATCGAGTTACAGCCCGGCCGCTGGATTGCTTCGCTTCGCTCGCAATGACGGTGCCGACCGGTTGGCCCTAGAACTTCAGGCCCAGGCTGAGGAAGACCTGTCTCGGATTGCCGTAATAGGTGGTGACGACCCCCTCGCGGCCGAGCGACGGCGCGACCCCCGGCTTCCCGAAGACCGGGGACGCCGGAAGGACCGCGAGGACCGGCGCGCCAGTGACCGGATTGACGTTGAGGAACTGATAGCCGGAGGTGATATATTGCTTGTCCGTCAGGTTCTTGCCGTGGAGTCCGACCGTCCAGCGGTCGTCCTCGCTCGTCCAGACCACACTGGCGTCGAGAAGGGCGTAGCCCGGCTGATCCAGGAACGGGCTCGGAGTCTCGAACTGGAAAGTCTTGCTCCGGTAGGAGAGCGTGGTCGACGCGTTGATCTCGCCGCCCATCATCCGCCTCGAATAATCGAGAGTGCCGGACAGGGTCCATTTCGGCGTGTTCTGGATCCGGCGGAAGTCGGCCACGTCGACGGGCTTGCCCGGCCCGGGGGCCGGATTGCCGCTGGCGTCGAAATTGGCGACCTGGGTGACGAACTCGTCATATTTGGCGTCGAGATAGCCGAGCGTGCCGGCGAAGTTCAGGCGCGAGCCGTCGTCGCGCCGGAACAGGGTAGCCAGAGCCTCGACTTCCACGCCCTTGAAGCTCGCCTTGCCTGCGTTGGTCGTGACCCCCACGAAGGTCGGGATTCCGTTGACGATCGCTCCGACGGATCCCGGCACCTGGACGTCCTTGTAGTCGGCGTAGAAGCCGGCGACGGCGAGCCTCAGGCGCCGGTCGAACATCGAGGTCTTGTAGCCGATCTCGTAGCTGGTGACCTTCTCCGGCTCGAACAGGAAGTAGTCGAAGATCTCCTCCGCGCTTCGGACCTTGTCGCCGTTGAGGTCGGGCGCCTGCGTCGAGAGGCCGCGGGGGTCGAAGCTGCCGCCTTTGAAGCCCTTCGAATAGCTTGCGTAGAGATTGTTGTTATCGTCCGGGGTAAAGCTGATCGACGCTCGGGGCGTGAACTCCTTGAATGTCTTCGAGCCGGTGAAGTTGGAGGTGAGCGCGCCCAGCTGGACTCCGGCTCCGCCCAGCTCCGGCGAGGCGCCGCCGGCCAGATTCTTGCGGATCACGGTCGCCGTTCGCTTGTCCGACGTGTAGCGGCCGCCCAAAGAAAGGTGGACCAGATCGCTGATGTCGTAGGTGAAGTCGGCGAAGGCCGCATAGGTCCGGGTGTCGACGTCGCCGAAGGTCGAGGCAGTGAAGCCGGGGACCCCGATCAGCGCGCCGGTCGTTGCCAGCACCACGTCGAAGATGTTGTTGGCGTTGGCGTTCAGATAATAGGCGCCCATCACCGCGTTGAGCGGGCCGCTGTCGACAAGGATCTGGAATTCGTTGGAGAATTGCCGGTTGCGGTAGATTGCGGGAACGTCGACATCGGCGGCTGGAAGGGCCTCGAAGTCGATCGGAGTCGCCGAGCGGTCCTGGCGATAGGCGGTGATGTTGCGGACGGTTATGGCGTCGGTGACCTCGATCTCGAGATGGGCCGCTCCGCCGTAAGCCTTGATCTCCTGCTTCGGGTTCACGAGTCCGCCGCGGCTGTCGTAGACATTGTCGAGGACGGGCGCCCCCGACAGCAGGCCCGGGATCAGTCGGTGACCGCCGCGCGGGTTGGTGTTGTCCTTGGTATAGTCGCCCGAGAAGCGGATCGAGATCCCGTCCGCCGGGTCAAGCTCGACGGTGGCGCGGGCTGCCCAGACGTCGCGATTGTAATTCTCCTGGCCGGTGGTGAGATTGTCGCCGAAGCCCTTCCTGTAGAGACGGGCGACCGAGCCGCCGATCTTGATCCCGTCGGCGACGGGAGTGCTGGCCGAGAGGATGAGGTCCGCCTGGCTGTAGGTCCCCAGATTGGCCCGGGCCCGGAAGGTGGGGAGATCGGAAAGCCGGCGGGTGACATATTTGATCGCTCCGCCGATCGTGTTGCGGCCGTAGAGCGTGCCCTGGGGGCCGCGAAGCACCTCGATCCGCTCGACGTCGTAGATATCGAGCACCGCGGCCTGCGGCCGGTTCAGGTAGACGTCGTCGAGATAGAGGCCGACTCCGGCTTCGAACCCGGCGACCGGATCCTGCTGGCCGACGCCGCGGATGAAGGCGGTGAGGGTGGTGTTGGTGCCGCGCGACGTCTCGATCGTGACGTTGGGGGTGGTGTCGGAGAGATCGGTGATGTCGGTCGCGCCCATCCGCTCCAGGGTCTCACCCGAATAAGCGGTGACGGCGATCGGAACGTCGAGGAGGTTCTCGGCGCGGCGGCGCGCGGTGACGACGATGTCGGCGTCTTCGACCGGCCCGGCCGTCGCCGATTCGTCGATCGCCTGGTTGGCGGCTGCGGCCGCCTCCTCTTCGGTGGCTCCGGCGGGCGCCTCCTCAGCCTGGGCCCAGAGTGGGGCGGGGATAGCGGCGAGCGCGGCGACGGCGGCGCCGAGCCTCAGGGCGGTCAGGGTGCGGCTACGGGTCATGGCGGTGTCTCCTGGCATTTTCAGGCTGTGGTTTCGGTTTGACGGACTGGCGGCAGGCTCGCCGCGAACTGGCGAAGCGTGGCGTTGAACAATTCGGGCTGCTCGAGATGCGGGGCGTGGCCGGACCGGTCGAAGGTCACGGCCCGGGCCGTGGGCAGGGCTTCGACGAGGTGGCCGGCGGTGTCCGCGCCGTAGAGATGGCTGTGGGCGCCGTGGACGACGAGCGTGGGCTGCCGGATCTCGGCAAGCAGCGGACGGAAGTCTTCCTCGACCAGCGATTCCCACAGAGCGCCGATGGCGGCGGGGTCGTTGGCGGCGAAAGCCCTCGCCGCGCGATCGGCCTCGTCTCCGGAAGCCGCGAAGATGGCCTGGCCGGCGGCGGCGGCGAAGGCCGGGAAATCGTCGCGAATCGCCTGGGTGCGGGCTTCGCAGGTCTCGATCGAAAGACCGAGGTCCCAGTGCGGATCGTTGAGCACCCGGGGAGTCATGTCGACCACGACCGAACCGGCGAACCGCCGCGAATCCGGCCCGGCAAGGACCCGCCAGAGCACCGCGGCGCCGAGCGACCAGCCGATCCCGACCGCTCCTTCCAGCTCCATCGCCCGGGCCAGGCCCGCCACGTCTTCGGCGAGAAGGCGGATGGTGGGCGGCACCGGTCCGGCCGGAGAGCGGCCGTGGCCCCTGAGGTCGATCGAGATCACCCGGAAGGAATCGGAGAGGACTCGCTGGCGCTCGAAGAAACCGGAATCCGCCATCAGCCCGTGGAGGAGCACGAGAGGGCGCCCACGCCCCTCGTCCGAATAGGCGATCCGAGCGCCGTCCGATGCCGTGAAGTGCCTCAACCCCTCTCCCCCGGTCCGCGCGCTCCTTTTCGGAGTCTCGATTGCGGCTCGCCTGGGGAATGCCTCAAAGTGAAACCTGAGTCAATATTCAAGTCACGACTGGTAGCGATATCGTTATGCCGGCGAAGCCGAAACTTCAGGATGAAGCCTCGGCGGGCCTCCCCGAGGTCCCGGCTTTCGCCGGGACGACGAATGCGACAGTCGGCCCGCCCCGCCTCCTATGCTTTGCCGCCCCGCGACGCTAAGGCCCGCGAATGACCGCCGCCGCCATCTCCATCGCCGAGCTCGAAAAGACCTATGCCGGGGGCAAGCGCGCTCTCGACACGGTCAGCCTCGAGGTTCCGCAAGGCGAGATTTTCGGCCTTCTCGGGCCGAACGGCGCCGGCAAGTCGACCCTGATCAACATCCTCGCCGGGCTGGTCAACAAGAGCGGCGGCAGGGTCGTCATCTGGGGCTTCGACGTCGACAAGAATCCCCGCAACTCCAAGGCGTCGATCGGGATCGTCCCCCAGGAGCTGGTCTTCGACCCTTTCTTCACCCCGCGCGAAACTCTCGAGATCACCGCCGGCCTCTACGGGGTCCCGAGGGAGCGCCGGCGCACCCTGGAGCTGCTCCGGGCGGTCCGGCTCGAGGACAAGGCCGACGCTTACTCGCGCACCCTTTCGGGCGGAATGAAGCGGCGGCTCCTGGTCGCCAAGGCGATGGTCCATTCGCCGCCCATCCTGGTCCTCGACGAGCCGACCGCCGGGGTCGACATCGAGCTTCGCCAGCAGCTCTGGGCCTATGTCCGGCAGCTCAACGCGGAAGGGGTGACGATCGTCCTCACCACCCATTATCTGGAAGAGGCCGAGAATCTGTGCGACCGGATCGCGATCATCAACCACGGCCGGCTCATCGCCAACGAGACCACCCGGACCCTGGTCGGGATGGCTCAGGAGAAAGCGGTCGAGGTCACGGTCGACCGCGACATCGCCGCACTTCCCGACGCAACCTGCTTCGAGAAGATCGAGCTGAGGGGCGAGCGGACCCTGGCCATCACCTATCGCAAGGACAAGGTGAATGCCGGCGAGGTGCTCGCCGCGCTGCAGCGCGACGGCTTCGGGATCGTCGACGTTTCCACGCGGGAGGCGGATCTGGAGGACGTGTTCCTCAACCTGACGAGGGCGTCGGATGCGGCGGGCTAGCAGAACGTAGATGAAGAACTCCGTTCGCCCTGATGATCAGGTCGCCATGCCCCCGGCATGGCTGCGGATGTCCGGGGGACGTCCGCACCTGATCATTGTCGAAGGGCTTTCCTTCCCCTCCCCCGGGAGCATGGGAAGGAGAAGGCTTCGACAAGATCAGCCCGAACGGATGGCGGCCTCCATCCAGTGAGCGGCGACACGACCCATGCCTTCGACGTCGTCGTGATCGGCTCCGGCGCGGCCGGCCTCTCCGCAGCGCTCACCCTGGCGCCGCACCTCAAGGTCGCGGTGCTCGCCAAAAGCGGGCTTTCCTCCGGATCGACCGCCTACGCCCAGGGCGGGATCGCCGCGGTGCTCGAGCCGGGCGACACGTTCGAGAGCCATATCGAGGATACGATCGTCGCCGGCGCCGGACTCAATCGCCGCGAGACGGTGGAGTTCGTCGTCGAGAGCGCGCCCGCCGCGATCGAGCGGCTGGCGGCGCTCGGAGTCCCGTTCAACAAGGGCGAGGGCGCGCCCTGGCACCTGACCCGCGAAGGCGGCCACAGCCACCGCCGGATCGTCCACGTCGCCGACGCCACCGGCTGGGCGGTCCAGCAGGCGCTGGAGGCGGCGGCCGCGGCCCACCCCAATATCGAGCTCATCCCCGACCGGGTGGCGATCGACCTCGTCACCGGCCGCCACACCGTCGCCGGCGATGAGGACAAGAGGGTGAGAGGCGTCTACGCGCTCAACCGCGGGTCGGGCCGGGTCGAGCTGTTCACCGGGCGGGCGACCGTCCTCGCCAGCGGCGGAGCGAGCCGCGCCTGGCTCTACTCGACCAACCCGCGCGGCTCGACGGGCGACGGGATCGCGATGGCGTGGAGGGCGGGCTGCCGGGTGGCGAACATGGAGATGAACCAGTTCCACCCGACCTGCCTCTACCACCATGACGTCAAGAATTTCCTGATCACCGAGGCGATGAGGGGCGAGGGCGGCAAGCTCAAGCTTCCGGGCAAGGGCGGCGGCCGCCGATTCATGAAGCGCTTCGACCCGCGCGAGGAGCTGGCCCCGCGCGACGTCGTCGCCCGGGCCATCGACCATGAGCTGAAGCGCCTCGGCCTCGACTTCGTCCACCTCGACATCAGCCACCGAGAGCCGGACTTCATCCGGGAGCATTTCCCGACCATCGCCGCGCGCCTCGCGGAGCCCGACATCGGGATCGACATCACCCGCGAGCCGATCCCGGTGGTTCCCGCGGCCCATTACACCTGCGGCGGGGTGATGACCGACCTCGACGGCCGGACCGACGCCGAGGGCCTCTACGCCGCCGGAGAGGTGACGATGTCGGGCCTGCACGGCGCCAACCGGCTCGCCTCCAACTCGGTGCTCGAATGCCTCGTCTTCGGAGTCGCGGCCGCCGAGCATATCAACCGGAGCTGGGCCGAGCTTCCGCCGCTTCCCGAGATCCGCCCCTGGGACGAAAGCCGGGTGACCGATTCGGACGAGGAAGTCGTCGTCCACCACAATTGGCGCGAGATCCGCCGCTTCATGTGGGACTATGTCGGGATCGTGAGGACGACGAAGAGGCTCGAGCGGGCGCTGAACCGGATCAACCTGCTCAGGCAGGAAACCCACGATTATTACCGCCACTTCCGGGTAACGGCCGACCTGGTGGAGCTTCGCAACCTGGTCGAGGTCGCCGAGCTTATCGTCCGCTCCGCTTTGACCCGTCAGGAGAGCCGGGGGCTCCATTACACCCTGGACTATCCGGAGCTGCTTCCGGACGCCGTGGACACGGTGCTGGTGCCTTAAAAATCCTCCCCCGCATTTGCGGGGGAGGGGGACCAGGCGAAGCCTGGTGGAGGGGCTTTCCTGACTTAAGAAGAACCCCTCCACCGCGCTTCGCGCGGTCCCCCTCCCCGAGAAAATCTCGGGGAGGATTTAGTTGCCCAAAAACCCTTTCAGCTCCGCCCTGAACCGGGTCGGCTGGTCGTACATGATCATATGACCGCTATTGTCGATCCGAACGAGCTTGGCACCGCGCTTGCGCGAATAGGCCGTGCGGTAGCGGCTGTCGTCCATCGCCCGCCGGCTCGGGTCCAAGCTGGCATATACGACCGTTAGCGGCGCCGCGATCCGCGAAAGCTCGGGGGTCAGGTCGGTGAGCGCCAGCTCGTGAGTCGCCCGGGCGGTCACATCCGGATCCGCCCCGCCTTCGGGATTGCCGAACAGCCGGATCGCCGATTCGACCAGGCGCCGGCCGCCCGGCGAGGCGCTGAGGTCGCGAAGGCTGTCGGCGAGGCCGCGCATCCCGGCCGCGTCGCCGCCGAGTATCCCCGCCGGCTGGGGCAGCATGTCGACGACCATCACCTTGCCGGGGAGGCTGGGGTGGCGGGCGGCGACGAGCATTGCCACGGTACCGCCCATGGAATGACCGACGATGGCCGGACGGCGGAGGCCTCGCGAGCTTATGTAGCGCGCGACTTCCCCGGCGAGCGGGGCGACGATATCGCCCTGGGCGTTGCCGCGGGCCGGCGTATTGGCGAAGCCGGCGACCTGGACGAGATGGTAGCGATAGCCCGGCACCGCCGCGACGGTCCCCTTCCACACGTCGCGCGAGCCGGTGAGTCCGGGGATGAGGATGACGTCCGGCCCAGTCCCCTGGACGACGACGGAGAAGCGCGTCGGGGCGAAGGGCTTTACGGCGGGAGCCGACGGTGCGGGGGCGGGCGTCGCGGCTGCGAGGACGGAGAGAGCCAGGGCCGCGGCGATGAAGATCGGCAATTTCATGGGCCGTCCGTAAAGGCACCGGGTTGAACCTCGCCTTACTCGCCGTCATTGCGAGCGAAGCGAAGCAATCCAGTACGGCCTCCGAGGCCCGTTGGATTGCTTCGTCGCTTCGCTCCTCGCAATGACGGAACCTGCCCTAGCGCCCTTCCAGGAAGCGCCGAAGCTCGGCCTGAAGGCGGCCGGCTGATCCCACATCGGAGTGTGGCCGCTTCGGTCGATTCGGACGAGCTTCGTGCCGGGCCGCCGCGAATAAGCGGCACTATAGGCGCGGCTCACGGTCCCGCAGGCGTAACTGAGCCTCGGGCAGGCATAGACCACGGTGAGCGGGGCACGGATTCGCGGCAATTCGGAAGTCAGATCGGTGGAGAGCAGCTCGGAGACCGAGCGGCCGACGACTCCGGCGTCGTTCCGGCTGTCCAGCCAGTCGGAATTGCCGAAACGGCCGACGAGCGACTTGAGGTCGCGGCGAAGCCGGCCCGCCCCCGCCATTTCGCCGCCGATCAGGGTCGCAAGCGGCTTCACCGCGGAGGGCCGAACGCCGAGCGGGCGGACCGGGGAGGGCAGCATGTCGACCACCATGACCCGGCCGGCGAGCGCGGAATGACGGGCCCCGATCATCATCGCGATCGATCCGCCCATCGAATGGCCGACGATGGCCGGCCGGCCGAGGCGGTTGGCCGCGATGTAGCGGGCGATCTCGTCGGCGACCGGGGCGGCGACGGGACCGGCGGAATTGCCGCCTGGGGGCGTCCCGGCGAAGCCGGCGACCTGGACGAGGTGATAGCGATAGCCCGGAACGGCGGCGACGGTGCCGTTCCAGACTCCCCGCGAGCTCGAAAGCCCAGGGACCAGGATCACGTCGGGCCCGCTTCCGCGCACCTCCACGGAGATTCGGGCCGGCTTGAACGCTGCGGCCGCGGCCGGCGCGCTCAGCGCGAGGGGGAGGAGGAAAAACAGCCAGCGACTCATGCGACGAAGACTAATGCGGCATGGTTAACGAATCCCAGACCGTAGAATTGCGGCCACCGGCCATCCCGGGAGGGACCCCAGGGCGGAAAAGTCTCGGCGGGTCTCCCCGAGGTCCCGGCCTTCGCCGGGATGACGGGGAGCCCCGGCTGCGCTAGAGCCCTTGGATGCCTCATCTCTATCTGGTCGACGGTTCCAGCTACATCTTCCGCGCCTATCACCGGCTTCCGCCGCTCACCAATCGGCACGGCCTCAACGTCGGCGCCGTCTACGGCTATACGACGATGCTTTGGAAGCTCGCCGAGAGCCTCCACAAGGAGGAGGGGCCGACCCACCTCGCGGTCATCTTCGACGCGGGCTCGCATACCTTCCGCAACGACATGTTCGAAGGCTACAAGGCGCAGCGGCCGCCGCCGCCGCCCGACCTCGTCCCGCAGTTTCCGCTGATCCGCGACGCCACCCGCGCTTTCTCCCTGCCGTGCATCGAGGAGGACGGGCTCGAGGCGGACGACATCATCGCCTGCTATTCCAAGGCCGCGCTGGCGGCGGGGTGGCGGGTCACCATCGTCTCGTCGGACAAGGACCTGATGCAGCTGGTCGAGGACGGCAGGCTCGACCTCTACGACACGATGAACGACCGCCGGATCGGCCGCGAATACGTCATCGAGAAGTTCGGCGTTCCGCCCGAGAAATTGGGCGAGGTGCTGGCTCTGATGGGCGACAGCGTCGACAACATACCCGGCGTCCCGGGCGTCGGCCCGAAGACGGCGGCCCAACTGATCCAGCAATATGGCGACGTCGAGACCGTCCTCGCCCATGCCGACGAGATCAAGAAGCCCAAGCTCAAGCAGAATTTGATCGACCATGCCGAGGCCGCCCGAATGTCGCGCGAGCTGGTCCGGCTGATTTGCGACTCGCCCTTGCCCGAGCCGCTCGAGGCCCTCGAGATGAAGGGCATTCCGGACGCGCCGCTACGCGAGTTCCTCGAGGAGCAGGGCTTCAAGGCCCTGCTTTCGCGCCTCAACGGAACCTCGCAGGTCAAGGCGCCGAGCGACAGCGTCACCCCAGTGCAGCGCGAGGTTCGGCCCGAGCCGAAGATCGACCGGTCCGCCGATGTCACCGTAACCGACGAGACGGTGCTTGATTCCTGGATCGCCGAGGCGACCCGGAACGGCCTGGTCGCGGTCGACACCGAGACGTCCGGCTACGATTGCGTCACCGCGGACCTGATCGGGATCAGCCTCGCCACCGAATGCGGCAAGGCCTGCTACATCCCGCTCGAACATGGCGGCCACGATCTGCTGTCGGAGCGGCCGGACCAGATACCGGCCGACGTGGCGCTGGCGAAGCTCAAGCCGATGCTCGAGGATCCGGCGATCCTCAAGGTCGGCCACAATTTCAAGTTCGACTGGATCGTCTTCGACCGACGCGGGATCAAGGTCGCTCCGGTCGACGACAGCCTGGTGATGAGCTTCAACCTCGACGCCGGGGGCCTCAACAGCCATTCGATGGACGATCTGGCCAAGAAGCATCTCGATCACGACTGCATCGCCTTCAAGGACGTCTGCGGCTCGGGCCAGAAGCAGATCAAGTTCAACCAGGTGCCGCTCGACCGCGCCACCGAATATGCCGCCGAGGATGCGGACGTCACGCTCCGGCTGTGGACCCGGTTCAAGAACCGGCTTCCGCACGAACGGGTCGCCCGGATCTACGAGATGGTCGACCGGCCGCTCGTGCCCGTAGTGGCCCGGATGGAGCGCGAAGGGGTGAAGGTCGACCGCGAGGAGCTGGGCCGGCTCAGCCACGAATTCCAGACCCAGATCACGGCGCTGGAAGGCAGGATCTGCGGCGAGGCCGGCTGCCAGTTCACGATCGGAAGCCCCCAGCAACTGGGCGAGGTCTTGTTCGGCCAGATGGGGCTGAAGGGCGGCCGCAAGGGCAAGTCCGGAACCTGGTCGACCGACGTCAACGAGCTCGAGCGATTGTCCCGCGAAGGCGTTCCGATCGCCGCCCTCGTGCTCGAATGGCGGCAGCTGTCCAAGTTGAAGTCGACCTATACCGACGCGCTCCAGCAGCAGATCAACAAGGAGACCGGGCGGGTCCACACCAGCTACTCGCTGTCGGGGGCGCAGACCGGCCGCCTCTCCTCCACCGATCCCAACCTCCAGAACATCCCGATCAGGACCGAGATCGGCCGCCGGATCCGGGACGCCTTCGTCGCCGAGCCCGGCTATGTCATGCTCGCGGCCGACTACAGCCAGATCGAGCTCCGCCTCGCCGCGCACATGGCCGACGTGCCTCAGCTCAAGGCGGCCTTCGCACAAGGGGCGGACATTCACAGCCTGACGGCCCAGGAGCTGTTCGGCGAGGTCACCCGCGACACCCGCGCGAGCGCCAAGACCATCAACTTCGCGATCCTCTACGGAATCTCGCGCTGGGGCCTCGCCGGGCGGCTGAGCATCACCGCGGACGAAGCGCAGGCGATGATCGACCGCTATTTCGAGCGTTTCCCGGGGATTCGCGACTATATCCACTCGACCCTCGAGGGCGTCCGCGAGACCGGCTTCACCACCACCCTGTTCGGGCGAAAGACTCATTTCCCGATGATCAGGAGCAAGACCCAGCACGAGCGCCAGGGCGCCGAGCGGGCCGCGGTAAACGCGCCGATCCAGGGGACGAGCGCCGACATCATCAAGCGGGCGATGGTCCGGATGTGCCCGGCGCTCGAGGGCGAAGGGCTCGGCTCGGTCCGAATGCTCATGCAGGTCCATGACGAGCTCGTCTTCGAGGTCCCCGAGGCCGACGTCGAGCAGGCGAGCGCCGTCATCCGCCGGGTGATGGAGCGGGCGGCGGAGCCCGCCGTGACCCTCAGCGTCCCGCTCGGCGTGGATATCGGCACCGGTCCGAACTGGGGCGCCGCGCATTGAGCTCAGCCCCGCCCGGGGCCGGGGACGACATCGCCGCCCTGGCCAGGGGCGGGAGGACCAACTTCTTCGGCTTCCTGATCCGGCTCGCCGCCCGCCTTCCCTTCCTGTTCATCGCGGGCCGGCTCTACGGCCCGCACGCGCTCGGCGCCTTCGCCTATGCGGTCATCGTCATGGAGTTCGCGGCGCAGCTTGCCACGCTCGGCCTGAAGCGGGGCCTCGCCGAGCAGCTTGCGACGACGGACCGGCCCCATGCCTGCGTGGTCACCGACGCGATCCTCGCAGCCTTCATCGCATCCGCCTTCTTCACCCTCGTCCTGATGCTGTTCCCGCAGGCGATGTTTCCGGCCGGCGACATCCACGGAGCCGACTGGCTTCTTCCGATGGTCATCTTCGGGATCGCCGGCGCCGACATCGCTCTTGCCGCTCTGGCCTATCGCCACGACATTGGAGCCACGGTGCGGGCGCGAGCCATCGTCGAGCCCTGGACGATCAGCATCGCCGCCGGGGCCTGCGTCCTGGTCTTCCCGGCGGCTGAGGACGGGACTCGATCGCGCGACGGGCTGATCATCGCCTATGTCATCTCGGTCACGGCCGGGCTGGCGGCCTCGCTCTGGCCGCTCTACCGGAGCTACGGCCTGCCCCCGGAATGGAAGCCCAATCCCGCCAAGCTGCTCGCCGTCGCCCGGCGGAACATCCCGCTGGCCGCCGCCGACGCGATCGAATGGGGCTCGCGCCGGCTCGACATCGCCATCCTCGGCCTGTTCGTCGCGCCTTATTGGGTGGGGGTCTATTATGTCGGGCAGCAGGTCGCCTCGCTGCCCCAGAAGCTGAAGACCAGCTTCGATCCCATCCTAGCCCCGGTCATCACCCAGAAGCTGGCCGAGGGAGACCGGCGGGCGGTGGCCAAGCAGGTTCGGCAGGTCGGCTTCTGGGTGATCGCCGCCCAGGCCGGGATCGCGCTCGCGCTCGGCCTTCCGGGGGACGCGGTCATGGGCCTCGTCGGCGAGGAGTTCGTCGGGGGCACGGGAGCCCTCGCCTTCCTTCTCGCGGCCGAGGTGGTTGCGGCGACGGCGGCGGTGTCGGAAGGCGCGCTCGTCTATGTCGCCCGGCACCGCAACCTGATGATCTCGGTGCTGATGATCGCCGTCCAGGCGGCGCTCGCTCTGCTCTTCATCCAAAGCGTGAAGCTGCTGCCGCTCCGGCCCGAGAGCGTCCAGCCCTATCAGGCGGCCAGCGCAGCGGCGGCGCTGATGCTCGCGCTCGGCCTCGCCTCGATCCTCAAGGCGCGACTGCTTCGCCGGCTGCTCGGCGCGCCGGTACAGGGATGGCGCTGGCCCCTCGTGTGGGCGGCCGCGGCCGCGGTGATCGTCGGGCAGCTCGTCAACGCCCTGCCCAAATCGCTTTACTGGGCGGAGCTGGCGTTCGGAATCCCGGCCATCCTCGCCACCTTCGGGGTCGTCGTCTGGTGGAAGGGGTTCACCAATGACGACCGGCTGCTCTTCCGGATGAAGAAGGTCGAGAAGCCCAAGCTCCCGCC
>DASVSP010000091.1:0-9033 GCA_036388065.1 Allosphingosinicella sp.
ATGCTTCGCATGGTCCCCCTCCCCTGCAAATGCAGGGGAGGATTTAGGCCAGCAATTTCAGCGGCGCTTCGACCAGCTTCTTCAGATCCTGCATGAAGTTGGCGGCGTCCCAGCCGTCGACGACCCGGTGGTCGCAGCTCAGCGAGAGGTTCATCCGCTTGCGGATCTCGAGCTCGCCCTCGATCACGACCGGCTTCTCCTCGACCTTGTTCACCGCGACGATCGCCACTTCGGGACGATTGATGACGGGAGTCGACGCGATCCCGCCCATCGGGCCGAGGCTCGAGATGGTGATGGTCGAGCCCGACAATTCCTCGCGGCTCGCCTTCCCGGTTCGGGCGGCTTCGGAGAGCCGGAGTATCTCCCCGGCAATGTCCCAGATGGACAGCCGCTCGGCGTTTCGGATCACCGGGACCATGAGGCCGTTCGGAGTCTGCGTCGCCATTCCCATGTGCACCGCGCCGGAGCGATGGAGGAGGTTAGCGTCGTCGTCGAAGCGGGTGTTGAGCTGCGGATAGTCGGCGAGCGTGCGCGCCATGGCGGTGATCAGGAAGGGCAGCAAAGTGAGCTTGGGGTTGCCGCCGCGGTCCGAATTCATCATCGCCCGGGTCTGCTCGAGCGCGGTGACGTCATATTCCTCGACCAGGGTGAAATGCGGAATGCGTCGCTTGGCCTCAGCCATGTTCTCGGCGATCTTGCGGCGGAGGCCGACGACCTTGACGGTCTCGTCCTGGCGGCGCTGGCCGCCGGAGCGGGAAACGCCGCCCCCGTTGTAAAGCAGATAGGCGTCGAGGTCCGAGTGCCGGATCCGGTCGGCGGCGGTCTTCACCTCGCCGAGGTCGATCCCGAGATCGCGGGCGCGGGCGCGGACTGCCGGGGAGGCGAGGATCTTCAGCTTGTCCCTGCCGGGCGGCTCGGGCTGGGGGTTGAGGCCGACCCGATCGCCGGGATCCCGCTTTCCGATCGGGCTGAGCTTGTCGAAGCCCTTTCCTTCATCTGCGCCCGTGGAAGAAGAAGGCCCTTCGACAGGCTCAGGGCGAGCGGAAGTGGGGGTCTCATCGGCCCCGCCTTCCCCCTGGCGCCGGTCCGGCTGGTCGCGGGGCTCAGCCCTGCGGTCCTCGCCCGAGCGGCGATCCTCGCCGGTGCTCGGAATCGCCGCCTCGAGCTCGGGCCGCTCCTCGACCAGTCCGTCGGCGAGCGCGACCGCGTCGTGGCGCTCGCCGTCGGCGGCCGTCTCGTCGGCGCCTTCGCTCGCCGCGGCTTCCGTCTCGATCACGACCAGCACGGAGCCGATCGGTATCTGGTCGCCGACCTCGCCGGCCAGCTGAAGGACCTTGCCCGCGACGGGGCTTTCCATCTCTACCGTCGCCTTGTCGGTCATCATGTCGGCGAGCTGCTGGTCCTCCCTGACCGAGTCGCCCACCGCGACGTGCCATTGGACGATCTCGGCCTCGGCAATGCCTTCGCCGATGTCGGGCAGCTTGAATTCGAAGCGCGCCATGCTGTTCCTCTGGTTAGGCCGTCATTGCGAGGAGCGGAGCGACGAAGCAATCCGGCTTCGGACGTCGGCGCCGCTGGATTGCTTCGCTACGCTCGCAATGACGGGGTGGGGAGGCGACCATCCGACTAGTCCTCCAAAGTCTTCTTGAGCGCCAGCCCGAGCCTGACCGGCCCGGGGAAATAGGCCCATTCCATCGAATGCGGATAGGGCGTGTCCCAGCCGGTGACCCGGGCGACGGGCGCTTCGAGATGGTAGAAGCAGCGCTCCTGGACGAGCGCGCTCAATTCGGCTCCGAAGCCGGCGGTCCGGGTGGCCTCGTGGACGATCACGCAGCGGCCGGTCTTCTTCACCGACGCCTCGATCGTCTCGATGTCCACCGGGACGATGGAGCGAAGGTCGACGACCTCGGCGTCGATCCCCTCCGCGGCCGCGGTGGCGAGGGCGACGTGGACCATCGTGCCGTAGGCGAGGATCGTGACCTCCTCGCCCTCCTTGACCACCGCCGCCTTGCCGAGCGGAACGGTGTAGTAATCGTCGGGGACCTGAGCGGCCGGGTGCTTCGCCCAGGGCGTGACCGGACGTTCGTAATAGCCGTCGAAGGGCCCGTTGTAGATCCGCTTGGGCTCGAAGAAGAGGACCGGGTCGGGATCCTCGATCGCGGCGATGAGAAGGCCCTTGGCGTCGTAGGGGTTGGACGGAATGACCGTCTTGATCCCCGCCACATGGGCGAACAGCGCCTCGGGGGACTGGCTGTGGGTCTGGCCGCCGAAGATTCCGCCGCCGTAGGGGGAGCGGACGACCATCGGAAGGCTCCATTCGGCCGCCGACCGGTAGCGCATCTTGGCGGCTTCGGAGACGATCTGGTCGAAGCCGGGGTAGATGTAGTCGGCGAACTGGATCTCGGCGATGGGCTTGAGGCCGTAGGCGGCCATCCCGATGGCGACCGCGATGATCCCGTTCTCCGAGATCGGGGCGTCGAACGAGCGCTGCTTTCCGAACTGCTTCTGCAGCCCTTCGGTGACCCGGAAGACCCCTCCGAAATAGCCGACGTCCTCGCCGAGGACGACGGTCGACGGATCGCGCTCCATCATGACTTTGTGGGCGCTGTTGAGCGCCTGGATCATGTTCATGACGCTCATCTGAGCTTCGCCTCCGCCTCGGCCAGCGCCTGGGCCTGCTGTTCCTTGAGGTGCCAGGGGAGCTCCTCGAACACGTCCTCGAACATCGAGGCGATGTCGAGGAAGGGGTCGGACTGGAGGGTTCCGAGCTTCTCCGCTTCCTTCTGGGCGGCCCGGACCTCGGAGTCGAGGCTGTCGAGCTGCGCCCGATGACGCTCATCGTCCCACTCGCCGAGCGCGACGAGATGCTGCCTGAGCCGCTCCACCGGATCGCCGAGCGGCCATTGCGCTCCGGCGTTCTGGGGCCGGTAGACCGAGGGGTCGTCGGAGGTGGAATGGCCTTCGACCCGGTAGGTGAAGAATTCGATCAGGGTCGGCCCGAGATTGGCGCGCGCGCGGTCGGCGGCCCAGCGCGTGGCGGCGTAGACCGCGAGCGCGTCGTTGCCGTCGACCCTCAGCCCGGCGATGCCGTAGCCGACGGCCCGGGCGGCGAAGGTGGTGAGGTCGCCGCCGGCGATCCCGGAGAAGGTCGAGATCGCCCACTGGTTGTTGACGACGTTGAGGATGACGGGCGCGCGGTACACCCCGGCGAAGGTGCAGGCGGCGTGGAAGTCGCCCTCCGCCGTCGAGCCGTCGCCGATATAGGCGGACGCAATGCGGCTGTCGCCGGCGATCGCGGAGGCCATCGCCCAGCCCACCGCCTGCGGGAACTGGGTGGCGAGGTTGCCCGAGATGGTGAAGAAGCCGTGCGAGTTGGAGGCGTACATGATCGGCAGCTGGCGGCCCTTCAGCGGGTCGCCCTTGTTCGAGTAAACCTGGCACATCATCTGGACGAGCGGATAGTCGCGGGCGACGAGCAGGCCCTGCTGGCGATAGGTGGGGAAGCACATGTCGTCGCGGTCGAGGGCGTGGGCGCCGGCGACCGCGATCGCCTCCTCGCCGGTCGACTTCATGTAGAAGCTGGTCTTGCCCTGCCTCTGGGCCCGGTACATCCGGTCGTCGTAGGTCCGCACCATCATCATGTCGCGAAGGATCCGGCGAAGCGAGTCGCCGTCGAGCTTCGGATCCCAAGGGCCGACCGCTTTGCCCTCCTCGTCGAGCACCCGGACGAGGGAATAGACCAGCTCATGGGTGTCCTCGGCGGGAGCGGAGGAATCGGGGCGGCGGACGCTTCCCGCGGGCGGGATCTCGATATGGCTGAAATCGACCTCGTCCCCCGGCCGCGCCGGCGGCTCCGGGACATGGAGGGAGAGCGCCGGCCGGTTCGGGCGCTCGGTTGCTTTGCTCATCCTTGGCCCTGTTTCGTTGCGGCTCCGAGCGCCCGTAACCGGTGTCGCCGCCCTTGTGAAGCGGCACCCGGCAGGGCAGGTACGAGGTCAAAGGAGCGACACCATGACCTTGTTCCGTGCCTTCGCCGCTTTGTTGCTTCTAGCGGTCGCCGCCTGCGCCACGACTCCGGGCGAACCGCCGGAGCCGAGCTGGTACGCGATGCGCCATCTGCAGAAGGCCGAGGGCCAGGATCCGGCGCTGAGCGCCGAGGGCGCGCGCAATGCCGATCGTCTCGCCTCATGGTTCAAACAGGACCGGCCGGCGGCGATCTACGTGAGCACGACCCGGCGGGCTCGCGAAACGGCGGCCCCGCTGGCGGCCCGGCTCGGGATCGCCGTGAAGGAATATGATCCGAGGGACGCTCCGGGGCTGCTCGCCAGGGTGAAGGCCGAGCCGGGAACGGTGCTGATCGTCGGTCACAGCAACACGGTGCCGGACATCGTCGCCGGGCTGGGAGGGGCGAGGCCGGCGGACCTGGCGGAGACGGATTACGGGGACATCTTCCGGGTGCGGCGGGATGGGAGCGTCGAGAAGCTGAGGCTCGAGGGGGGCCGCTAATAATCCTCCCCGGCATTTGCCGGGGGAGGGGGACCGCGCGAAGCGCGGTGGAGGGGTTCTTCGGACTCCGTAAGGCCCCTCCACCATGCTTCGCATGGTCCCCCTCCCCTGCAAATGCAGGGGAGGATTGGGTAGCCTCACAAATCGATGCACGCCGCCAGGCTCTCGAGCTTGCGGATCCGCTCCTTCAGGTCCGCGAGCTCGATCCGTTCGGCCATTCCGCCATGGGTCGCCGGCCGGGATTCGGCGCCGGCGAGCTCGAGCCGCTTCAAGTCGAGCCAGCCCTGCCACCCCTTCAAGGCGGCGAAGAGCAGGATGCCGAGCCCGGCCAGGCCGAAGCCCGCCATCGCCATCATCGTCATCGATTCGCTCATCACGTCCTCCCATTCCTTCTTCCGCTTCTCAGCGCAGGCTCTCGATCTCGCGGGCGAGAGGCGTGTTCTGGGCGGTGACGTAGGTCTCGACCTCCGCCATCCGGCGGTCGATGTCGCGCATCGAGCGGTTCAGCTCATAGGTCGAGGTGCGCCTGGGCCGATCCAGGGCTTCCTCGCCATAGCCGGGGGCAGCCCGCTTCTTGCCGATCATCGCCGCCGCTCCATAGGCCACCAGGCCCCAGGGGAAGGTGATGAGCGTGAGGAGCACCACCGCCACCCGGACGAAGGTCGGATCCCAGTTCATGTGGTTGGCGAGGCCGGAGCAAACTCCGAAGACCTTGCCGTTCGCCTTGTCGAGATAGAAACTCTTCTTCATCTTTCCCTCCTGAGTGTCTCATAGTCGCGGCGGGTCTCCCGGGCCCCGGTCGCCGCCGGGCTGGTCGAGAGAGTCCGCCAATTGGGGTCGCGGGCGTTCATGATCCGGTAGATCCAGTCCTCCACGGGCTCATCCTTCCCGGTCCTGAGCGAGCCGGGCCTTCAGCGCCTCCAGCTCGGCATCGATCTTGTCGGCGTTGCGAAGCTCCGCGATCTCCTCGTCGAGCGTCCTGGGCGGGGCTCCGAGAGTAAGCGCGTCGGCCCGGCCTTCGGCGCGGTCCACCTGGCGTTCGAGCTCGTCGAAGCGTGAAAAGGCTTCGTCGACCCGCGGGCCCGCCGTCATCTCGCGGAGCCGGGCGCGCTGGTTGGCGCTCTCGAGGCGGCTCTGGGTCGCGGTCTGGCGAAGGCGGGCTTCGCGAAGCTTGCCCTGGAGCCTGGCGATGTCGGCTTCCGAAGCGCGCATCGCCTCGTCGAGCATGTCGATCTCGGAGCGAAGGCTCTCGGCCAGCGCCGCCGTCTTCTGCTTCTCGGTGAGTGCGCCATGGGCGAGGTCCTCGCGGCCCTTGCTCAATGCGAGCTCGGCTTTCTCGGCCCAGCCTTCCTGCAGCCGGTCGAGCCGGGCGATCTGGCGATGCATCTCCTTCTGGTCGGCGACCGTCCGGGCGGCGGCGGAGCGCACCTCGACCAGGGTCTCCTCCATTTCGAGGATGATCATCCGGATCATCTTCGCGGGGTCCTCGGCCTTGTCGAGGAGGTCGGCGAAATTGGCGGAGACGATGTCGCGAGTGCGGGAGAAGATGCTCATCGGCAGGAACTCCATGAAACCGGAAGCGGGCCTGGACCGGTGCGGGCCGCGGAGCGCTTCGTGGCGGCGGGGGCCGCCGGGCCGGGCCGGGATCCGGACCAGCTTGTCGGCGGGCACGTGGATGGTCTCAGGCACGGGCGGAGGCCACCGGCGCCGAAGCGTAGAGGGCGGGACCGGCCTCGACCGCCCGTGCGGGACCGACCGCGGCGCCGACCGAAGCGGCCGAAAGGACGATTGCCAGAACCGCAGCGGCGGCATTTTCACCGATCTTCCGAAAGTCGAACATCTTCCTGCTCCTTGAACCTTTTGCTCCCCGCCCGAAGCGGTTGACGACAAGATTACAAGGGCCGTGCCAAGTCCGGAAAATGGCGGAAGACTGCGGAAAATCAGCTAAACCGTGTCCGATGCCGGTACGTTTCGCCACCTAGGTTTGGGAAATTATACCAAGGGTTGGGAGAGTGCCTGGGTGGTGGAAATCCCGTTCGGGCTGAGCTTGTCGAAGCCCTCGTCTTTCCTGCAGTCCGACAAGAGAAGGCCTTCGACAGGCTCAGGCCGAACGGTTGGGACGTGGGGTCGAGCTAAGCGGCTCTCGCGCGCTCCAGGACTCGCTTCAGTGTCGATCTCCGATGGCTCGGACCCCGCGTGGCGTCGAGGATCTTGGCGCCTGCCATGAAGACCGCGCCGGTGCAGGCGGCGAAGAGGAGCCAACCGCCGACGCCGGGATATTGCACGGTGTAGTGGAGTCCTCGGGTGACTGCGCCGACGGCGAGCGCGTAGATGATCGCCCAGGCTTCGAGCCGGGTCTTGATCACGAAAAGTCTTAAGGCCTTCTTCAGCACGTCCGCTAATCAGCAAGATGCGGGCCAGTGGCGGAAAACCGCGGGTTTTGGGTGGGGCGCGAGGCGGAAGTGTAAAGGTCTCCGTCAGGCGGATCGTCATCCCGGCGGAAGCCGGGACCTCAGGACAAGAAGTCTCGGTGGGCCTCCCCGAGGTCCCGGCTTCCGCCGGGATGACGGGACTATTCCAGCTCCACCCAAGTCGGCGCGTGGTCGCTGGCCTTTTCCTTCGCCCTCGCGTCGCGGTCCACGCCCGCGGCCTTCAGCCGCTTGGCCGCCACCGGATTGCACAGCAGGTGGTCGATCCGCAGCCCGGCGTTTCGGGCGAACGCGTTTCGCCAGTAATCGAAGAAGGTGAAAATGGGTTCGTCGGGATGGAAATGCCGGAGCGAGTCGGTCCAGCCCTGGCTGACCAGGCGGCGATACTGTTCCTGCGGTTCCGGCTGCATCAAAGCGTCGTCCATCCAGCGCTCCGCCTTGTAGGCGTCGATGTCGGTCGGAGTCGGGATGATGTTGTAGTCGCCGGCGAGGACGACCGGCTCGCCCAGCGCGACGAGCTCGGCCGCGCGCGCGATCAGACGCTCGTTCCAGGCCAGCTTGTAGTCGAACTTGGGGCCCGGATGCGGGTTGCCGTTCGGGGCGTAGAGGCCGCCGATCAGGACTCCGCCCACGGCCGCTTCAATATAGCGGCTCTGATCGTCGCCAGGGTCGCCGGGGAGGCCGCGGCAGGTTTCAACAGGCTCGCAGCCGCGGGCGAGGATCGCCACCCCGTTCCAGCGCTGCTGGCCGTGCCAGATCGCGCCGTAGCCGGCCTTCTCGATCGCGCTCGCCGGAAACTTCTCGTCCGGCGCCTTGAGCTCCTGGAGGCAGACCGCGTCGGGCCGGAACGACTCCAGCCATTCGAGCAGCAAAGGGAGCCGGCCGTTGACGCCGTTGACGTTGAAGGTGACGATCCGCATCCCGTCCGAAAGCGTACGCTCGCGACCGGTTCCGGACTCGAGCAAGAAGTGTCAACGACCGGGAAGGGCGGATTTCCGCCAAGCCTTTACGTGGCACCGATTTTGCTTACGATTACATCTGTGATCGACTCGACACCTTTCTACCTGATGCAGGGCCATGGCGAGGGCGAACGCCTGCCGCTGAGGCATGGCTGCGTCGT
Organism: Allosphingosinicella sp.; assembly: GCA_036388065.1. Lineage (GTDB taxonomy): Bacteria > Pseudomonadota > Alphaproteobacteria > Sphingomonadales > Sphingomonadaceae > Allosphingosinicella. The sequence goes on from DASVSP010000091.1 coordinate 8,056, forward strand.
CCTGTCCCGACTCGAGGGCGGACGAAGCCTGGTCCGGGCGCTCGCGCCGTCGGTCAAGTTCGTGCTGACCGGCGAGGAAGTGTACAGGATCGACGGCCGGGCCCGGGCGGTGAGGCCGGGGAGCTTCCTCCTGGTCGAGGCCGGCACCGAATTCGAGGTCTCCACGCCCCGCCCCGACGAAACGATCGGCCTGTGCGTCTATCTCGGGGCCCTGGCCGCTTCGCCCGCCGACCGCGGACCGCTCGGCCGGGTCATCGAGGGGTGCGGCGCCGAGCCGCTCGCGCCGCTTCTCTCCCGCTACGCCCGGCTGCTCGCCGCGCGGCCCGACGCCGGGCCGGCGCTCGCCTCGAAGATCGTCCAGCAGGTCACCGCCGGGGCCGAGGATTATCTTTCCGGCTTCGCGAGCCGGCTCGAGCGGCTGAGCAGCCTGAAGCGCTCGACCCGGATCGAGACCCTTCAGCGGATCGAGCGCGCGCGGGCCTTCATCCACGAGCATCAGGACAGGCCGCTGACCCTCGACGAGATCGCCGCCCGGGCTGCGCTTTCGCGATTCCACCTCAGCCGGAGCTTCGCCGAGGTGCACGGCCTTCCGCCCCTGGCCTATCATCGCCGGCTTCGGCTGGAGGGCGCAGCGAAGCTTTTGAGGCAGGGCACCGCGTCGCCGACCGACCTTGCCGAGAGCCTCGGCTACGCATCGCTGAGCGCCTTCACCCGAGCCTTCCGCCAGGCCTACGGAGTTCCGCCGAGCCGGGCTCAGTAGGCGTGCAAGTAGTATGGCGGTCCTTCGATACGCCGCTTCGACTTCGCTCAGCGGCTACTCAGGATGAGCGGTGGCGAATCGCTCTCTACCGCTCATCCTGAGTAGGGACTGAGCCCGGCGAAGGCCCGTATCGAAGGACCCCTCCACGACCCTTCGGGTGGTCCCCCCCACCGCTACGCGGCGGGGAGGACGGAGACGCCTTCCGCACCGAACTTCAG
>DASVSP010000092.1:0-37025 GCA_036388065.1 Allosphingosinicella sp.
AGGCCTGGGCGGGATCGGGGCCGGTGATGTTGGTCGAATAGGACCAGGTCGGCCCGGCCGCTGACACGTCGGTGGTGTTGCGCCAGCCCATGTTCGGGTGGTCGAGGACGAAGCTCACGAGCCCATTGAAGTCGCCCATGCTTCCATAGGTGAGGACCGGGTTGGAGGGCGGGTTGCTCGGCTGGTTCTCGATCCAGCTGATACCGCAATAATGATTGCCCTGCGGATCGACCGGCGAAAACACATAAGGCAAATTGGGCTGGCAGGCGCCCACGCCCGTAGCGGTGATGTCCTGATAGTTGATCCCCGTATTGCCGGCGACGCTGATCACGTCGGACTTCCAGTTGCGCGGAAACAAGGCGAGATCGCTTCGCGTATAGAAGAACCAGGCCCGTCCGGTGACCGGACTGGTCGGAGTCGCCGCGGCATTGGTGTTCCAGGCCCTAAGATAGACATAATTGGGGATCGGGTTGCCCTGGCCGATATAGACGGTCGAGCCGTAGTCGGTGCCATAGCCTTGGGTGGTCGTGAACTGCTGGGGGTTCTGGCACGCCATCGGAGGATTTTGCTGATCCCAGAAGATGATGTCCGGGCAGCTCGACCAGGTGCCGGAGCTCCCCGTCTGGTCCGGCAGCTGGCCGATGTAATCGCGAACGAAGAAACCGGTATAGGTCATGATTGTCTCTCCTGCAGGAGTTCGTCTTGAAAGGGTCGTCTCACGCTTGAGACACCTGTTGGGCGATCGCGATGTTCTTCGATTGCAGATTGGCCGAGAACAGGGCCGAACCGTCCGACGCCGCGGCGATCCCGAACGGATATTGCACCCCGTTCTGCCACTGCAGCGTCTGGATGATCCGAAGCGACGCGGAGTCGAGCACCCGGATTCCGACGGCGGTCGAATCGCAGGCGAACAGCCTTCGTCCGTCGACCGAGGTCTGCAGCGCGGTGATGTTCATCGCCACCGTCGAATCCGGCATCTGCACCGTCGTCGCGGTCTTGCTGGCGAGGTCGACGGCGGTGACGTAGCTGGTGAAGGAATCGGCGAGCGACGCATAAGCGCGTCCGCCGTCGGGCGAGACGGCGAAGCCGGTCACCGATGCCGACGCCGGCCCCAGGTTCACCGGCTGGCTCCCCGCCTGGTAGGTGCCGCCGACCTGCGAGACCGTCCACAGCTGGTTGGCGATCGTGTCGACCGCAAAGGCCGAGAAGCTGCCCTGACCTCCCGGCGCAACGCCCATCGGAGTGAACAGCTGCCCTTCGCTCGAGGTGTAGACGACGACGTCCGCCACCGGCGTGAAGGTGCCGGTCGAAGGACTGGCCGAGACCACGACCATGCTGAACTGGTTGGCGCCGTCGTCGGTCAGAGCGAACAGGGCGGAGCCGTCCGCCGAGACTCCAAGCCCAACCACCGCCCTCGCGCCGCCGCGCGGATGCGGCGGGATCGGGACGGTGGCGAGGCTCGCCATCGAGCTCAGCTTGTAGACGTTGATTCCGTTGCCCCGGCCGGTGCCCGCATAGAGGGCGTCGTCGGCCGCGACCGGCGACACCGCCGCCGCGTAGACCTGGGTCCCGGCCAGATAGGGCGTCAGGCTCGCGCCGCTCGCCGGTCCCTTGACGAAGCCGGTCAGCGGAGTGCCGGCGTTGGGCCCGCTGAACTCGAGAGCGGCGTTGAACCAGCCGATGACGGCCTGGTTGTCGGCCGAGACGGCGACGTTGGTGATCTGCCCGCCGGCGGGCGTGGTCGCGGCGACCTGCGCATATTGGGCCAAGGTGAGGATCGTGCCCGACCCGGCGACCACCGCGAGGCCGCCGTCGGGGGTCACAGCCACCCCCGAAGAGGGTCCCGAAAGCGGCGTGGCGGCCGATATGGTGCCGAGCACATAGTTGATCAGAACTGCCTGGTTCGGCCCGGTGCCGGTGACGATCGCATAAGCGCCGCCTGGGATCATTCCGATCCGGCCGGCGCCTGGAACCGTCAGCGCGCGGCGCGAGCTCGTCGACGGATAGACCGCATTGTAGAGAAAGACGGCGTTGTCGCCGGCCGAGGAGACGAGCAGCGCCTTGCCGTCGGGGGAGACCGCGACGTCGCTCGGGCCTTTGAGGCCGGTGATCGGGGTCGACACCGACGCCGGCGAGCCCGGAGTCACGAGCGACACCGAGCCGCCGCCCTGGTTGGCGACGAACAAAGCCGCGCCGTTGGGAAGCAAGGCGAGTCCGCGCGGAGCGATGCCGACCGTCACCGTCTGCGACACCGAATAGCTGCCGCCGCTCCTGGCGAGGATGGCGACGCTGCCCGCGGCGGTCCCCCCCTTGTCGATGCTGACGTAGACCGTGCCGTCGCCGGCGGCGGCGACCGACTGCGGCGCTCCGCCGACCCGGACGGTTCCGGTGGCGGTCACCGTGAAGCCCGGCGCCGTTTGCGAGGTCGCGACCGAATAGACTCCGACCGTTCCGTCGCCCGAATTGGCCACGAACATCGTCGCTCCGTCCGCCGAGAAGGCGATTCCCTGAGGCGAGCTTCCGGCGCTCACCGTCGACAGCGTCTTGTAGGTCGCGGTGGACAGCAGAGCCACTCCGGCGCCCGAGGTCATGGCGATGAACGGGGCCGAAGCGGGCGCGGCCGCGAAGGCGGTGCCGCCGGCCGTCGGCACCTGCTGGGCGGTCACCACGAAAGGCGATACGACCAGGCTCCGGCTGACCTTGGGATCGGCTTTGCCGGTCTTCGGGGCGACCGTCAGCAATTGCGGTCCGCTGAGGAAGAAGGGTTCCTGCTGAGCGGCCATGAAGGGGCCGTGCGGGCCGGTCACGCTGCTCGTCACCACGACGTCGCGATTGGTGTTGACGTTCCAGGCTAAAACCGTCCGGTAGCCGCTGCCGAAATCGCCCGCGTAGAGCGCCGGGGGCGACGCTGTGAAGCTGTCGATCACCGGAAGCACGGTCGCAGTGACGTTGGCGATCGCTGTATTGTCGACGTTTCCGGGGCGCTCGCCTTCGCCGTTCAGGGTGAAGATCTGGGTGTCGGCGATGCTCGTCGGGAAGCTGGTCAGTCCGGTGACGTCGACCTGCCCCGGGAAGAGCGTCACCTTGGTCGCGTTGGACGCGGTCCAGGTCAGGGTGACGGCGGCATTGCCGTCGCTGTCGAGAGTCGAGATTTGCGGGGCTACGGCAACGCCGCTCAATGCGACATGCGGCCGCTTCAGGACGGTGATCGGGAAGGTACCGTCGTCAAAGCCGGGCACGCCCGAATAGCTGAGCACCAGGGTCGTCGCGCCGGGCTGGAAATAGGTGACGATGGGGGTGATGTCGAACTCGACCGGATTCCCGCCGGCGGTCGGCAGCGCCTGGTTCTTGGGCGGGGTCAGCTGCCACGATCGGCCGCTGGTGCCGTCGACGTCGACGGTGTGCCAGCCGCTTCCTTGCGGGACCGGGATCGAGATGGCCTTGCCCTCCTTCGCGGTCATCAGCGCCCCGAAGCCCTCCGCGTCCTCCGAATAGGCCACCGAGAGGGTGAAGACGCTGTTGTCGCCGGTCGTCGCCGTCGGCGCTCCGCCGATCTGGGCGAGGGTCAGGCTGAGCTTGTTGGCGACCTCGGGATAGCCGGACGCCGAGGAGACGACCGCTCCGGGGGTCACGGTGGCGCTGAGCACCTTGCGCAAATCGCCGTGACCGGCCGGGGGAGCGACGAAGGCGACAGTCTTGCTGGTCGAGGCGGGCAGGTCGCCGTCGGCGACTCCGGGGACGTTGAAGGCATAAAGCTGCAGGCTGGCCGAGGCGCCCGGCGCCGTCGCCAGCGCGAAATTCTCGAGCGCGAAGGCAAGCGCCACGTTCGCCTTCATCGCCGTCATCGCCGTGGGCGTCAGTGCGATCATGTTGTCGGCGCTGTAGGCCTTCGACTCCCAGCCGCTGGCTTCGAGCGACAGGGTGTCGAACAGCGCGGCGTCGAGGTTGAGCGGCGACAGGTCGAGATAGATGAGGGTCCCCGGCTCAGCCCCCCCCTGCTCGAACGGAACCAGGGTCGCGTGGCTGAGCTGCGCGTCGATCGTGCAGCTCAGGTCGAGCGACAGCTTGTTCTGGGTCGGATCCGCGCTGACGTAGATGGTGCTCGGCGCTCCGGGATTGTCGAGCGAGAAGACCATCTGCGGCGGCGGTGCGTCGATCGTCTTTTCGGGCGTGGCGTCGGTCATGTTCATTCTCCCGGCTGGGTGGAGGCGAGATCGGTCCGGGCGCGGCGTCGCGACGCGCGGGCGCGGCGAGCGGGCGGCGGCCCGGTGAGGGGAATGAGAGCGAAGGTGAAGGTCGGCGATTCCATTCCCGGCGGGAAGGCCAGGGCCAGCCTACCGTCCGGAGAGACCGTGGCCGAAACGCTCCAAAGAGAGGCGATGGTCGGTTGGAAGGTCCATCGGGCATAGTTGACCAGCGCGAACCCTCCGAAGGAAACGGCCAGCGCATAGTCGCCGCCAGGCAGGGTGATTATTTCCACGAGTTCGTTCGGGTCCACGTTCAGGCCTCGGTTCGGCCCGCCCGTGTCCGGAAGGGGATAGCCGACGATCGAATCGCCCCCGGGGGCGTTGGCGACGAGCAGAAGCTTTCCGTCCGGGCTGATGCTCAGGCTCGTCGGCACGTAGAATCCGACTCCCGAGATCGATGTCGACACGGTCGGAGATTGGCGCAGATCCACGCACCAGACGGCCCCGTTGATCTCCGTGGTGTAAAGGAAGTTCCCGTCCGGCGTGAGGGCGCATGCCAGGGGCATGTTCCCTATCGTCACGGTCTCGGCGAAGCGATAACCGGTGCCATCGCTCCTCAGGATGACGAGCCATCCTCCACTCATATCAGCGAACTGTATGTAGATGTTGCCGTTGCTCCCGGCGACCGATGCCGTGGGCATCGCCGCGGGGATTTGGGGCTTGGCCAGCGCGAGCAGGGTCAAGGCATAGCCGTTTGCACCGCGGCTCACCGCATAGTTCCAGACGGTGCTGTCCTGGTTCGGGATCAGCAAGCTCGTACCGTCGTGCGAAAAAACCGGCGGCCCGGGCCTCGGGCCCGCAGGCACCGTGACGAGCCGCTGACCGGAGACGGCCGAGTAGAGCTCGACCGCGCCGTTACCCGACTGCAGTTCGGTGGTCGTCACGGCGAAGATCGGATCGGTGGGGGAGAAAGCCCCGCAATACGGGCAATTCGCCGCCGTCAGGATCTGCGGCGTCCCCAGCTGCAGCGCCGCCAGTTCGATGGTCGCGGCGGCGCCGCCTTTCGCGGTCAGGGTGAAGGTCTGGGGCTCGGTGACGTCCAGCGCCTTGCTGCCGCTCGACCCAAAGCTGCTGCCCAGAGCCCCCGCCACGCTGCCGGCCAGCGTCACCTGACCGTCGGTGTCTACGTTCCATTTCAGGGTCACCCTGTAGGTGGGGTTGCAATCCCGGGCATCGATCGCGGCCGGCGACACGCTGAACGATTCGATCACCGCCTTCAGCTCGGCGATCGCCTTCGCCTCCGAGCGATTGTCGACCGAGCCGGGGCTGAGGCCCTCGGCGAGGAGGCTGAGCTGAGTCGGGGCGGTGATCGTCAACTGCTGGCTGGCTAGCCCGGTGACGTCCTGCGGGTCGCCGTCGACGAAGAGAGTCAGCCGGGTCGCGTTCGCCACGACCCAGCTCGCCGTCACCGTCGCCGAGCCGCCGGACAGAGTGGAGAACGGCGGATCGACCGAGAAGCTGTCGATGACGACATGGGCCTGCTTCTCGACGGTCACCGCGAACGCTCCGTCGGCGAAGCCGGGGACGTCGGAATATTCGAGCAGAAGCACGGTCGGCCCGGGCTGGAAATAGGTGACCACCGGCCCGAAGGTGAAGCTCACGGGGTTCCCGTCCGGCGTTGGCAGTCCGCCCGCGGGGGGTTTCAGCAGCCACGCGCGCCCATCCGTCTGGTCGTCGTTGGACGTTTCCCATCCGATCGTCGGGGGGATGCTTATCTTGGAGCCTGCGCCGGCGGTCATCAGAGCGCCGAAGCCGTTCGCGTCGGTCGCATAGGCGGGCTGAACCTTGAAGACGGTGTTCGGCCCCGCCTGGGCGGCCGCGGCGCCGGGCACGGCCGACAGGATGAGGGTAAGCGTATTCGCTATCTCCGGCGCGCCCGCCATCGAGGCTCCGACCCCGTCATCGGGGATGAAGGTGAAGGCCAGAGCGTCGGCGAGATTCCCGTTGCCGGACGGGGGTTGGGCGAAAACGACTGCACTGTAGCTGTCGTCCGGAAGCCCGCCGTCCGCCACTCCGGCGACGTTGTAGGTCGTGAGCTGGAGGCTGGAGACGGCCGGCGCCGCCGCCATCGCGAAATTGGCGATCGAAAGCTCGACCGGAAGCCCGGCCTCGAGCTGCACGGTGGCGCCTTCCGCGGACAAGGCGAGAAAGTCGCCGTCGGCGCCGCTGAACAGCTTCGCCTTCCAGCCCGGGGCCGAGGCCGTGAGGGTCTCGAGCACGTCGGGGTCGAGGGCGAGCGGCGACAGGTCGAGGTAGAAGAGCGAGCCCGTCTCGTCGCCGGCCTCGCTCTGCGGAACCAGGGTCGCCGAAGTGACTTCGGCGTCGACCGTGCAGGACAGCAGCAGCGACAGGTCGTTGTCGCTCGCTTCGCCGCTCACATAGATGGTGTGCTGCTGGGGCGGCGGGTTGCCGAGCGAGAATGCGATTTGCGGGGTCGCGGACGCTTTCATGAAGGTGGCGATGCGGCGGGCGGCGGCGGCGGCTGGGTCACCGTCACGGTCGCCTCGGCGACTCCGTCGGCGATCCCTTTGACGGAATAATAATCGATGAAGACATGGGCCTGGGCGACCCCGGTCGCCGCCTTGAGCCCGCCGACCGCGACCGCGATCGTCGAGGCGGCGACCGCGGCCGCAGAAGCGCGCGCGCCGGGCGCCGGAGCCAGCGTCACCGAGGCTTCGGCCGTCGCCGCGAAATAGCTTCCGTAGACGCCGTCGCTGAACGGCGTGAAGGTCCAGCCCGGCGCGCAGAGCGAGATCGCCGCGACGTCCGCCTCCGCCACGAGGTTGCCGAAATGGATGTAGAAGATCGAGCCGGCCGCAGGCGTTCCCTCCTTCGCCGCTGTGCCGCTCGTGAAGGTGATCGGCGCGGGCTTGCGGTTGACCAGGTTCAGGGTCATCGCCTGGGCCGCTCCGCCATTGGCGATCGGCTGGCCGTCGCCGTTGACGAGCTCGGCGGTCAGGACGGCCGGATTGAAGCGAAGCCAGCCTTCGGTCAGGGTCTGCGGAGTGTAGGTCCACATCGCTCCGGCCACGCTCGGCGCGATCTCGGGCTGTGCGAACCATTGCGGCTGCCCGCCGACCTTGATCTGCTCGAGGAAGGCGATGTCGAAGCCGTTCTCGGCCGGGGTCGGCAAAGCAAGCCCCCCCGACGTTCGAAGCACCGGCGCCGCCAGGATCGAAAATTCCAGGCTGCTCATCGCCGAGCTGGCGAGGTCGGGCGGGACGAGCAGCGCCTCGGTGGGAAGGATTCCGCTGACCGCGTGGACCGGCGCTCGCGGATCCACAAGCATCATCACCCGCTGCGGCGGCGGCGCGGGCGGCGGCGGCGCGGGCAGCGGCGGCGGCTTCGGTCCGGGCGTGACCAGCAATGTCGTCTGGGTCGGCTGGACCACGGCGCCGGTCGAGCCCTCGGCCGCCGCCTCGCTGAAGAAGGTGCCGAGATCGTAGCCGCCGCCCGCTTGCCCCAGGAAATAGCCGATCAGGCCGTCGTCGAGCCGGTCGAGATCGCCCAGCACGACCGGGAAGCCGACTCCGGTCAGCCCGGCATCGGTATCCACCCATTCGCTGTCGTTCTGGAGGCAGGCCTGGTTCTGGCTGAGCCAGGGCGTGCCCCTGAGATCGAGCCTCAAGGCCGCCTGGACGAGCGCGACAGGCCGTCCGATCAGAACGGCGAGGCCGGCGTCGGTCGCCGCATTGGACGGGCTGATCGAGCCGTGCGCTCCGTCGACGGCCCGGTAGAAAGCCTTGAAATCGTCGACGCTGCCTGTCTTGCCGAGCTGCAATGCGAGCGCGCGCAGTTCCGGATGGGCCGCGGCGAGGACCGAATCCTGCTCGATATTCTGATCGATGTCGCGGTCGTTGCCGGGCGCGCCCTGCCAGACGACCCGGCTCCCCGCCTGGACGTCGTCGCCGGCAACGAACAGCGAGCCGATCGGGCCGCCGTCCGCATCGTAGAGGAAGAAGCCGCCGGTGAGGTGGTTGGGCAGGAGCCAGCCGCAGATCGGGCTCTCGGCCGGGTGGCCGTTATATTCCGCGGTCGTCCCGTCGGCTGCCGAGAGCCACTGGAAGAGCAGACGCGAGGGCTGGGCGATTCGCGGCGCGGCGAAGGCGAAGAGGGGCTCGATCGCTCCGCCCGCGGGACCGGCGGCCATCGACGCCGCGGCGAACAGGCGATCGGGGTTGAGCTGGACCGGTCGCTTCTGCCCGTAGGCGTCGACGGCGAAGAGCCGGATGTCCTGAAGGCTCAGATATCCGGCGCGGATCGGGTTGAATGGCGAGTTGAACTCGGGCGTGACATGATAGGTGGCCGGGCCGTCGTCCGTCTTGAGCATCGGAGTCACCGAGCGGGTGAAGATGGGCGCGATCGGGTCGGAGCCATGGCCGCCCGCCGGCGAGACGACCGCCACCTGCATCAGCATTTGGCGGTTGGCCAGGGCCTGGGTGAAGCCCGCCAGCGGCTGCACCATGACGGTGCTGTTCTGAAGCGAGGCCAGGATCGACTTCATGATCGGCTCGCCGTCGAGGCTCGGATAGGCCTGGAGCTGGGCCTCGAAATTCTCCGCCGCCTTGCGGGAAAGGATCGTGTAGCCGGAATAGAAGTTGGAATAATCCGCCTTTGCCGGGTCGATCCCCGCTCCGGACGGCGTGTAGGCGATGAAGCTGCCCGAGTCGGCGGTGATCGTGTAATTGGCGGTGAAGAAATCCGCCGGATAATTTTGCTGGTCGGCCAGAGTCGGGTGGAGCGCGGCATAGCCCGCTTCCCATGTCAGGAAGACCGGCAGCCACGGATTCTCGCTCCATAGCCCGACCTCGACCGGCGATGGCGCTGCTCCGGAGTTGATCTTCCAGGGGGTTGCAGCCTTGCCCTCGAGCAAGTCGTCGAGGCCGGAATCGAGATCGGCCTGCGCCACTCCGGACCAGACCGCCGCGGTCGCGGTGTTGAGCAGGCACGCCTCCGCGATCAAGGCGGAGCAGTCGGCCGCGTAAGGCAGAGCCGCTCCGTTCAGAGCCGCGACGGCCGCATAGTCGGCCGCGGTCTTCGTGATCCCGGCGACGGTGACGCTGGTCACCACCTCGTTCGTCGGCCGGCAGACCAGCGTTCCGTCCTCCTGGTGCCGGCCGTCTCCGCCGTAGCGCGCCGGCATCGCCAGGTCCGGCCCCAGGAGGAGCATGGCCGGATCGTTGGGCTGGAAGTAGCGCGGGCCCGGCACCTCGCGAAGGGCGAGGTCGCGGCGGAGAAGGAGCAGGTCGCGGACGGAGTCAAGGGCGGCGGCGCGCACCGCGACCGCCTGGGTCACGCTCCCGCTCAGCCCGCCCCAGGCCGGGTTGAGCACCGTCCTGAAATGGTTCCAGACGACCGCTTTGTCGGCGGCCTCCGAGGTCATGAAGTAGCGGTACCAGTCGGCGAAGACCTGCCAGCGGAAGCTGTCGACGGCGTTCGACGCCTCGAGCAGATCGGCGGCGGCGGCGTTGAGGCTGTTGAGAGCGTCGGCGATACCCTTGGGAAGGTCGATCGCCTCGCTGTCCTGGCCGTCTATCACCTGGTGGATCGTATAGATGGTGCCGGATTCGATCTTTCGGAACTGGCTGTCGTGGAGCGCCTCGGCGATCGCGGGGAGCAGGTCGGTCTTGGGCTGCGACAATTTGTCCCACAGCCCTTGCTGGAGGGCGGCGAGCAATTGCTCCACCAGCGGCACGCCGGGGGAGAAGAGGTTGGCGTAATAAGCGGCGAGGGCCTCGCTCGGAGTGTTGGCAAGCGCGAGGTCGGCGCTGACCTGCGGGGGCGGGTTGGGCACGTAGGGCGTGTCGGGGTCCCAGGCGACATGTTCGACGGTACCGCTGAACAAACTATACCCGGCTCCCTCGCCGCCCGCCCAGAGGTGGCTTCGCGAGAGCGGGATCGGATTGCCGCTCGAATCGAATGTGGCGGCGGCGAGCTGGGCGGGATCGTTGCCGGCGTCGTCATACCAGCCTGTGACGACGTAGGTGACGTTCGACCCCGCCGGAACGCCCGTGTCCAGGAAGCCGAAGCTGTTGCGGCATTCCGGATAGTAAGCGGCGAAGGACGGGATCCCGTTGGCCACCGCGGTGAGATGCATTCCGGTCGCCGCCTTCAAGCCTCGGCCGGCGGCATTGGGCGGATAGGATTCCAGGGGCCAGGACTGGCCCAGAAATTCGAAATTGGGGACTGGGTCGGAAGCGGCGGTGGTGCCGGCCGGCTGGACCGGAATCGGGAGCGACGCGGCGGTGGGTGCCTCCGAGTTCAGCCTGTCGCTCTCGAGCACGAACGAGGTCGACGTCAGAGTGCCGTCGCAAGCGGCGACCAGCCTGGTGACCAGCCAGCGATCGGGCACCGCCGGGAAGTCGAGGCCGGCGCCGGTGGACTCGGCTCGCGTCAGTGCGTCGGGCAGAGCCCAGTGAAGATGGATTCCGGTCTCCAGCGGGTTGAGCGCATTCTGGGCGAGCCCGCGGGTCGCATTGCCGCCGAGGAAGGCCTGCGGGTTGATCGTCGTCAACGAGGCGTAATCGACCGAGGCGCCGGCGAATTCGGCGGTGTATTGGGGATCGGCGTTGCCGACGCAAAAGGCCGCGACGTCGATCGGGACGATCCGGCCGAGGGGAGCGTCGGAGCGGGCCGACATGCTCATGCCCCTTCCGCCGGGAAGGCATATTCGACTCGAAGCACGCCTTTGACCATCTCCAGCGCGAATTCGCAGGCCGTCATCGGATCGACGCCCTGATTGAGCGGGGCAGCGTTGAGGACGGTCTGGATGGACGTCGCCGAGGTCTTCGCCTTGAGAGTGAGGCCGTCGGAGCGCAGCGCGATCGGGGCGGTGATCAAAGTCTGCTCGCCCGGAGTGTCGCCGGTCACGTAGCGCAGCGTGGTCGAGGCTCCGCCCTGCTCGTCATATTCGATTCCGGAATGGAGCTGCTCGGGCGGCTCGTGGATCGAGACCATCCGGACGGCGCCCTCGAACAGACAGAGCAGCACGTCCGCCGAAAGATGCTCCATGCGCAGCTTGGGAACGTCGGGCGGGTTGGAATCGTCCGCCGTGCTGTAACCGCCGATCTGAAGCTTGGGCCAGCCGCGAACCGCCGCCGAACGGATGAGCAGACCGCTCATCTGCGGCACCGAGGAAGCGGCCGCCTTCAGCGCAGCGAGGTGCGGCCGGTCGTTCGTCCTCGCGGCCCTTGCCGCCGCCCAGCTTGGAGGCGCGATCGTCCGAACATGCGCCGCATCCTTTGCGAGCTGGCTGGCCGAGGCGCGCCCTATGCTGAAGGCGCCGTCGACGACCGCCTCGATCCAGTCCGGATCGACCGTGAACAGACGCAGCGATTCCGGCGGAAGCATGCGCTCGTCCGGCACCAGATAGGCGAAGGGGAGGCCCTTGAGCAGCCTCAGTCCGCCGATGAAGTCGATCACCGCCGCGGCGGGCTCGGGAGGGCCTGCGGCCAGTCGAGCCTCGCCGCGGGCGAGGAAGCTCGCCAGAGCCGGAGCGGCATCGGGATGGTCGATCGGCTTGAGCTTCTGGGCCAGCAGCGCCATCTCTTCGGCCAGCGCCGCTGCCTTGTCGACCTCCGCCTTCCACCGGTAGAGCGCGACCGAATAGCCCCGGCTGCGCAGGGCCATGAGCTGCCCGATCTGCCACGCCGCCGCATAAGAGGTGTCGAACATCCCGGCGAGCGGATCGTAGCGAAGCAGCGAGTCCGCGCCGTTGAACGGCGGAGTCAGATGGGACGTGGCGGTGGCGACGGGCAGGAACGGTCCCCGATACCAGGAAACGGTACGGCCGGCCTCGCGCAGATGGTGGTCGAGCGGGACGAAGCCGGCGGCAAGGGCGTTGGCGACCAGCGCGTCCGCGTCCGTCGGGCTTATGCCGGACGCCTCGTCCCGAGTCGCCTGCGCCACCTGCCCGGAATCGTCGGCAGCGGGCAGCCGCAGCGAGGTAAGGCCGGTTCCCGCGTTCAGATTCTCGAGCAGCTTCGCAAGCGCCCTGTCGCCGGAATTCACGAAGAAGCGCCAGCTCGCGAGCACAGTCAGCCGGACCGACGTCGCTCCGGCCAGCTGCGCCGAAGGGGTGCCGTCGTCGCCGGGCAGGAAAGCCCCCATATTCTCGAGCGACACGAGCAGCGCCGTCGCCGTGCCGCCAACCTTGCCGACCCGATTGCCCAGCACGATCGATCGGGTGAGGACGATGTCCTTGGAGTCGACGCTGTCGTAGGTGTCGGTCTCGCGGATGTGGGCGAGGATGGAGAGATCGTCGAGAGTGGGCGCGATGCTGCTGAACAGGCCGACCGGCAGGTCGACCACGTTCACCGGATCGGCCGGGCTCTCGCCGTAATCGAGATTCTCAATTCCGGGATAGGAGACGGTCCCGGTCGGCAGCTTGCCGTTTTGGGGCGGAGAAAGCTTCGCTGCGCCTGCGATCTCGATCTGCTTGTCCTGGGCGATGAGGTCGGCGGCGGTGAGCGCCTGGATCGGGCTGGTCGTGCCCGGGATCGGCGCCAGCTCGCCCTCCTGCAAGGTCAGCACCGCAAGCCACGGCGCTTTCTCCTGTTGGGCCACCGAGGTGCGCAGCCAGGGTAATATGGGCACGCTCAGCACGGCATGGGGCAGCACACCGTCATACTCGCCGTTCGCCATGTCGGGCGGAAAGACCGAGGCGAGGTCGCCGCCGCCAAGCTTGAAGCGCAGGCCGGCGACGGCGAAGCCGCGGTCGGCCGGGTAGGTTTCGGGTTTTCCGTTTATGCCCGCCGATAGCTCGACATGAATCTTATATTCGCCAGCCTTGAGCTTGGGCAGATCGTCTTCGATGAACCTGATCGTCTTCTGGGTGGGATCGGCCATCAGCGCGCCTCCACCAGATAGCGAAGCATCGGCGGCGCCAGCAGCGATCCGGAGGTCGGATCGGCGAGGGCGGCAACGTCGGGCGCCGGGTTGACGGCGAAGGCGAAGGGCGCGGTCGGATTGCCGAGCGGATATCGGATCCCGTTGATCGCCGCGAGGGTCGCCGAGCGGTTGGCGACGGCGGTCGGATCCTGGATCGTGGCGTGCACGGTCTCGTCTGAGAACGGATCGTCGTCGGCGACGACGGGGTTGCTCCAGGCGAGCGCGAGCTTCTCGTCGGTGGTGAATTGCAGGCGATCGATCGGGATCTTCAAAGTGTGGTCCGGATCCGGCACCATCGGAGTCAGGGTCATGCCGGTGAGCGCGTTGGAGATCACCGTATCGTTGAGCGGATCGACGCCCTGCGGGACTCCGTTCACGAGCGGGCGATTCTCCCACACGGCTTTCGGCACGGCGCCGACAATCTGGGTCGCGTAGATGGTGACGTCTTCGTCGGACGTGATTGTGATCGTCAGGGTCGAGGTGAGCCCGCCGACTCCGGTCTGGGTCGCCGCGACGGCGATGTCCTGGGTCGGCTGGGCGCTGTCTTTGGGATCCTTCTTGAGGATCACGTTGCCGGCCCCGACGAGGACGGGCACGGCAACCACCGGGACGGTGCTCGTGACGTTGAGCACGAGGGTTTCGGGATCGACCACCCAGTCGAGCGGGATCGGGGCGCCCGGCACCGGCGGCAGAGTCTTCAATATTCCCGTGGCGGCGTTGATCTGCACCAGCGGCGCGGGGCCGCTGTCGAGCGTTTCGTCGGCGACGGCGGCGAGCCGGGCGCTTCGGCGCAGTTGCGGCGCCGGCGTGCCGTTCCGGCTCGGCAGCACCTGGGTTACGAACTGGTCCCAGGTCAGCGGCGGCGGCGGGTCGCTGCCGCCGGGCTCGTAGGAAATGGTGAAGGACACGATGTCGAGATCGACATGCACCCGGGCGCTGAACGGAGGGCCCCAGAATTCGGCGTCGACTCCGATATGGATCGTGATGGTGAAGGAAGTGAACCAGAGGTCGATCCTGACCGACGCGCCGAGGTCGATGGACGCCGAAATATAATAATGAAGCGGTTTGAACAGGACGAGGAAATCGGCCTCGACCGCGAACCAGGCGCTGATGTCGCCGCTCGACCACACCGCCTTGAGGCCCCCGCCGGCCATCGCCGCGCTCGGCGTCAGCGCGAAATATTCGTCGCCGGCGATGCTGAGATTGTCGGTCACCTGCCAGTTGAGGCCGAGGCGCGGGACGTCGGGATAATAATCCGGCTTGTTGAAGCGCGGGCTGTAGCCGCCGAGGCTGAGCACGAACTCACCGGCGTGCTTGCCGCCATACCACATGTAGAAAGCGAAGCCGCCGGTCAGGTGACAGTCGGAGGAGAGGACGTAGGATTTCGGAGTGAGCTGGCCGGTGACGGCGATCAAATGATGCGCCGGCGAGAAGGACGCTTCCAGGGCGAGCTGGGCGACGGCGATCGGGCTCGGGTCCTCCGGAGGCAAGGTGAGGGTCGACAGGCCGAGCAGGTCGACCTCGACCTCGTTGCCCGCCTTGACGGTGAGCAGGGCGAAGCTGTCGAGAAGCTTGAACGAGGTGAACTTGACGCCGGCCGCGACCCAATATTCTCCGATCGACGGAGCGATCACGCCGCTGTCCGCCAGCGTCGTCATCGCCTGCTCGACCTGGCCGGCGACGTCGCCGCCTCCCGTCGAGCTCGGCCCGGAGCCGGTTGCCCATTGGATCAGCGGAAAGCTGCCCAGCGACCCCACTTGCGGAATGACGAGGGTCCGGTTCAGCCCGAAGCCCGCCGCCAGGCCGGTCACGAAGAAGAAGGGCGGCCCGCCTATCTCGGCGTCGAGCACTCCGTAGAGGAAGCAGGAGGGATCCCCCTGATATTGCGCATAGCCGCCGAGCGCTCCGATCGAGAATGCCGGCATCGTCAGTGCAAGCTCGCCGTAGAGGTTCACCGGATCGAGCGTCCCGACGAGAGCGCCGCTGAAGCTCATCGGTCCGGCGGCGATGCTAAGAGTGATGCCTTCGACCGTGAACTTCGGCGAGAAGCTGCTCAGCGGGGAGCCGATGCCGAGGCCGATCAAGCCGAAGTCGACCGGCCCCGCCTCCAGCCCCGCGTTCATCAGGGCCCACAAGGTGCTGTCGCTGTAGCGAAGCCCGATCTTCTGGATCGATACCGGTCCGAAGCTCTTCTGGATCGGGAACCACTTGGTCGTTCCGCCGCCGTCCGACGAGGCGTCGGCGGCCTCGATCCGTGTCGCCGCGGCCGACGGCGGAGGCGGCGGCCCGCTTCCAAGCGAAAGGCTCAGCGGGCGCGGCTGGTCGCTGCCGACGTTGAGGTTCGCGGAGAGCAGGATGGGCTCCGCGAGCCCGTCGGCGGGCACCGTCGGATACTCGCTTCCGGCGTCCGCGATCGCCTGGTTCAGGCCGGCGACGGCGTCCTTAGCCACCGGCGTCGGATAGGCGATCGCAACCTTGAGGGTGTCGAGCGAAACCTCGCCGATCCGCGCCAGATCGGCTCCGACCAGGGGCAGCTGGGAAAGGCTGATCCCCGAATTGGCCGCCAGGACCACGACATGCTGCCGCGCCGCTGCCGCCGCCATTTCGGCTTCCGGCGGCTGCGGCGCTACCGACACGTAGCTGACCTTACCGTAATGAGAATTGCTCGACACCGCGCCGAACATCAGGTTGCCGGTCTTGAAATCGTAGCGGAGCGCGACGTTCGTCAGGTCGAGATCAAGGCCTTTCGGGATCTCCGGAAGGTGGAATCCGAAGATGCCGGCGATATCGCCGAATTCGACCGGGGTGCCGGACGAGAAGCTCGCTGTGATGAAGGTATCGGATCCGGTCTTGCTGAAATGGAGCGCGAATTCCATCGTGCTCGAATCGGCCTTGGTCAGGGTCAGCGTGCCGGCGAAATCGGCGCCCCAGGTCTTCGTTCCCTCATCGTAGGTGACGATGATCGAGGGCGCGAAGGCGACCTTGATCCCGGCGACCACGGTATGGCCCTGGCACAGAAAGCTGAACGTGTCGGTGCCGCCCGCGCCGCCGGTGCGCTCCAGCGAGACTGTGATCAGGTCGAGCACGAGCTGCGAGAGGGGTTGGGGAATGAGTCCCCGATCGATGTTGAACTTGCCGAGCAGGGTGTCGATCAGATCGCCGATATGGAGGTTGCCGACCTTGCCGAGCAGCGAGAGCGCTCCGCTCGAATCGTAGCTCCCGCTGAGCTCGACGGCGGTCTCGTTGTCGCCCGTCCCGATCGTGAACTGGGCGAGCAAATCGCCATGGCCGGTGAAGCTCCCGTCGGCATAGCCGATTCCGAGATCGAAATGGAAACGGTCCAGCTCGACATTGCCCGCGATCGCGACCGGCTTGTCGATGCCCAGCGAGAAGTCGATCGAGCTCTGCTGCACGTAGAGCGCGAAGGAGAGCGTCGAAATCTCGATGTCGGGGAAATTGGCCGGCAGGTTGATGCCGAAGGCGGTGAAGACCGTCGCGACCGGAAGCTGGTAGCTGGGATCGAGATAGGCGAAGACCGCCGAATCGGGAAATTGGACGGCGACGTCGACCGCCACCGTTCCGATCTTGGTCTTCGCCGTCGCCAGCGCCTGGAAGTCGCCGGCGCCCAGCGGCGCGTATCCCGTGAGGTCGAAGCTGAAGCCGGTGATGGTGAAGGCGCCGTCGAACAGCTTCCAGTCGCTGGCATAATCGAGGCCCAGGCGAAGCAGCGAGCAGGTGCCTTTGTTCGGGCTGAACGCCATCTCGAAATCGCGAAGCGAAAAATGGTCGAGGGAGAAGCCGTTGGCGATGACCGAAAGCGGGTTGGTCCCGCCGGCGAGGCCGGTCAGCATGTCCTGGCTCGGCGACGGCGTGCCGGTGACGGCCAGGGTCCAGTCGGCGTCCGCGATCGCGGGCAAGGTCAGCACCGAGTCGAGATCCTCGTTCGCGACGTGGAGCTTGCAGTCGAGCTCGAGGGTCGCCGCACCGACCGTGGGGTCGGGAGCGAAGCTGGCGACCAGCCCGCGGAATTCGAAGTCGAATCCGGGCAGTGGGGCCCATGACCGGCCGGAGGGGAGAGTGACGGTCAGGCCGAGGAGCAAAGGGTCGTCGCTGTCGCCGCTGAAGGCGAATTCGGCGGTGCAGCCGGCTTCCCCGACGACGGTCGCGCTCCCCGAGAGCGTCGCGGCGGCCGGATCGACCGCGATGCCGGCCAGCGCGAGCGGATCCGAGCCCGGGAGGAGCGCGAAGACCTGCTTGACGATCGCCGGCTCGAACTGCGCCGAACCGACCTCGGTGCCGGCGCCCGCCGCGAGGGTTCCAAGCCAGGCCTTGGCATCGGCAAGAGTCGCGATCGGCGAGGCGGAGGAGGGGTCGGTCATCGGCTAGGGAAGCGCATGGCCGACCGCGAAGAAGGCGGTGTTCTGGTAATTGGCGTGAAGCGCGCCCTGGTCGCCCATTCGGATGTTGCCGTGGGCGGCCGGCCCGACGTTGATGTTCGCGCCCTCGGCGGTGGTCTGGGCATTGGGCGCCGTCCACTGGGCGGCCACGTAATTGACGACCGCGGCCGGCGCCGGAAAACCGTAGGCGTGATTGCCGGTGACGGCGCTGATTCCGTAGGAATAAGCGATGTAGCCCGGACCGAAGAAGGGCGCCGCCGGCAAATTCTGGTCGGCCCCGTGGTTGCCCGAGCCGTGATGGACCGCGCCGATTCCGGCCAGACCGGCTCTGGCTGCCAGGGGCAGCCCGCTGAAATTGCCGTCGCCGGTGAGCAGGACTGGGACCCCGGGCTGGCCCGCGAGATCGACCGGAATTTGAAGCGAGAGCCCGGAATTGTTGATCAGCATCGCCGGAGTAGCGCCTGGCGGCGCCACGTTGCTGTAGCGGACAATGCCGTTGCCCAGCGCCTGAGCCGGCGCTCCGAGCGGTACGGATGTGGCAAGCGGGAGAGCGTTCGCGAACACCGTCGCCGTCGGGCCCATCGGCTGATTGGGCGCCATCCAAGGCAGCTGGGCGAGGTGTTGGCCCAGGCCGTTCGCGGGACAGGCCCCGAGCCGCCAATGGTCCCAGTCCCAGTGGGAAAGCACGATCTGGAGCGTGTTGGCGGTGTTCTGATAAATCGGTCCGAGCCACTGTCCCGGAAGGTCGGCGCGCATCGTGAACGGAAGGCTGTTCCGGAAGAAGCCGAGCGGATAACCGACATCGTAATAGACGGCCGGCTCGAGATTGCGGTCGAAGACGAGGTTGCAGCCGCCCTGGCCCACGTCCATCACCCCGATCGCTCCGAAGCCCGCCGGCGGCGGTGGCGGCGGGGGCGGCGGCGGCGGCCGTACCCGGCGAAGCGGCAAAAGGACCGCCGAGCGCTTGAACGCTTTGAACCGACGCAGCTTGATGATGCCGGTGCCTTGCACGGGCTTGTATGTCTTCGGCCTCTTGGTGGCGAGCGTCCCCTGCCGGGCCGCGCCAGGGCCCGCCGGCGGTGCCCCGAGGATGACGTCGGGCCCTTTCTGCATTGGAACGGACATCAGGTCCGCGGCTGCGATATGCCATGTCTTGTAGGTGACCCCGGCCCCGAAATCGGCGTCGGGATGGTAGAGCTCTCCGGTCACGTCCGTCTTGGGATCTCCGTCCGGCTGCAGGTAGAGCACGTACCAGGAACCCTCCGCGGGCTCGTCCGTGGATTCGAGGCCGAGCGCGGCGTAGACATTCGGCTGGAGCACCTCGGTCGCGTGGAACAGGATCGTGGGCACAATCGGCGGCGGCGATCCGTCGCCGCTCCGGCCGCCGAGGGCGAGCAGGGACGCTTCGGCCGGGACCATGTCGAACAGCAGATACCAGGTGCCGTCGCGCGGATCCCGGTCGACCTTGTTGAGGTTGGCTAAGTAGACGTCGCTGGGCGACTTGGGGTCCTTGGGCGCGGGACTCTTGCCCTGCTTCTGCACGGCATCGAACACCCCAGTCCAGAACGGGCCGTCTGACGCCACGAACGATCTCCCCCTCGAGCGCCGGCCCCCACGCCGTCGCGCAATCCCCCATAAGCTGCCCGGGAAAGCTGCTTCCCTGACAGCCAAGCTCGCGATTTCGGGTCAAAGGGCAACGACGCAATTCACCCGAAGGGGCAAATGTTCGCATCGTAACAGCACTTTAACCGCCGCTTGCTGCGGCGGGTTAGCTTTCACCACGAATCATTGCTACGCAACTAGTAGGGACGCCCCGGCTCTTAGTGCTGGGTTCACAGCTCTATTTCCCTGAACGCACGATGGCATCGCTTTACCGGAATAACAAGGGTCTTTTAGGTGACAGAACTGTTTCATGATTATAGGCAGCCGAGATATCGGATTCATCAAATAGCATTAAGGCCCGGGGGTGAGTCTGTTTCTTTGCGACACTACCGAATTCGTCCCTGCTAGTCATGGCGGTGACTGTCAGTGGCGGGCTGGCGCCAAGACCGTCCCGCTTGGCGTGGGCGGCCCGCGCGAGGTACGGCGCCGCTGACTTCATGGTCGATTAGTCGGCGATGATTCGCCCGGACGCGCTGATCGCGGTTGCGCTCGACGAGGGTCCGATTCCGGCGCGATCAGCCCGAGTTCCTGAGCGCGGTCGCAATCGCGTTGATCGACAGCTGGATTCCTTCGCGGATCCGCGGATCCTTCTCGCCGGCGCGGTGCCGCTTCAGAAGCTCGATCTGCAGGAGGTTGAGCGGCTCGATATAGGGAAGGCGCAGCCGGATGGAGGAATCGAGCGCCGGGTTCTTCTCGAGCAACCGAGTCTCGCCCCGGATTTCCAGAAGGCATTCGACGGTGCTGAGCCACCCCTTCCGGATTCGGCCGAAAATTGAGCCGCGGGCCGATTCGTCCTCGACCAGGCCCGCATAGGCTTCGGCGATCGCCATGTCGGTCTTGGCGAGCATCATCTCGAGATTGTCGAGCGTCGTTCGGAAGAAGGGCCAGTCCGAGTCCATCTCGCGAAGCAGGCCGAGGTCCCCCAGCGCGGTCAGGCCCTCGCCCACCCCGTACCAGCCCGGGAGCATCACCCGCGCCTGCGCCCAGCTGAAGCCCCAGGGGATGGCGCGCAGATCCTCGATCCGGTCCGACTTCGTCCGGCTGGCCGGGCGCGAGCCGATCTTGAGCTCGGCTATCTCCGCGATCGGAGTCATCTGCCGGAAAAAGGTGCGGAAGCCCTCGGTTTCGTAGACGAGGCCGCGATAGGCCCCGAAGGCGGCGCGGGAGACCTGCTCCATCGCCGCGTAGAATCGAACGCGGCGCCGCCCCGAGCGTCTTCCCGCACTGGCGAGGAGCGTCGCCGAGGCGATGGCTTCGAGATTGGCCTCGGCGCTCTCCCGGGTCCCGTATTTCGCGGCGATGACCTCGCCCTGCTCGGTGATCCGGATCCGGCCCTGGACGGTGCCGGAGGGCTGGGCCCGGATGGCCGCGAAGCTCGATCCTCCGCCTCGGCCGACCGCGCCGCCGCGCCCGTGGAAGAGCTGCATCCCGATGCCCGCTTCCTCGAACGCGCCCGCAAGCGCTCGGCTGGTCTGGTGCAGGGTCCAGACCGAGGTCAGGTAGCCCCCGTCCTTGTTCGAGTCCGAGTAGCCGACCATCACCTCCTGGTGACCGCGCAGGCGGACCGCCGCCGCCGCTTCGGGCAAGGCGAACCATCGCCGCATGATCTGCGGCGCGTTGTTGAGATCGCCGATCGTCTCGAACAGCGGAACGACCATGATCGGCCCGCCGGACCGGTCGTCGGAGCGCCAGAGGCCGGCTTCCTTGAGGAGGATCTGGACCTCGAGGAGATCGGAGATGCTCGCCGCCTTGGAGATGACGTAGGTGGTGATCGACGCCGGCCCGTAGCGGGAATGGGCCTCGGCAGCGGCTCGAACGATGGCCAGCTGGGCTCGGGTCTCGTCGCTGTAATCCGCGAAGGGGATTGCGAGCGGCCTCGGTCCGGCGAGCTCGCTTCGAAGCAGAGCCGCTCGATCCTCTTCGGCAAGTGAGGCGTAGTCGTCCGCGACTCCGGCCTTCTCGAGCAGTTCGGCGACGACTCGCTCGTGGACGTCGGCATTCTGCCTGAGGTCGAGAGTGGCGAGATGGAATCCGAAAGTCTCGACCGTTCGGATGAGGTGGCACAGGGCTCCGTCCGCCTCCGTGCCGGCAAGGCCCTGAGCCAGGCACCGGAGATCGTCGAGAAACGCCTCCGGCCGCGGATAGGGCGCGCCTTCCAGGGTCGAGGGCCGGGCGGGCCCGCGGCCCGGCGACGGGGGCAAGGTGGCGGCGAGGCGCGCGTAGATCCCGCTCAGCGCCCGCCGATAAGGCTCGTCGCGGCGCGCCGGGGAGCGGTCGCCGGACTCTTCGGCCAGCCTTTCGACTCCGGGCGACACGGCGGCCAGCTCGGTCGAGACGGACAGCTCGGCGCCGAGTGAATGGACCTGCTCGAGGTAATGGGCGATCACGACCTGCGAGGCCCGCGACAAAGCGAGCTTCAGCGTGTCGGCGGTCACGTTCGGATTGCCGTCGCCGTCGCCGCCGATCCAGCTTCCGACCCGAAGGAAGCTCTTGGGCCGCCGCCCGAGCGCTCGCTCCCACCGCGCGTAGAGCGCGGGCAGGACCGGAAGGAAGACCTCGCCGAGATAGGAGAGTGCGATTTCCACCTCGTCGGCGACGTAGAGGCGCTCGCGCCTCAGCGGCCTGGTCTGCCACAGCAAGGCGATGTGACGGCGCAGGGCGTCTTCGACCAGGTCGCCGTTGGCGGTTTCGACGTTTCCCGAGTCGCGCAGGCGCATCAGCTCGAAGATCCGGTTTCGATGGTCGATGATGCTCTTTCGGCGCACCTCGGTCGGGTGGGCGGTGAGCACGGGCGCGATCAGGGCCCTGTCGAGCAGGTCCGCGGCCTCGGTCCCGCCCAGGCCTTCGCCGGCCAGCGTCGCCAGCGCCTCGGCCAGGGTCGCTCCCGGCTCCGCGGCGACGCCCTGCCGGTCTTCCGCCAGATTGGCCAACATGGAAAACAGCATGAAGCCCCGAACGAAGGCCAGAGTGTCGTCGAGGCCGAGCGCGTCCAGGCTTCGATCGAGCTCGCGCCGCTCGGCCAGGCCCCGGTGCCGGTTCACCGAAGCCGACCGGATCGCCTCGATCCGGTCGAACAGATCCTCGCCGTCCTGGTCGCGAATGACGTCGCCCAGCAGCCTGCCGAGATAGCGGATGTCGGGATTCTGCTCGATCTCCGGAATCGTCTCCTGCGGGTTCATCGAAGGGTCCTTTCGAGGCCCAGGGGTAACGTCCCGTGCAACGGCGCAGTTCAACCCGATTGCCGGCGTTGCGAAGCCGGTGGGAGCCAGCAGGCTCCGGGATGGTTTGGAGCCGAGTGGACCACGAACCTTTCTACGGCCTCAGCCCGTATCACATAGCGATGGCGGCCATCGGCGCTGCAATCATCCTCGCTTATTGGCTGCCGCGTTTCTTCTCGGGCCGCGAGCCGGCGGCATCGGCCTTGCTGATCCTTTTCGGGATGCTCGCCTTCTCGTTCGTGCCCGGAATGCCCGCGGCCCTCGATCCCAGGGCATCGCCCAGGGTGTGGGAGCTGACCAGCGAGCTCGCGGTGATCGTCGCCCTTTTCGGAACCGGCCTCAGGATCGACAACCTTCGAAGCTATCGCCACTGGCAGCCGACGGTGCGGCTTCTGGTTCTGATCATGCCGCTGACGATCTTCGCCGTCGCTCTCCTCGGCTGGGCGCTGGCCGGGATGACCCTGGCCGGCGCGCTTCTCCTCGGCTCCGTCCTCGCGCCGACCGACCCGGTTCTGGCCGGCGACGTCCAGGTGGGGCCTCCGACCGAAGGGGGCGAGCATCCGGTTCGATTCTCGCTGACCGCCGAGGCCGGCCTCAACGACGGGCTCGCCTTCCCGTTCGTCTACCTGGGATTGATCGTCGCCGCCGAGGGCTTCGCGCCCGGATCCTGGGCTCTGGAATGGCTGGCCCGCGACGTCTTCTACCGGATTTTCGTCGGGGTGGCGTCGGGCGCGGCGATCGGCTGGATGCTCGGCCGGGTGCTGTTCGGAGTTCCGGCCGGGAACCTCCTCGCCGACACCGGCTCCGGAGTTCTGGCCCTGGCCGGGGTACTGCTTTGCTACGGCCTGACCGAGCTGATCGAAGGCTATGGCTTCGTCGCCGCCTTCGTCGCCGGCCTCGCCCTCCGCCGCGCCGAGGTCGGCCACGCCTTTCACGGCAAGCTTCACGGCTTCAACGAAGCCATCGAGCATGCGCTCACCGCAATCCTGCTCCTGCTCATCGGCGGAGTGCTTCCGCTGCTTTGGCCGGAGCTCGACTGGCAGCACATGGCGATCGGCCTCGCCTTGATCTTCGTCATCCGGCCGCTGACCGGCTGGTGGGGCCTTCGAGGAACGGAGCTCATGCCCCGCGAGCGATTCGTCGTCGCGGCCTACGGGGTGCGCGGAATCGGCTCGATCTACTATCTCGGCTACGCGACCAGCCATCTGGACTTCGTCAACGAGGGACAGCTCTGGGCGACCATAGCCTTCACCATCGCCGTCTCGACGGTGGTTCACGGGCTCACCGCGGGCGCGGTCATGGAGCGGGTGACCCGGGAGGAGGAAGGCGTTCGCGGCTAGAGCATGACCGCCCTTCATTGATCCGTCATTGCGAGGAGCGAAGCGACGAAGCAATCCAGGACTCTGAGGCCGCACTGGATTGCTTCGCTTCGCTCGCAATGACGGAGGGATTCAATATCAGTTGATACGGCCTAGTCCGGGACCGGTGCGATCTCGACCACTTCCAGCGCTTCCGCCCGGCCTGCGAAATCGACCCGGTCGCCGGCGCAGGCGCCGATCAGGGCGCGCGCGAGCGGTGCCGAAAAGGAGATTCGCCCGGCGGACGGATCGGCTTCGTCGTCGCCGACGATGTCGATCGTTCGCAACGCCCCATTCTGGCGGAATGCGACCCGCGAGCCGAAGGCGACTTCGTCCGCCGGCGGAGGCGGGGCGAGCTGGGCGGTCGCCAGGCGGGTTCGCCAGTAGCGAAGCTCCCGCTTCGCGACGGCCAGGGGCTCCTCCTGCGTCTCGACGGCGACCGAGGCTTCGAGCTGCTCCACCCGAGCCTGGATCAGGGCGAGGCCGTTCGCCGTCACCAGGTTCGGCCCGACCGGAATCGGAAGCTCGAACCGCGGCTCCTTATGCTCTTCGTCGCTTTCGCGGCGGAATGCGACGCTCACTTCTCGATCCTTCCGTCCACAAGACGCCGGTGTCGGCGGCTTCGTTGCGCTTGTCCAGTTATGGTCTAAGGGCGGCCTCATGATCCCGCGAGTCCTCATCGACAGCGCGCCCATACCCGGCGGCGGCGGGGAGCTTCGCCTGATCCGGCGCGGCGACGATTTCTGGATCATGCTCGGCTCGAACGCCTTGATGAGCACCCGCCTTCGAGGCTCGGAGGAAGCGCTGGGCACCCTCGCCTGCGAGAGGCTCGCCGGGCGGCCGAGGCCGGCCATCCTGATCGGCGGGCTTGGGATGGGGTTCACGTTGCGGGCGGCGCTAGGCGCGCTCGGCCGCGACTCCAAGGTGGTGGTGTCCGAGCTGGTGCCGGCGATCGTGAAGTGGGCCCGTGGACCGATGGCGCATGTCCATGCCGGCAGCCTTGACGATCCCCGGGTCGAGGTCGCGATGGGCGACGTCGGCGATCTCATCGCCGAGGCGCGCTCCAGCTTCGACGCGGTCCTGCTCGACGTCGACAACGGGCCGGACGCGCTCAGCCGCGACTCCAACGACCGGCTCTACGACCTGGACGGGCTTCACCGGGCCAGGGCCGCCCTCAAGCCCGGCGGCCTGCTCGCCATCTGGTCGGCCGCCGACGACCCCGCGTTCAGCCGCCGTCTGGCCAAGGCCGGCTTCCGGGTGGAGGAGGTCACGGTCAGGGCCCATGCCGGGCGCAAGGGCGCCAAGCACATGATCTGGCTTGCGAGCCGGAGTCGCTAGCCGTCATTGCGAGGAGCGAAGCGACGAAGCAATCCGGGCGCCGCCGTCCGAGCTGCTGGATTGCTTCGCTTCGCTCGCAATGACTCCGGCCCTACCAGATCCGCACCCGGTCCTCGGGCGCCAGGTATTGCTTGTCGCCGGGCTTGACCCCGAACGCCTCGTACCAGGCGTCGATGTTCCTCAAGGGCGCGACGGCCCTGATCATGCCCGGCGAGTGGGAGTCGCCGACGAGCTGCTGGCGGAGCGCCTCGTCCCGGAACAGGGTGCGCCAGACCTGGCCCCAGCCGAGGAAGACGCGCTGGTCGCCGGTGAAGCCGTCGATCACCGGAGCCGGCTTGCCGCCCAGCGACGTGCGATAGGCTTCGAGGCCGAGCGTGATGCCCCCGAGATCGCCGATATTCTCGCCCATCGAGGCCCGCCCGTTGATCCGCACCCCCGGCAGGTTGGGGAAGCCGTAGGCCTCGTACTGGGCCCCCAGCTTGGCGGCCTGCGCCTCGAACTTGGCGGAGTCCTCGGCGGTCCACCAGTCGCGAAGCACTCCGGCATAATCGGACTTTCGGCCCTGGTCGTCGAAGCCGTGGACGATCTCGTGGCCGATCACCCCGCCGATCCCGCCGTAATTGACGGCCGGGTCGGCGTCGGGGTCGAAGAAGGGCGGCTGCAGGATCGCGGCCGGGAAGACGATCTCGTTCTTCACGCTGTTGTAATAAGCGTTCACCGTCTGCGGCGTCATTCCCCACTCGGCCTCGTCGACCGGCTGGTCGATCCGGTTGCGGCGGAAATCCCATTCGAAGCGGGCGGCGCGCTCGGCATTGCCGACGAGATCCCCGGGGACCACTTCGAGGCCCGAATAATCGCGCCACTTCGACGGGTAGCCGATCTTGACGTTGAAGCCCTCGAGCTTCTTGAGGGCCTCCGTCTTGGTCGCCGGCCCCATCCATTGCAGGTTCCGGATCCGGGTGCCCATGGCGGTGCGCAGGTTGGCGACCAGGGCGTCCATCTTCGCCTTGGATTCGGGTGGGAAGTAGAGTCGGACATAGTCGCGGCCGATCGCTTCCCCGATCGCGTTCTCGGCGAAGGTGACCCCGCGCTTCCACCTTTCGCGCTGCTGCGGCTGGCCGTTGAGGAACTTGGCCCGGAACTCGAAATTGGAGTCGGCGAACCGCTTCGACAGCAGGGGCGACATCTCGTCGGCCGTGTGGAAGGCCTGCCAGGCCTTGAGCGTCTTCAGGTCGGATTCCGCGAAGATCCGCGCCACCTTCGGGAAGGCGGTGTTCTGGGCGACGATCGCGCGCTCGGCCCGGGAGACTCCGGCCGCGTCCAGGAAGGTCGCCCACGGGAAGCCCGGCGCCCTCGCCTCGAGTTCCGCCCGGGTCATCGGATTGTAGGTCTTGTCGCGATTGCGGCTCTCGGCCCGGGTCCAGTGCGCCTCGGCGATCTTCGTCTCGAGCGCCATCACCTCGCGCGCCGAGCCCGCCGAGTCGGGCCAGCCCGCCATTTCGAGCATCTGCTGGACGTACTGGACGTAGCGGTCGCGCTGGGGCTTGAACTTGGGATCGACGTAGAAATCGCGGTCGCCAAGGCCCAGGCCCGACTGGCGAAGGTAGAGGGCGTAGACGTCCGGCCGCTTGGCGTCGTCGCTCACCCCGGGGCCGAAGAAGGTGGAGCCGAAGCCGCCCAGAGCCCGGCCCATCGACCGGGCGATGTCCTCCTTGCTCCTCGCCTGGTAGATCGGGACGAGCCGGGAGAGGAGGGGGATGGCGTCCATCCGCTCCGCCGCGGCCTCGTCCAGGAAGCCTCGATACAGCGCCGCGGCCTTGCCCTCGTCGCCGGGCGCGCCGGGCCGGTAGCTTTCGACCAGCTTCCTTAGCCTCCCTTCGGAGAGATCGCGAAGCACGGCGAAGGCGCCGTAGGAGGAGCGGTCGGCGGGAATCTGCGTGTTCCTGGTCCAGGTGCCGTTGACGAAGGCGTAGTAATCGTCGCCGGGCTTCACCGAGCGGTCCATTCCCGCCGTGTCGAAGCCCCAGCTTCCGTAGCGGGTCGCGTCTACGGCGGCTCCGCCGCCTTCCTGGAGCGCGAGGAGCGACTCCATCGTGCAGGCGCGGTCGAGGCAGGCGCGCGATTCGTAAGCGGCGGCCGGCGTTGCGGCGATCGTGAGGATGGAAGCTGCGAAAGCGAGGCGCTTCTTGAGCACGCGGTTCTCCAAATCCTTTGAGATATTAGACACTTGGGTGCGAACTAGAGCAGATAGCGCCTCGCGCACCAGATCGCAAACCGGACCTTCGAATTTGGAGCGGAGTTTTGCGTAGTTTCGAAGTTCGAGCCTCCATAGGATTAAGATCATCAGGCTGAAACATTCCAGCCAGGGTCGTCCGGCTTCGCTGACGCGCGATGAAGGCAAGAGACTCGGCATGATCGGAACATAACACGAACATCATTCGATTTCAAGTGCCCGCGGCCGCTTGGTTCGCCCGGCACTTGCCCTTATCGTGACGAGCAGGGAGGGGCGGAGTCGAGGCATGCCAAGATCGATTAGTCTCATGGCCTCAGCCCTGTTGCTGGCGTCCCCGGGCTCGGGCGGGCCGGTGGCGGCGAAGCCCGTCGCTTCCCAGGTCGCTCACACGCCGTGGCTTGGAATACGCCTCGTCCAGGACGGCAAGCCGGTGCGGCTGGTCCGGACCGACCTTCGAACCGTCGAGGCCCGGCTCGAGCCTCGGCCGTTCCGGATCCTGTTTCCCGAACGGCGTCCGGACGCCGCCTACCAGCTCTGCGCCTGGACCGGGAAATCGGTCTTCCGGGCGCTTCGTCGACGGATCGTGCCGGGCGATCCGAACGCCGGCGGCGAGCATCCCTGCTTCGCGCCCGGCACCGGAATGGCGGACACCGAGGCTGGATCGGGAATGCTGATGCTGAGCGATTCCGGGAACAATTACCTGATCGACCTCCGGCTCGGCCCCGATCCGGAGCGGCCGTCGGTCTATTATTCGGCTTTGTGGACGAGGGCGGGGGGACAGGTTCCGATCTCGACGGCGCGGCGCCCGATCTACGTCGTGGCGTTCCATGATTCGAACGGGGACGGGTTCCTGGGCAATAGCGAATACGACCATCTGGTGCTGAGGTTCGGGAAATAAGCGGGAAATCCTCCCCTGCTTTTGCAGGGGAGGGGGACCATGCGAAGCATGGTGGAGGGGCCTTTTTCGGACTGCGAAGAAGCCCTCCACCGCGCTTCGCGCGGTCCCCCTCCCCGCGAAATCGCGGGGAGGATTTTAGTCGTAGACGATCCTAACTTGCTCAGCCGCCCGCCTCGCCAGGTCTCGCGCTTCGTCCGCAGTGGCGCCCGTGGCCAACGCCACGCCCATCCGCCGATAGGGTCTCGTCACCGGCTTGGCGAAGATCCGAATGTCGACCTCGGCGCCCGCGCTCCCGAGAGCCAGGGCGTCGGCCACCCCTTCGAAGCGGAAGCTCTCCGACTCCCGGTCCGCAAGGATCACAGCGCTCGCCGCGGCCGGGGCGGTGAGGGCGATGTGGGGAATGGGGAGGCCCAGCACCGCCCGGGCGTGGAGGTCGAACTCGGAGAGGTTCTGGGAGAGGAGGGTGACCATCCCCGTGTCGTGCGGGCGCGGGGACAGTTCGGAGAAGATCACCTCGTCGCCCTTCACGAAGAACTCGACTCCGTAGAGGCCGAAGCCGCCGAGATCGTCGACCACCCGAGCCGCCATCGCCCGGGCGTCCGCCAGAGCGGCTTTCGACATCGCCGCGGGCTGCCAGCTCTCGCGATAGTCGCCGCGCTCCTGGCGGTGCCCGATGGGCGGGCAGAAGAGAATCCCGTCCCTAGTCCGGATCGTCAACAGCGCGATCTCATAGTCGAACCGGACGAACTCCTCGACGATCACCCGCGCCCGGTCGCCGCGCATGTTGGCGACGGCATAATTCCAGGCGGAGCGAAGCCCGTCGGGGGCTTCGACGGTAAGCTGGCCCTTGCCGGAGGACGACATGACCGGCTTCACGACGCAGGGAAATCCGGTGTGGGCG
Organism: Allosphingosinicella sp.; assembly: GCA_036388065.1. Classification (GTDB taxonomy): domain Bacteria; phylum Pseudomonadota; class Alphaproteobacteria; order Sphingomonadales; family Sphingomonadaceae; genus Allosphingosinicella. Next base: position 29,142 of record DASVSP010000092.1, read on the forward strand.
GCGGCGGCCAGGGCCTCGTCGAAGCTCTCGGCGAACCGGTAGCGCGAGGTTCGAAGGCCGAGCGGTCCGGCGGCGAGCTCGCGGATCGAATCCCGGTTCATCGTCATCATCGTCGCCCGGGCCGAGGGGACGATCCGGGTGCCGGCCGACTCGAGCTCGGCCAGCACCTCGGTACGGATCGCCTCGACCTCGGGGACGACGAAGTCGGGCCGGTGGCGCCCGACGGTCTCTCGAAGCCTTTCGCCGTCGAGCATCGAGAAGACCTCGCAACCGTCCGAGACCTGCATGGCGGGCGCCCCGGCATAGGAATCGCAGGCGATGACGTAAGCGCCGAGGCGCTTGGCCGAGATCGCGAACTCCTTGCCGAGCTCGCCCGAGCCGAGAAGCAATATCCTGGCGGTGAAGCTCATGAAGCGCCGCCGAGCCGGGTGCGGCAGGCGGTCTCGGCTTCGGGCCCGCGCGCGGTCAGCTCGACCCGCTGCACTTCGAACTCGGCCTTGCCTTCCGGCATGTAGCTTATCACCCGCTCCTTCCCGCCCTCCGTGACCCGATAGGCGAGCTCGACCGAGGCGTCGCCGATCTTGCCGGCCTCGCGGCGGACGAGCTGCATTCCGTCGCGAAGGCCTGCCGCATAAGCGGGGCCCTCCTTGTCGACTCCGGCGATCACTCCGCCGCCGCGGCGAGTGGAGTCGGCGTCATAGCCCCGGGTGAAGGCCTTTCGACGCTCGGTCACCAGCCGGGCGCAATCGCCGAGCAGGCCGGCCGGAAGAAGCAGAACCTCGCCGCGGCGGGCGTAGCGCTCGAGGTCCGGATCGATGTCGATCCCGGTTCGGTCGCGAAGGGTCTTTCGGAACAGGGCGACGGCGAGCTCGGAGCTGCCTTCGGCGGCCTGCCGCTGGGCGCGAAGGACGGTCTCGAGGCTTTGCTGCCCCCCCGAGCGGGCGGCGATCTCCGAATCGAGCTTGGCGGCGAGGATGTGCCCGCGGTCGTAGCTGACCTGCTGGACCGCGGAATCGGTCCAGAATCGCTCGGCGATCTGGGCCCCGGTGGCCGTTTTCGCCGGCGACTGGCCGTAGCGAAGCAGGGTCTCGTTCTTGTCCGCCGCCCATTCGGCCAGGGTCCAGATCCCGGAGCGGAGGAGCACCTTGGCGGCCAGATAGTCGTTGAAGCCCTCGCTGAACCAATAATCCCGAGCCTCGTCCTCTTCCGGCATCCCGCCAAGCGCGATCGGCACCCAGCCGTGCATGTTTTCGTGGGCGAGGAAGCGGACCGCCTGCTTGAGCTCGAACGCTCCGGTCGAAGCGATCGAGAATCCGTCGGTCCGGCCGGTGCCGTGGTAGGAAAGGCCCGAGGCAAGCTCGCCGAGCGGAGCCATGGCGACCAGGTAGGGCGAGCTTCGATCGCCCCAGAACTCATCCTCGGCCGCGATGATCGGAGTGACCGTATCCGCCAGCTGGTCGGCGGTGAACCGCCAGTTTCCGAGCAGCGCCACCCGGAGCGGGGCGCCGCGAAGGTCGCGCCGGACGACCCGCAATTTCTCACCGCCGATGACGACGCTGTTGACCAGGTTGGCGAGCGTGGTCGGCTTGCCCCCGAGGTGGTCGAGGTCCGAGGCGACGGTCCAGCCTTTGGGAAGCTTGCCCCATTTGAATCTCGCCGGCCGCTCCTGGCTTTCGCCGGGCACCGCGAACATCGATTCGCCGTGGACGAAGAACCAGTCGGGCCGGACCATGGGCTTGGCCTTTTCATAGGCGAAGCCGGGATCCCCGGCATAGGCCGAGACGATCCGGTAGCGGACTCTAAGGCGCGCTCCGGGGCGGTGCCGGGCGAGGGGCCGGTCGTAGGTCCCGCCGAGGCTTTTGGAGCCGCGGATCTCGAGACCCTTGGTGTAGCGCCAAAGCTCGCTGGTGCCCGCCCAGACGCTCGGAAGGAAAAACTCGGTCTCGCCGTCGGCATCCCCGCGAACCCGCATCCGGACGTCGAGCGCCCGGGTCCCGTCCTTCTGGAGGATCGGCGTGACCTTGTAGGAGACGGGCCTCGGCTCGGGCGGTTTCGCGGCGGCGAGGAGGAAGGCGGCGGCGACGAACGGATAAGCGGCAGGTTTCAAGGCGGGCTCCGGGATTCGGGCGGGAGTATAGGGGAGGAATGCATAAATCCTCCCCCGGATTTTCCGGGGGAGGGGGACCATGCGAAGCATGGTGGAGGGGTTCTTTTCGAACTCCGCAGAGCCCCTCCACCGCGCTTCGCGCGGTCCCCCTCCCCGAGAAATCTCGGGGAGGATTTCAAAGCTCGAAATACTCCCCCAGCCGCTCCAGCGTCTCCGGAACCGTTCGATGATGAATGAACACTCCCCCCATCTCCTCCCACAGATGGGCGTGCCTGATCTGGTCGTCGACCAGGACGTCGCCGGGCTTGGCGTGCTTGCGCTTGTCCCGGGCCAGGGTGGTGATGATCCGGGTTCCCGGGAAATGCTTGGCCGCCCAGCGCACCTTCTGATCCGCCGCCCAACCGCCCTGCGGAAGGCCGGTGAGGATGATCGGATCCAGATGCTTCACCGCTTCGAACAGCTCGGTTGCGCCGTCGAGGAGCGGAAGGCCGAAATAGAAATCGGGCGATTTGGCCAGCTTCGCCCAGAAGCGGCCGGGGCCATTGCGCTTCTCGAACGCCCTGGGGTGCATTCCGAACACGGCGGCGGCGCCCTGATCGAAATCGGCGAGCACTCCGTCGCAATCGAGATAGAGCTGGCGCTCCATGCCCTATGGCCAGCGGGCCGGCTTGAGCTTCACGGGCATTGGCAGGTCGAGGCAAGTCCATTCGCGCCCCGCGAGAACGTCGTTCGATTCGCGGGCCTCGCGCCCGGGCTCGAGCGACCAGGTGATGTGGTAGACGCATCCGTCGGGACGCTCCGTGGTGCCCCCGAGGGAGACGACCATCGCCTCGACTCCTTTGCCGTCGTCGGCCCGGCCGACGATCTCGCCGAGCGTCTCCTCGGGCAGGATCGAGTCGTCCGCGACCCGGGTAACGAGGGTGACATGATCGGCGTCGACGTTCGGGTAGCGCGGCGGGAATTGCAGGAGCAGCTCCTTGCGCTGGCTCCGGTCGAGCTTCCAGCCGATGGTGCTTTCGCCTTCGGCCGCGGACGCCGAGGCTTGCTGAGCCGTGAGTGCCATGGACCTTTCAAAGCACCGGCGGGGGAGCGGGTTCCCGGCTGGGACGTTCAAGGCCTCGAAGGAGTGCATCATGGACGGCGACGAACAGGACCTTCCCTCGGGCGACGAGTCGATCGAGAAGGAGGCGAAGGAAAGCAGGCGCGAGCTGGACGAGGTTCCCGAGCCGGGAACGGATCCGCTTCACGAGGGGCCGTGATCGTCATCCGGCTCTGATCGTCATCCCGGCGAAAGCCGGGACCTCGGCGAATTAAGGACGCTGGCGGTCTTCACCCGCTGGGGCCCCGGCTTTCGCCGGGGTGACGGGAGCAGCGAGCCACGCCCCCACTTCGCGCTTCTCAGCCTCGTCCATCGCCAGGCCAAGCTTGGTCCTGCGCCACAGCACGTCGTCGGCGGTCTGGGCGAACTCCCGTTCGGTCAGCCACTTCAATTCGACCTCGTAAAGCCCCGCGCCGAAGTGGCGGCCGAGGTCGGCGAGGCCGGCCGCTCCGCCGATAATGTCGCGAAGTCGGGTTCCGTAGGCGGCGGAGAGGCGGGTGACGAGCGACTGCGGCATCCAGTCTTCGAGGCGAACGAGCCAATCCAGGAAATCCGGATAGACGTCGCCGCCCGGGAGGAAGGTTTGGGACGTCGAGCGGCGGCCTTCGATGCCGAGCCGGTCGAGCGCTTCCTGGGCGAGCGCCCGGGCGGTGGTGATCTTTCCGCCGAAGACCGAGAGCAGCTTCGGACCGGGGTCGGAATCGAGCTCGAGCCGATAGTCGCGGGTGACGGATTTCGGGTCCGCGGCGCCGTCGTCCCACAGGGCGCGGACCCCTGAATAGCTCCACACGACGTCGGCGGGGAGTATCTGCCGGGTGAAGTAGCGGTTCGCGGCCTCGCACAGATAGCGAATCTCCTCCGGCGAGACGACGGCCTCCTCGGGCCGCTCGACCGGAATGTCGGTGGTCCCGATGAGGGTGAAATCTCCCTTGAAGGGCAAGGCGAAGACGACCCGGCCGTCGGCCTGCTGGAGGATATAGGCGTGGTCGCCCACCCAAAGCGCCGGGACGACGATATGGCTGCCCTTGACCAGCCGGACCCGGCTCGCGCTGGCCTCGGCGAGTCGGCGGCCGAGCACCTCTGCGACCCAGGGGCCGGCGGCGTTGACGATCGCCCCGGCCCGCACCCGGCGACCGCCGGAGAGCTCTGCGGCCCAGGCGTCGCCTTCGCGCCGCGCCGAAACAAACTCGGTCCGGGTCGCGATTTCGGCGCCGTGCTCGGCCGCGGCGACGGCGTTGAGAACGGTCAGGCGGCTGTCGTCGACCCAGGCGTCCCAATAGCTGAGGACCCGCCGCCTCTCCTTCAGAGGTGCGTGAAGCTCCGGCTCGCTGCGGCCGACCCGGCGGGAGCGCGGCAGGCTGCCCCGGATCGAGAAGAGGTCGTAGAGCAGGAGGCCGGAGCGGATCATCCAGTGCGGCCTCAGCGCCGGGCAGTGGGGCAGGACGAAGCGTAGCGGGCGAACGATGTGGGGCGCCGTCCGAAGCAATATCCCGCGCTCCGAAAGAGCCTCGCGGACGAGTCGGAACTCGTAATATTCGAGGTAGCGGAGGCCGCCGTGGACGAGCTTCGAGGACGCCGAGCTGGTGTGGGCGGCGAGGTCGTCCTTCTCGACCAGCAGGACGCTCGCCCCGCGGATGGAGGCGTCGCGGGCGATCGCCGCGCCGTTGATCCCGCCGCCGACGACGAGGAGGTCGAAGCTGTCCATGAGTCTGCTTATCGTCATTGCGAGCGGAGCGAAGCAATCCAGTACGGCGCTTGCCCGGTGGATTGCTTCGTCGCTACGCTCCTCGCACTGACGGAGGGGAGGCGGATGGGCGACACGATCCTGGTCATCGACGAGGGCACCACCAGCACCCGCGCGATGCTGTTCTCGCGGGACGGCGCGTGCCTGGCGACCGATCAGAGGGAGCTCGCCCAATCCTACCCGCAGCCGGGCTGGGTCGAGCACGACGCCGAGGAGATCTGGGCCTCTAGCCTCGCCTGCGCCAGGGCCGTCGTTGCGGCGGGCGGAGGCGCGGACCGGGTCGCGGCCCTCGGAATCACCAACCAGCGCGAGACGATCGTCTTCTGGAGCCGGCGTACCGGCCGGTCGCTGGCGCCGGCGATCGTCTGGCAGGACCGGCGGACCGCCGAACTCTGCGCCCGGCTGAAGGCGCAGGGACACGAGGAGGCGGTCCAGTCCAGGACCGGCCTTCTCCTCGACCCTTATTTCAGCGCTTCCAAGATCGCTTGGGCGCTCGAGCATTGGCCGCAGCTCAATGAGGCGGGAGCCGACCTGTGCGCCGGCACGGTCGAGAGCTGGCTCGTCTTCCGGCTCACGGGCGGCCTTCACGTCTCGGACTCGACCAATGCGTCGCGGACGGCGCTGATGGATATCTCCAGCGGTCGGTGGGACGATGGCCTGCTCGGCCTGTGGGGCGTTCCGGCCGCGATCCTGCCCGAGATCGTCGACTGCGCCGGGCCGCTCGGCGAGACCCTGGCCGAGCATTTCGGACGGCCGATCCCGATCGCCGGAATGGCGGGCGACCAGCAGGCCGCCTCGATCGGCCAGGCCTGCCTCGCTCCCGGCAACAGCAAGGCCACCTACGGCACCGGAGCCTTCATCCTCACCCATACGGGCGCGGAGCTTCGCCGGAGCGGCCACCGCCTGCTCTCGACGGTCGCCTGGCAGCTCGCCGGCGAGCGCCGCTACGCGCTCGAAGGCTCGGTGTTCGTCGCCGGAAGCCTGGTCAAGTGGCTCCGCGACGATCTCGGATTGCTCGCAAGCGCCGATGAGACTGAGGCGCTCGCCCGCTCGGTGCCGGACAGCGGCGGAGTCCAGATCGTGCCCGGCCATAGCGGGCTCGGGGCGCCTTGGTGGCGGCCCGAGGCGCGCGGCGCGATCACCGGCCTCAGCTTCGCCACCGGCCGGGCCCATATCGCCCGGGCCGCGCTGGAGGCGATGGCCCACCAGACCCATGATCTGATGACCGCCTTCGCCGCCGACGGGGCGCCCTGGGAGGTGCTGAAGGTCGACGGCGGAATGGCTTCGAACGGCTGGCTGGCTCAGGATCTGGCCGATGTGCTGGGCCTGACGGTGGAGCGGCCAGGCTTCGTCGAGACGACGGCGCTGGGCGCCGCGATGCTCGCGGGCGTGGGGTGCGGGATGTTCGCCTCGCTCGAGGACTCGGCGGCGATGCGCGGGGCGGTGGAAAGGTTCGAGCCGGCGATGGCCGCCGGCGTGCGGGAGGCGAGGCTGGCGGGGTGGAGGAAAGCAGTGGAAGGGGTGCTCCGCTGACCCGTCATCCCGGCGAAAGCCGGGACCTCAGGTCGGGAAGTCTCGGCGGGGCTCCCCGAGGTCCCGGCTTTCGCCGGGATGACGGGGGTCTCCAACCCAATCTTTACCCTTTCCCGCTACCTCCGCCGCCATGGCACAGCGCATCCATCTGATCGCCGCCGCGCGTCCGAATTTCATGAAGGTGGCGCCGCTCTGGCACGCCCTTGCGGCGGCGCCCGGCTTCACTCCGGTCCTCGTCCACACCGGCCAGCATTACGACGTCAACATGTCGGACGCCTTCTTCGCCGACCTTCGGCTTCCGGAGCCCGATCACCATCTCGGAGTCGGCTCGGGCAGCCATGCCGAGCAGACCGGCGGGGTGATGATCGCCTATGAGAACATCGCTCTGAGCGACCGGCCGGACTGGATAATCGTCGTCGGCGACGTCAACTCGACGGCCGCCTGCGCGATGGTCGCGGGCAAGCTCGGGATCCCGGTCGTCCACCTCGAGGCCGGTCTTCGAAGCCGCGACCGGACCATGCCGGAGGAGCTGAACCGCCTCGTCACCGACGTCCTCGCCGACGTGCTTTGGACCCCCTCGCCCGACGGCGACGAAAATCTCCTCGCCGAGGGTATCCCCGCCGGTCGGATCACCCGGGTCGGAAACATCATGCTCGACAGCTTCGAGCTGGTCCGCCCGGCGATCGAGGCCGCGGACGTGCCGGGCGAGCTCGGGCTGAAGCCCGGCGGCTATGGGGTGGTCACCCTGCACCGGCCGTCCAACGTGGACGATCCCGCCCAGCTCATCCGGCTCGTCGATTCGCTGATCGAGGCGCAGAGGCGGCTGCCTCTGGTCTTCCCGGTCCACCCACGGACCGCGAAGCGCCTTTCCGCCGCCTTGTTCGACAGCCGCCTGGCGCGGGCGGGGGTCAAGCTGATCGATCCTCTCCCTTATGTCCGCTTCATGAGCCTGGTGACGGGCGCCGCGGCGGCGATCACCGATTCGGGCGGGATCCAGGAGGAGACCACCTATCTCGGAATCCCCTGCCTGACCTTGCGCGAGAATACCGAGCGGCCGGTGACGATCACCGACGGGACCAACCGTCTGGTCACCCCCGAGACCCTTCTGCTCGAGCTCGAGCGCGCCCTGACCGGCCCGAGGCCGGTGCGTTGCCCCGAGCTGTGGGACGGCAAGGCCGCCGCCCGCTGCGTCGAGGATCTGCGCAGGCGCTCTGCGGTGGCGAAGCTTCCGGTGGCGGAGCCGAGCGCGGCGGACCTTGCAGCGCGCTACGGCGGCGGCGAGCGGCGGAGGGCAGGGGGCTCGAGCTACCGCCAGTCGACGTAACCTGCCTCCCCGCGCGAAGCGGGGGGAGGGGGACCATGCGAAGCATGATGGAGGGGTAACAGGCGCAGCCTGAGTGG
>DASVSP010000093.1:0-11697 GCA_036388065.1 Allosphingosinicella sp.
GTTTAGATGGCGAAGACGAACACGCAGGCCGAGACGGACGATAAGCAGGACAACGGCGACGCGCCGCTGATCGACCTCAACGAGGCCTCGCTCAAGAAGCTTGTCGCCCGCGCCAAGAAGCGCGGCTACATCACCTACGACGAGCTCAACGAGGCCCTCCCCCAGGACCAGATGTCCACCGACCAGATCGAGGACGTGATGAGCGCCTTGAACGAGATGGGCGTCAATGTGGTGGAGAACGACGAAGCCGACGAGGACGACGACAACGACAAGGCCGACGAGCCCGAGGTCGATTCCGGCTCCGAGGAAGGCGACGGCTCGGACGGCGAGCGCTTCATCATCGAGAAGAAGAAGGAGACGGTCGACCGCACCGACGATCCCGTCCGGATGTACCTTCGCGAGATGGGCGCGGTCGAACTGCTCAGCCGCGAGGGCGAGATCGCAATCGCCAAGCGGATCGAGGCCGGCCGCGACACGATGATCTGGGGCCTTTGCGAGAGCCCGATCACCTTCAACGCCATCATCCACTGGTCGAACGCGCTCAACGCCGGCGAGATGCAGCTTCGCGAGATACTCGACCTCGACGCCATGCTCTCCAAGGGCCCGACCCCCGAGCAGGTGGCGAGCGCCGAGGAAGGCGGCGAGGACGAGATCAGCGAGAAGACCGCGGGCCCCTCCTACAAGGAGGAGGAGGAGGTCGTCTCGGCCCCCGCCGACGAGGAGGAGGACGAGGAGGACAGCCTCGTCGAGCGCCGGGCCCGGCCGCAATTCGTCGAGGACGAGGACGAGGACAACACCCTCAGCCTGGCCCAGATGGAGGAAACCCTGAAGCCGCAGGCGCTCGAGCGCTTCGCCAAGATCACCGACCTCTACAAGAAATTCTCACGCGTCCAGCACGCCCGCATGGACTCGATGAGCGCCGGCCAGGAATTCTCCAAGGCCGAGGAGAAGAAGTACCAGGCGCTGTCCGAGCAGCTCACCGCCGAGGTCGAGAGCGTCCAGTTCCACGGCGCCAAGATCGAATATCTCGTCGACCAGCTCTACAGCTACAACCGCCGCCTCACCGCGCTCGCCGGCCAGATGCTCCGCCTCGCCGAGCGCCACAAGGTGCCGCGAAAGGCCTTCCTCGACAGCTACATGGGCCACGAGCTCGACGAAGGCTGGGCCGAGCGGGTCTGCGGCCTCGACAAGAAATGGACCGCCTTCTGCCAGGCCGAAAACGCCGCCATCGAGCGGATCCGCGCCGAGATCGCGGAGATCGCCCAGGCCACCGGAATGAGCCTCGCCGAATTCCGCCGGATCGTGAACCAGGTCCAGAAAGGCGAGCGCGAGGCCAGGATCGCCAAGAAGGAGATGGTCGAAGCCAACCTTCGCCTCGTCATCTCGATCGCCAAGAAATACACCAACCGCGGCCTTCAGTTCCTCGACCTCATCCAGGAAGGCAATATCGGCCTGATGAAGGCGGTGGACAAATTCGAATATCGCCGCGGCTACAAATTCTCGACCTACGCCACCTGGTGGATCCGCCAGGCGATCACCCGCTCGATCGCCGACCAGGCGCGGACGATCCGGATCCCGGTCCACATGATCGAGACGATCAACAAGCTGGTCCGAACCAGCCGCCAGATCCTCCACGAGATCGGCCGCGAGCCGACCCCGGAAGAGCTGGCCGAGCGCCTCTCCATGCCGCTCGAGAAGGTCCGCAAGGTGATGAAGATCGCCAAGGAGCCGATCAGCCTCGAGACTCCGATAGGCGACGAGGAAGACAGCCACCTCGGCGACTTCATCGAGGACAAGAACGCGGTCATCCCGGTCGACGCGGCGATCCAGGCGAACTTGAAGGAGACTGTGACCCGGGTCCTGGCGTCGCTGACCCCCCGCGAGGAGCGGGTTCTGAGGATGCGCTTCGGTATCGGCATGAACACCGATCACACGCTCGAGGAGGTGGGCCAGCAGTTCTCGGTCACGCGTGAGCGGATCCGGCAGATCGAGGCGAAGGCGTTGCGCAAGCTCAAGCATCCCTCGCGGAGCCGGAAGATGCGGTCGTTCCTGGACCAGTAAGGGAAAGACAGGAGGCTAGCGTTATCTGAAACTATTATTCTGATGACCCTAGGCTTTCCTCCTGCCCTCCGTTTCGTGGAACGGAAAACCGCCTCGCGGTGCTAGCCGGTGCCTGCGCCTTGCCGCTCACCCGTCATTGCGAGGAGCGGAGCGACGCGGCAATCCAGTTCGGAATGTCCGCCGGCAGTGAGGCTGGATTGCTTCGCTGCGCTCGCAATGACGGGAAGGCCGGGATGACGCGAAGTGGCAAGAGGCGCTCGCCCGCTTCAACCAGGCGCCTCGCTGCGCCGGGATCTGGCGCTGTTCGCCGCGCTCCGCGCCTCTAGCGCCTTCGCGCCTTCGCGCCTTCGCGTGAGACCATTCTTACGGCGTCCGGCCCGACACAGGCTTCAGAATTTCGTCTCACGCGAAGGCGCGAAGGCGCGAAGACGTTCGAACAGCGACCAGCGACCGTCCCAAGTGACCGTCCCGCCGGGAAAAGCAGACCGGCTCGCCTCGATCCGAAAAATTCGCTAAGCTTCACCGGGTGGGAACGGCATGGTGCACCCCCCACTCATCGAGGAGTTGGACGATGGCACATACGAAATTGGCCCTGGCGTTCAGCCTGATCGCCGCCGCTTCGCCGGCCTTGGCGCAGCCCTCCGGACAGGATTCCATGACGGGCGCTCCGGCGGCGGGCGCCGACGCCAGATATTGCCTTCGGGTCGCGGCCGATACGGGCAGCCTCGTCGAGCGCATCCGGTGCTGGACCCGCCGGCAATGGGACGAGCAGGGCGTCGACGTCGACAAGGCATGGGCCAAAGAAGGCGTCACCGTCATCGAGTGAAGGACCGCATGGGCGAGGCGGAGGGGAACCCCGTCGTTGCGAGGAGCGAAGCGACGAAGCAACCCAGCGCTCAGCCCGCGTCCAGCACCGAGGGTGGATTGCTTCGCTCCGCTCGCAATGACGGAACTCTCCCGGCTGAGGATTGAAAGCGAGTCGCCGGGGATTTCGAAGCCGATGGTCCTCGCGCGATATCTACGTCCTGGAAGCGAGCCTGGACCACTGGCAGAACGTCATCGATACGTTGGACGAGGGGTTGACGCCCAGGCGAGGCGGTCGCAACCTGTCCTCCCCGTGGCGAAGCCATGGGGAGGGGGACCGCCAATATTGGCGGTGGAGGGGTAAGTGGCTCCGAGCCCGAATTTCCCGCTGGAACCCACCACGTCGGAGCTGCTGCCCCTCCATCAACGACCCGCTTGCGGATCGTCGACACCTGGTTCCCCTCCTCATCTGGCGATGGGAAGGACAAGGAAGCGCAGCACCTCCGACCAAAACGGAGCCCGCGACGGCGGGTCGGGGGCCATGACGAGGCGGTCGAACCTGTCCTCCCCGTGGCGAAGCCATGGGGAGGGGGACCGCCAATATTGGCGGTGGAGGGGTAGTGGCTCCGGGCCCGAATTTCCCGCTGGAACCCACCACGTTGGAGCCTGCTGCCCCTCCATCAACGACCCGCTTGCGGATCGTCGACACCTGGTTCTCCTCCTCATCTGGCGATGGGGAGGACAAAGGTCGTCGAGGCCACACATCAATTTTCGAGTTTTGCAGGATTTCGTCGATTCTATATAGTTGAGCGGGAAATTCGCGAGTCGTCGCGCAGTGAAGCGGGTTCGCCCGTCAGCGGAAGGAAGCGATTGCCGATTATTCGATCGAGCCTGCTCCTCGCGCTGGCCCTTGCCGGGTCCGCCTCCGCCGTTCCGCAAGCCCCGGCCCAGCCGCCGAAGATCGGCAAGCCCCGCCCCGCCCCGCCCGGCCCGTCGACCCTCCCTCCGCTTCCGCCGGCGGCGATCGACGAGGCGCTGGCCATCGGCGGCGGCGACATCGACGCCCGCAAGCTCGAGACCCGGCTCAGCGTCGAGGTTCGGGTGAACGGGCGCGGGCCCTACCAGTTCGTCGTCGACAGCGGCGCGGACACCTCGGTGATCGGGCTCCGGATCGCCCGCGACCTGCAGCTACCGCTCGGAACCCCGGTCACCCTCAACAACATGACCGACCGGAACATCGTCGACCGGGTGAGGGTCGATTCGCTCAGCCTCGGTCCGAGCACGATCGTCAACCTCGAGCTTCCAGCCCTTCGCGAGGCCGATCTCGGCGGAGCGGGCATGATCGGAATCGACGCGCTCGCTCGGCAGCGGCTGATGATGGATTTCGAGAAGCGCCTGATCCGGGTCGAGGACGCGTCGAGGCCGGTCAAGTCGATGCCCGGCGATATCGTCGTCACGGCCCGGCTTCGGCGGGGCCAGCTGATCCTGACCGAGGTAAAGGCCGGCCGGCTCACCCTGGACGCGGTGATCGATACGGGCTCGCAGATCACGATCGGCAACAGCGCGCTTCGCGACAAGCTCGTCCGGCGAAGGCCGGTCAAGCTCGAGACCGTCACCGCGACCGGGGTGACCGGGACTAGCATCAAGCTCCAGCTTGCCCGCATCGCCGAGCTCAGGCTGGGCTCGGTCGTGCTTCGCAACGTTCCGATGGCCTTCGCCGACGTCCCGCCGTTCGAGGTGTTCGGCCTTTCCGGCAAGCCGGCTTTGCTTCTCGGCACCGACCTTCTCGAGACCTTCCGCCGGGTCTCGCTCGACTTCAGGGCTCGAAAGGTGCGCTTCCAGCTTCGGCGCTGCCGACAGGGAGTCGCGATCAGCACCTCCCCCTCCGCTTCCCTCACCCAATTGTCGACCAGCGGCGCGGCCTGTTCGAGATGAAGCCCGATCCTCTCCCGGGTAAGACGGCCGAACGGCCGGCCACCCGATCGCGGTCCGGTGCTAGGCGCCGGCCATGAAGCATTCGAAGCTACGTTCCATGGGGCACAACGTGGCGGACTCCTTCGCCGCCGGGATGGGGTTCATGATCGGAGTCTTCCAGATCGACGTGTTCGGCGAGGCCCAATGCTCCGAGGGCGGAGCGATCGTGATCGACTTCCTGGAAGGGAGCGTCGTCGAGGGCGATTCGTCGCCGTCGCTTCGACGGGCGGTCGCGCTGTATCGCGATGCGCTCCCCGAATTTTGCTCCGGATCGGGCGGTTCGATCGAGGACTTCAGGGCATTGAAGGTCCGCTACTGGTCCACCCACACGGATCGCCGCTTCTCGGTCACCGTCGAAGATGCCTCCGGGCTCCGCTCGACGACCGAATATGAAGGCATTGAGTCGAGGCGTTCGAAGGCGATCGACGATCGCGGCAGGCTTCGGCCCTTGCCGCATCGACGCTGAGCACCGGAGCCCTTGGAAATGAATGGGATCCCAGGACCCGCCGCTCCGACTGAAGCGTTGGGCAAGCGGGTTGCGGGCTGGAAAGAGGTGGCATGAAGAAGTCGGTCTCTTTGCTTGCCTGCGCGATCAGCCTGGTCATTCTCGCGAGCAATGCGCCGCCCGCCGGCCAGCGCTCGGCGGTGACGATGGAGGCCGGCCACAGTTCCGCGCCCGAAGCGTTGCTCGCCGCGCCGCCGCCGACGGAGCCGCTCCCTCCGCCGCCTCCGCCGCCTCCCCCACCCCCTCCCCCGCCGCCTACGCCTCGGGAGGCGCTCGAGAACGGAGTGCTGATCGTCGTCAGCCTCCCTTCGCAGAAGATGTTCGTTTTCAGGAAAGGCGAGCTGTGGGACGTCTCGAAAGTCTCCACGGGCAAGCCGGGCAACGACACTCCGGCGGGAGTATTCCCGATCCTTCAGAAGAAGGCGATGCACCGTTCAAACCTCTACGACGACGCGCCCATGCCCTGGATGCAGCGGCTCACCTGGGGCGGGGTGGCGCTCCACGCCGGGCGGGTGCCGGGCTATCCGGCTTCCCACGGCTGCATCCGGCTTCCGAGCGGCTTCGCCAGGAAGCTCTATGGGATCACCCGATTCAACTCGACGATCGTCGTCGTCGCCGGCGAGCCGCTCTCCTCGGCGGACGAAGCGCTCGAGCTGGTCTAGAGTCGGTTCAATTCAAATCTAAGCGGTCTGATCCGTCATGCCGGACTTGATCCGGCATCCACCTTCTTCCCTCGGGCGCGAGTCAAGGACGGCGGACCCCGGATCGAGTCCGGGGCGACGATTCCAATTCGCCAGGACCGACCCGCGGTCCCTTCTCGATTGGCGGACTTGCGGTTTTGCCGGCTTCCGCGTCATCCCGGCGAAGGTCGGGATCCATGAACGCCGAGGCTCGCAGATAAAGGCGAGACCTTCAATCCAACACGCCGGAGCGGTACCGGCGGGGGCTCCGGCTCCGGCGTGGATAGGCTGCTCACGCCTTCCGGTGGTGATCGAGCACTGCGATATTTGGAAAGCCATTTCCGCTTTTGCCATCGTAGGTGGAGCATCCACCGGCCGCGCGCACATCCTCTACCCCCGACCGGCGCGCCATCGAGGTCATCGACGGCATCATGATCAGCGGATCGCCCCCCGCGGCGAGGGCGGCCGGGCCGGTGTCGCGAAACAAATGCCGCTGGACATGTTCGGGAATCGATCCCTCCGGAGCGATTGGATGCTCGGCGAGCAACGCCTCGTAATGCGCATTGTCGGCCTCGTCGTCGCCCGAAAGATCGCCGACCCTTTCGAGCAGGCAGGCCGCGGCGACAGGCACTCCTCCGGCGTCGGCCATGCACGCCAGAGTCACTCCGTCGAGGACGTCGATCCGCGGACGGTGGACGCAGTTGAAGATCGCGAAGATCGAATTACCGATGAGCTGGTTGGTCGCGCAGCAATACATCTGGTCGCCCACCGCGATGGACCAGCCTATCAGTCGGCTGGAAAACAAGCCGATCCGAAACGACAAGGGGCCGTCCGGGGTGGCCTGCATGATGACATGATCGTGGACGAACTTGCCTGGAAATTCGGGAACCGGACGCGTGGTCCTCCAAAATCCCGCCAGCGCCGCGCTCGCCTTGCCGCTCCCCAGCGCCGCCTCGCGGAGTTTGGCGAGGGCGAGCCACTCGGCGAAACCGCTCGGCGGCGCCTGAGCCGAAACGGCCTCGATCGGCGCCGCGACTCCGAAGCGTTCGGCCAGCGCGGCGAGGTCCAGCTCCCAGTCCAGCATGGTGAAGCCGGGGCGGCGCGCCGCGATGACGTGGGTCAGCCGGGCCAGATTATGCGCCGACGGCATCACGCTGCCCGAGCGCCACCGGCTGACCAGCGATTTGTCGACTCCAGCATCGGCGGCGAGCCGACCGCCGCTGATCGAAAGCGCCTTGAGCACCAGTTCGAAACGCTCTGCGAAGCCTGCCTTACCAGCCATCGAGTCAATCGATCATAGGCGCGCCTGAAATGCAACTCTTCGTGCAACTTTCGTGCAACGGTTGCGCATCGCGCCGCGCGCCGTTGCAACTCCTACGGCCCGTCCGCCCCGACTACAGCGCCGCATGGCCGCAGGGGCCGCATGGGCCACAGGGGCCGCAGGGCGCGCTTTTCCCAAAGGGCTGCGCCGTTTTGGGAGGTTTCAACATGAAAAAGCGTTTCTCCGCGGCGAAAGCCATGACCCTCGCTGCCGCCAGCACGATCGGAATTGCGATCGCCGGTCCAGCCTCGGCGGATCCGACTCCGGAGTGCAATAACGGCGCCTCGCAGGACAGCACCGAATGCGGCTCGAACGCGACCGCGAACGCCTTTCGTTCGACGGCCGTAGGCTCGGATAGCTCCGCCGACGCCGGCTCCGCGACAGCCGTTGGATTCGACGCGCGGGCGGTCAATGCGGCGACATCGATCGGCAGCAGCGCACACGCGGATGGTCAGGGAAGCAATGCGTTTGGCAATGGTGCGCAGGCCATCGGCGAATATTCGGTCTCGATCGCTCCGCAATCCAGCGCCTTGGGGCGTGCGGCCATAGCCATTGGTCTCGGAGCCGACGCGGTGGGGGGCGATTCCGTGGCGATCGGGCAGTTCTCCGAGGCGGGTGGCGTTGCTGTCGCGATCGGCGAAAGCGCTGAAGCGACGGGGTCGTTCAGTACCGCCATCGGACGCGAGTCCGTTGCATCCGGCTTCTCCGCCAACGCGCTCGGCCAGCGGGCGACTGCAACCGTCGACCATGCCGTGGCTATCTCGACCGACGCTCAGGCGACGGGAGAGGGCAGCATCGCCATCGGCAGAAAAAGCAGTGCGACCGATGTCGGCGCCACCGCGCTGGGCGACGGGGCGGAGGCAACCGGCCCCGGCAGCACCGCGACCGGAACCGCCTCCCTGGCGAGCGGCTCCTTCGCGAACGCCTACGGCGCCGGCACCATAGCCTCGGGCCTGTACAGCACGGCCACGGGCGCCTTCGCGGAAGCGACCGCCGAACGGGCAATCGCCATCGGCCATGAGAGCGGGGCCTCCGCCCTCAACGCCACTGCCCTGGGAGGGGGGGCACGTGCGATCGGCACTCAGGCGACGGCCCTCGGATCGCAGTCCTTCGCGTCCGCGACCGGAACCGTCGCGATCGGATATTTCTCCATGGCGGGGGGCGACTTCGCGATGTCGATGGGCCAGAACAGCCAGGCCTCCGCGGACATGTCGATGGCCTTCGGAGTCAATGCCAGCTCCGCGGGGATCGAAGCCACGGCCCTGGGCCGGCTCGCGCGCGCCGACGGCGAGGATTCGACCGCGGTCGGAAGCCACGCCTTCGCGAGCGGCGAAGGGAGCGTCGCGATCGGGGACCGGAGCGTCTCGAGCAACCAGCGCACCGTCGCTCTCGGAGTCGAGGCGATCGCCTCGGGCGAGGACGCGGTCGCGATCGGTGCTCTGTCCGAAGCCAGCCTCGACGGCGCCGTCGCACTCGGATTCGACGCGGACGCCAAGAACTTCAACGCGATCGCCCTCGGGACCGGCTCCCGGGCGACCGGCATCGGTTCCATCGCGACCGGAGTCGGAGCCGACGCCGGCGGCAGGAACAGCATCGCCACCGGCCAATATACGAGGGCGACCGGAAACTCCGCCATCGCCCAGGGCGACGCGGCCCGAGCGTCCGGCGAGAACAGCGTCGCCTTCTCGACCGCGGCCAATGCGATGGGCGAAGGAAGCATCGCCATCGGCAGAAAGAGCGTTTCGAGCAACCAGCGCACCGTCGCGCTCGGCGACAGCGCGATCGCGTCCGGCGAGGATGCCATCGCTCTCGGCGCGCTCGCCGAAGCGACCACCGACGGCGCCCTCGCCGTCGGCCTCAACTCTCGGGCCACGGCTTTCAACACGACCGCGCTGGGCACCGACGCGAGAGCGCAGTGGGCCGGGTCCACGGCGATCGGCCAGGGCGCCGAGGCCACCGCGGTCAACCAGGTGGCCGTGGGCGGCAAGGGGAGCTCGGTGCGGATCGGCGATATCGCCGCGAGCACCGCCGCTCAGACGGGAACGGTCGGGGTCGCCACCGTCGACTCTTCCGGGACCCTGGGACGCAACACCACGATCATCCCCGCCATCGCCTCGCTCCAGGCCGGCCAGGCCGTCCAGGCCGGCCAGATCGTCGCCCTCCAGGGAGTCCAGGCCAGCCAGGGCGCGCAGATACTGGGCCTGCAGGGCGCCCAGGCCGCCTTGTCGTCGAGCGTCGACACGCTCTTCGACCTCAGGCGGATCGACCGGCGCGACTCGCGCCAGGGGATCGCCGCGGCCGTCGCCATGGGCCACGCTTCGATGCCCTCGGCGCCGGGGCGGACCAGCTACGTCGTCAACGGAGCCACCTATCGGGGCGAGCTGGCGATCGGAGCCTCGCTCGCGCACCGGATGTCCGGAAACAATCCCTTCGCGATCACCGCCGGCTTCTCGTTCGCCGGCAACAAGAACAACGCCGCCCGGGTCGGAGTGGCCGGTGAATTCTAGGGTCCGTCCTGTCCGCACGGAAGCGGCCGGCTCGCCATGTTTCAGTGGCCCCGCTTCAATCCCCCTCTCCCCGGCGGGGAGAGGGCCGGGGTGAGGGGGCTCGGCCGCCGAGAACAGGCGCTGCCGCCGAGCCCGCGGAGAGGAATGAATGTTCGCACAAGCCCTCTGAATGTCGATACAGCCTGGCCCCCTCGCTCCGAACCCCCGCGCCCGACTATTTGGCCGGCGCGGGACAGGCTTTCGCCCGCGAAAGCCTCAGACGGGCCATGTCCAGCTTCACTCGACGGCCGCCGGACAGGGTGAGGCTTCCGGCGAAGGTCGCCGGGAGTAACGCTCCGGCCTCCCGCTTCGGCCGGGCCTGGACCGGGCCCCACAGCCGGACCAGGGCGATTTCGCGCAGCGGGCCGAGATCGCCGAGCCTGGTCGCCCCGTGAGTCGATTCGCCCTCGATCAGCCCTTGCGAAGTCGCGTCGCGCCCGGCTCGCAGGCGCCACCCGGTGGGGATCCGGCAAAGGGCCACCCAGTCCACTCCCCAGCTTGCGATCCCGAACCCGGTCACCCGTTCCTCGCGCCCGAGCTCGATGCCGCCGATCGAGAGCAGGTAGAGGCGGCCCTGGGGCTCTTCGGCGGCGGGCGCGGCGGCCGCGAGGAGTGCGGAGAGAAACAGGCTTTGCATGAACGCACCGCTAGGCAGCCTCGCCACGGCGCACAAGCCGGCTACCGGGAACCCGGGCGCCCGGCCCTGCGCTTCTCGGCGGAAGCGGCCTGGACTAGAGCCGGTATTGCGAAAGGCGGCGACTTGTCGTTCGGATGGACTTCGGCCGGTGCAGCGATTCGCGAAGGAGAAGCAGGGTGATTGAAGGATTGCGAAAGGCCGCCGTCGGGCGCCTGGTGAAAAGCGCCATCCTGGCGGCCGCTCTTCCACTTCCGGTCGCGGGCTGGAGCTCCTCGGCCGCGGCCCAGGAGGCCGACGGCGAAAAGAAGGCGCCCCGGCGGATCCGGGTCGGACTCGGCGCCCAGTTCGTTCCAAGCTATCCCGGCGCGGACGATCGCAGCCTCCGCCCGCTCGTCGACGTCGCGATCAGCCGGGGAGACAGGCCCTTCCGCTTCGAGGCGCCGGACGAAAGCTTCGGTCCCTCGCTGATCAGGGAGGGCGGGTTCGAGGCCGGGCCGGCGCTCAATTTCGAGGGCAGCCGGAAGGCGAAGGACGTCGGAGCCGACCTCGACAAGGTGCCCTTCACCTTCGAGGCGGGCGCCTTCGTCCAATATGCGTTCGGCCCGAAGTTCCGGGTCCGCGCCGAAGCCCGAAAGGGCCTGGGCGGGCATGACGGCTGGACCGGTCAGGCCGGCGCCGATTTCGTCGCCCGGGACCGCGACGACTGGCTCTTCTCGGTGGGGCCCAGGATCACGGTTTCGGACGGCCGCTACCACCGCGCCTATTTCGGAGTGAGCGCGCCCGAATCGGCGCGCACCGGCCTTCCCGCTTATCGTCCCGGCGGCGGGATCCAGGCGGTCGGAGCCACCGCCGGCTTCCTCAAGCAGCTCGGCAAGCGCTTCGGGATCTACAGCTACGCCAAATATGACCGGCTGGTCGGCGATTCGGCGGATTCGCCGGTCGTCCGCGGCTTCGGCTCGCGCGACCAGCTTTCGGGCGGCCTCGCCCTCACCTACACGTTCGGCGGCCGCTCGAAGTAGCCCCGTCCCCCCTTCCCCCCCTTCCCCCCCTTCCCCTCTCCCCGGCGGGGAGAGGGCCGGGGTGAGGGGGTCCTGACTCCGCGGATACATTCCCGTCGCCGAGCCCCCTCTCCCAACCCTCTCCCCGCCGGGGAGAGGGACAAGAACCCG
>DASVSP010000094.1:0-22589 GCA_036388065.1 Allosphingosinicella sp.
AAGGTGGTGGAGGGGTAATAGACTCAGTACAAGGAATTCTCGCGCGAACCGAAGGCTTCCACGCCAGCTACCCCTCCACCATGCTTCGCATGGTCCCCCTCCCCATCTTGCGATGGGGAGGCAGAGGAGCGCTTATTTCCCCGACGAAGCCAGCGCCGTCCCGCCCCTGCGGTCGGCAAGCGCCGTCAGGACCTTGCCGTCGCGGCTGTAGAGGTCGGCATAGCTCATTGGCGGGCCGTCGCTGGTCGCGGCGACGGTGAAGTAGACGATGTAGACAGGCACCGGCCCGGCGAGATTGGCCTGTGCCGTTTTGCCGGACGCGAGCGTCTGGTTGATCTTGCCGCGGTCCCATTCCGTCCCGTCGAGCAGCGTCTGGGCGAAGCCGACCGCGTCCTCGGTACGGATGCAGCCGTGGCTGAAGGCGCGGGCCTGGCGGTTGAACAGCGCCTTGGCGGTGGTGTCGTGAAGGTAAATGGCGTGGGGATTGCCCATCACCAGCTTGACCCGGCCGAGCGCGTTGGACGGCCCCGGGGGCTGGCGCCAGCGGATGACCTTGCCGGAATCGTCCTTGACGGCGACATAGCCCTTCTTGCCGCGGACCTCGGGAGTGATGCTCGCCGGCACTTCCCACCAGGGGTTGAAGATGGCTCCGGTGATGATCGCCGAGAGCTGCGGGGTCGGAGTCTTGATGGCGCCGGCCACCGCCTTGCGGCGGTTGAGGGTTCGGCCGTTCTCGACCAGCGCCACCGTATAGGCCGGAACGTTGACGATCACATATTTGGAGCCGAGGTCGCGCGGGAGCCAGCGCCAGCGATCCAGGTTGATCCGGATCCGGTCGCGGGTCTTGGAATCGACGGACTTGTCGCCGAGCAGGCCCTTCAACGCCGCATATTGCGGGTGGGTCGGAAGAAGCGAGTTCAAGGTCTCCGCGACATCGCCGCCGGAGGCCCGGTCGAGCAGCGCCTGCTGGTCGTAGACGTTCCAGCTGTCGTCCTTGACGTGCCAGTCGATCCGGCTGTCGCCGCGGGCGTGGCCGAACATGAGGTCGCCGGCGAGCTTCAGGAAGGTCGCGGTGGCGACCTTGTCCAGCATGTCGCCCTTCGACCCGATCGCGTCGCGAAGGGCCGCCGGATTGTAATCGGCCGGATCGAGCCCTTCGCCGTCGACGTCCTCGACATAGGCCAGAAGGGCCTCGGCGCCTTTGCGCGACCAGTCGGCGCCGAGCGGCGAAGCGGCGGGCGGGGGAGCCGGGGCCACTGCCGCCTCCGGCGTCCGCTCGGAATCGTTCGGAGCGGCGGAGTTCTGGGCGGACGCGGGCAAGGCGGCTCCGAGCGCGAGGAGTGCGAGAAAGCTGCGGCTGAACATGGTTTATCCCCGTCAATGGCGGCCGCGAAAAAACTCCGCGTGGCAGTGCGCCATTATCCTGTGATAGCCTATTAAACCTCGCTGAACGGGCCTGCAAGTGCTGGGCAAGCTGCGGAAAGAAAAAGGGAAACGGCCCGGCGCAACGCCGAGCCGCTTCATCTTGGCCCCGTCGTTGCGAGGGGCCCTTCGACGCCGCCTCCGGCGGCGCTCAGGATAAACTGCCGCTTCGCGGCAGCGACGAAGCAATCCAGTTTCGCCCGCCTGAGCCCCTGGACTGCTTCGCTACGCTCGCAATGACGCTTCGCCTTCAGGCCCGGTCGCCCGCCGTGTCGCGATTGACCCAGCCGAAATAGGCCGCGACCAGCGCCAGCAGGGCGTGAAGCCACACGTCGTTGCCGTAGAGCGGGACGAGGCCGAAGGTGGTGCGAGTCGGCTCGAGAAGCCCGAGGAGGGTGAGAAGCCCGTAGACCACCGCGACGACCCGGAAATAGGAGCGCGAGCCGCCGTAGCTCTTATAGGCCATGACTCCCCAGATGCCGAAGACGATATGGACGATGTTGTGGAGCGTGTTGATCGGGAACAGCCCGAGCTCGTGGCCGAAGCCGTGCCGCATGGTGAGGCCCGGGTCGGGCGCGGCGGAATGATCGGTCAGGCCGGGGATGAACCCGCCGGCGCCGATGATTAGAAACACGATTCCGAAAATGAGGGCGAAAGTCCGCGTATTCATGTGCTGGTCCCCTGCGTTCGTTGTGGTTACGCGTACTCGGTGTCTCGGAGCGTAAGAACGGTCCCGTAACCAGCGGGGTTCCCGCCGGCGGCCCAGGCGGCGATCGCCGAAGCGATCTTGTCGCCGCCCCGGACGGAGGGCTCGATCGGGTTGGCATAATCCTCGTCGCGGCCGCAGATCAGGCGCAGGTCGATCAGCCCCGCCCCGTTGGCGAAGGCCGTCCGGGTGATGACGTCGTTGAACAAAGCCAGCGCGGTCCGGACGATCCGGTGGTCGGGCGCGGAGGGCGGCGTGTCGTAGATCGTGCAGAAGGCCACCGGGATCCCGGCGCTGAGGACGGCTTTCGCCATTTCGGAATAATCCGAGGCGAACCGGCCTTGCGCCGTCTCGAGCACCGACAGCGCCTCGGCGACGGTGGCGACCGGCCGGCCGAGCAGGAACGAGGCGCCCAGCGCGTCGTTGCCGCCGACGCTCACGACGAGGTGGGTCGAGTCCTGCGGAAGTCCGGCGAGCTGGGCTTCGACCTCCCGCGTCACGGCTCCGTCCACCGCGAGCAGGGTGGCGTCCCAGCCGGCCGGGAGCTTGGAGCGAAGCTGTCGAACGACGTCCGGCCCGCCGCGAACGTAAGCGGCATTGTCGAAGATGGAATCGCCGAGAAGGAGGACGCGGCCCATGGATGATGGAAAGGGCGTGCGGCCGATCGGTTCCCGTCCGATCGGGAATCTTCTTCGGGCCGGGCCAACCGGCGGTTGCGGTTTCGACCGGGGTCGGCGACAGGCTTGGCGATGAGCCTGTCCAGGAACGCCACCTACTCCGCGATCGCCGCGACCCTGCCCTCGGTGCTGACCCTGGTGACTGTACCCTTGTACCTGCACTTCGTCGGAGTGGAGCGCTACGGCGTGCTCGCTTTGTGCTGGGTGTTCCTCGCTTATTCCGCTTTCATGGATCTCGGCCTCGGCCTGGCGGTGGCCCGAAGGATCGCCCAGAGCCGGGACGGCGACGGCGAAGACGCCGCCGAGGCGCTGTGGACCGCGATCTGGCTCAGCCTGGGCCTCGGCCTGGCGGCCGGGGCGGCGGTCTATGCGGGCGGCCTCTATTATTTCGGAAACATGGCGAAGGTGGCACCCACCTTTCGGAGCGAGGTCGCGGCCGCCATCCCGCTAATGGCTGCCGCGGTTCCGGTGCTGATGCTGAGCGGGGTGCTCTCCGGCGCTCTGCAGGGACGGGAAAGGTTCCTCGCCCTCAACAGCGCCCAGGTGCTGGGCAACGCGCTGGGGGCGGTCCTGCCGCTCGTCCTGGCGTATTTCTGGTCTCCGGTCCTTCCGGTCCTCGTCGCCGGTGCGCTTCTGGGAAGGCTGGTGCCGGTGCCGCTGCTGTTCGCGCTGTGCCGCCGGGCGGTGCCGCTGAGGGGAATCAGCCGCCCCTCCGGCGCCTGCGCCAGGAGCCTTCTGGGCTTCGGCGGCTGGGTCTCGCTGACCACCATCGCGGTCGCGGTGCTCAGCAGCGCCGACCGGCTGATGATCGGGGGAATGATCGGCGCCGCGGCGGTGTCGGTCTATACGATACCGTATAATCTGATGTCGCGAATCTACATCGTCCCGCACAGCCTTTCGCCAGTCCTCTTCCCCCGCTTCGCCTGGCTCGACGAGTCGGAGCGGCAAAATCTGGTGCTTCACGGCCTTCAGACGATCGCCGCGATCGTCACTCCCCTGCTCATCGGCGCGGTCATGCTGGTGAAGCCGTTCTTCACCCTGTGGATCGGCCCCGAGCTTACGCAGGCGGCGCTTCCCTTGTCCTACATGTTCGCGGTCGGCTTCTGGTTCTACTGCATCGGCTACCCGGCGATCGGGCTTCTTCAGGCCACCGGGAGGCCGGACCTCGTCTCGAAGCTGTTCCTGGCCCAGATCGTCCCGTTCATTGGAGCGAACCTCCTGGCGCTGTCGATGTTCGGTCTCGTCGGAGCCGTTCTGGTCTTTCTCGTCCGACTTCCGCTGGAAGCGATCGCGCTCGTCCTTCTCGCCCGGATCCCATGGTCGACTCTGAAGCCGCTGGTCGTGCCCGCCGGTCTTACCGTGTCGGCCGTCCTTGCCGCCTGGGCGCTGGACGGATTTGAGCGATACCCGGTGCTTCTCGCCCTGCTGGCGGCAGCGACCCTGTGGAGCGCGATCCACGCTCCGGCCGCGATCCGCAATCGCCTCGGCCGCTTCGCCCGCTTCCTCCCGGGGTCGCGAAGCTAGAGGAATCCACATTCAGCGCAGTCGCTTGATCCCCCTCTCCCCGCCGGGGTGAGGGCTGGGGTGAGGGGGTTCTGCGGCCGAGACATATTGGAGGCGCCCGAGCCCCCTCTCCCTACCCTCTCCCCGCCGGGGAGAGGATAAGCAGCCAATTTCGCCTTGTGAATCCCCATTCAGCCCAGCGGACTAGGCAGCCCGCGCCGCCGCGGCCGCCGCGGCGGCGAAGCGGCGCCCCGCCCCGCGATCGTAGCCGAGGTAGAGATCGGGCTCGATCAGCTCGAGCTCGATCAGCTGGGGCTTCAGGTCCAGGCCCCGAACGAGATCGACCCTGGCGTAAAGCAGCGGCTCTTCCACCGCCGCCAGGATCCTCGCCGCCGCCTCGTGCTCGGCCGAGTCGGGGCGGTGGGCGGAGATGATCCCGTCGAACTCGGGCTGCACCCGGAAGTCGCCCGGCTGAGGCCGCTTGGAGATGGCGTGGCTGAAGGCGCCCCCGAAGAAGATCATCGACACCTCGCCCGACCGCTCGATCTCCGGCAAATAGGGCTGGACCATGGCCGCGCCCTCCGGCCCGCCGGCGAGCGGCGCCCCCGGCGACCAACGGATCGTCTGCCAAGCGCTCGACGAGACCCGCGGCTTGGCGACGAGCCGCTCGGTGCCGAAAGCCCGGGCCGCCTCCTCCAGCCGCCCCTGGTCCAGCTCGGTATAATGGCGGGTCGGGACGACCGGCGCTCCGAGCTGCGCGAGCCGCTCCAAATAGATCTTGTCGGCGTTCCAGCGAAGCACCGACGCCGGGTTCCGAAGCCTGACGCCTTCTTTTTCCCATCGGTCGACCGACTCCGCCCATTGCCGCGGCGCGAAGGGATAGCCCCAGACCAGAAGCGGAAGGACGAGGTCGAACCCGGCAAGGTCGGCTGCATCCGCCCAGTCGCGCGCCTCCACCTCGATGCCGGCTTCGCGAAGCGGCGCCGAATTGCGTTCCAGCACGTCGGGCCAGCGGGTCCGGAAACCTTCGCTGGTCTTGTCCGGGGTGAGGATGGCGACCCGGCTGCTCATGGCATGTTGAAGTTGATGCCTTGCGCGAGCGGGAGCTCGCGGCTGTAGTTGATCGTGTTGGTGGCCCGGCGCATGTAGTTGCGCCACGCGTCGGAGCCGCTCTCGCGGCCGCCTCCGGTCTCCTTCTCGCCGCCGAAGGCCCCGCCGATCTCGGCGCCCGACGGGCCGATGTTGACGTTGACGATCCCGCAGTCGGAGCCCGCCGCCGAAAGGAAGGTCTCGGCCTCGCGGATGTCGTTGGTGAAGATGGACGAAGCCAGGCCCTGCGGCGCTTCGTTGTGCGCCGCGATCGACTCGTCGAGCGCTTCGTAGCGCATGACGTAGAGGATGGGCGCGAAGGTCTCGGTCAAAGTCACCGCGGTCTGGCCCGGCATCTCGACGAGGGCCGGGCGGACGTAGAGGCCCCCGAGCCTCTCCCCGCCGCTCACCGTTCCGCCCTCGGCCCGCGCCCGCTCCAGGGCCGACTGCATCGCTTCGACCGCGGCCTCGTCGATCAATGGCCCGACGAGCGTTCCTTCCTCGAGCGGATTTCCAACCGGCACCGCCGCCCAGATGTGGTGAAGCCTGGGAACCAGCCTTTCGTACACCTCGTCCTGGACGAAGAGGCGCCGAAGGGTCGTGCAGCGTTGCCCCGCGGTCCCGACCGCGGCGAAGGCGATGGCCCGTTCCGCCAGCGCGAGGTCGGCCGAGGGCGCGACCACCATCGCGTTGTTGCCGCCGAGCTCGAGCAGGGTCCGCCCGAAGCGCGCCGCGACCCGGGGAGCCACCGTCCGGCCCATCCGGGTCGAGCCGGTGGCGGACAGAAGCGCCACTCGAGGATCCTCGACCAGCGCCTCGCCCGTCGCGATCTCTCCCTGCACCACCTGGCTGAGGGCGGCGGGCGAATCGCCGAACCGCTCGGCCGCCCGCTCGAACAAGGCCTGGACAGCATGCGCCGTGAGCGGGGTCTTCTCCGACGGCTTCCACACCACCGGATCGCCGCAGACGAAGGCCAGGCAGGCGTTCCACGCCCAGACCGCGACCGGGAAGTTGAACGCCGAGATCACTCCGACCACGCCGAGCGGATGCCAGGTCTCCATCATCCGGTGCCCCGGGCGCTCGGTGGCGATGGTGAGGCCGTAAAGCTGCCGAGACAGCCCGACGGCGAAGTCGCAGATGTCGATCATCTCCTGGACCTCGCCAAGCCCCTCCTGGACGATCTTGCCCGCTTCCAGGCTGACCAGCCGTCCCAGCGGCTCCTTCTCCTCCCGAAGGACTTCGCCGAACAGGCGGACCAGCTCGCCGCGTCGAGGCGGCGGTACATTGCGCCAGGCAAGGAAGGCGTCCTGGGCTCGGCCTACGGCGGCGGCGACGGCGGCAGGCGACGCCGTTGGGACGGAGCCGATGGCGAGGCCGTCGACGGGGGAGCGGGAGATCAGGTCGCCCTGGGGAATCGGGATTGCGAGGCGCTCGAGGATCGCCCGGGTCTCGTCGGTTGAGCTGAAGGTCATGGTGACCGCCCTTGCGAGGTGCAGAGCCCCGAAGCAACCCCGTCATCCCGGCGAAAGCCGGGACCTCGGGGAGACCCGCAGCGACTTCTCGTCCTGGGGTCCCGGCTTTCGCCGGGATGACGGGTTATGCGAACAGCCGCCTTGCCCTCGCCATCGCGTCGATCCCGGCCGCGAGGGTCCCGGGCTTCTTGGCGAAGCAGAGCCGGACCACGCTCGTCACCGGATCCTCGGCGTAGAAGGCCGAGAGCGGGATCGCCGCGACCCCGGCCTCCCTCACCGCCCGCTCGCAGAAGGTCACGTCGTCCGCCTCGATCCCCGACGCGGTCAGATCCACGCCGACGAAATACGTCCCCTCCGCCGCCAGGGCCGCGAAGCCGGCCTCCCGCAACCCCGCGACCAGCGAGTCGCGAGCCTCCGCGAGATCCCTCCGCATAGCGTCGAACCAGGCCGCTTCCTTGCCCAGGCCATAGGCCACCGCGGCCTGCAGGTTGGGCGCGGTCGCGAAGGTCAGGAACTGGTGCGCCTTCGAGATCGGCCCGGCCAGCGGCGCAGGAGCGACCGCCCAGCCGACCTTCCAGCCGGTCAGCGAGAAGATCTTGCCGGCCGAGCCGACCTTCACCGTCCGCTCCGCCATGCCCGGCAGGCTCGCCAGCGGGACGTGGCGGCGGCCGTCGAAGGCGACATGCTCCCACACCTCGTCGGAAAGCGCGATGGCGTCGTTTCGGACGCAGGCTTGGGCGAGCAGAGCGAGCTCGTCCGCCTCGAACATGCGCGAAGAGGGATTGTGCGGGTTGTTGAAGACGACGAGCCGGGTCTTCGCGGTGAAGGCTTCCGCCAGCGCTTCCTCGGTTATCCGCCAGCCCGGGGGCGTCAGCCGGACGAACCGCGGCACTCCGCCGGCTCGAATGACCATCGGAAGGTAGAGGTCGTAGAGCGGCTGGAAGAGCAGGACCTCGTCGCCCGGCTCGATCAGGGCGATGAGCGAGGCGGCCAGCGCCTCCGTCGCTCCGGACGCGACGACGACGGCCTCGGGCTCCACCTCGAGGCCCTGGTGGGCCCGGTAATGATCGGCGATCGAGCGCCGAAGCTCGGGCAGGCCCGTCATCGGCGCATATTGGTTGGAGCCAGTGACCAGCGCCTCGGCCGCCTTCGCGACGACGTCGTCCGGCCAGCCGAAATCCGGAAAGCCCTGGCCGAGGTTCACGGCCTTATGCTCAACCGCGAGGGCCGACATCCGGCTGAAGACGTTGATCGGCATGTTCGCGAAGAGCGGGTTCATCGGGCCATCTAATCCTCCCCATCGCCGAAGGCGATGGGGAGGGGGACCATGCGAAGCATGGTGGAGGGGTAAATGGCTCGGGCCGTCTCCAGCTACCCCTCCACCACCCTTCGGGTGGTCCCCCTCCCCACCGCTTCGCGGCAGGGAGGATTAGCAGAGTCTCCCCATCAGAGCCTCCGCGGCGGCGGGATTGCGCGCCTTCTCGCCGGAGATGAAGAAGACGTAGGTTTCCCTCGGCCGCGGCTCCGGCGGGCTTGCGGCATAGCCGAAGCCTTCCGGGCTCTCGCCCCGGGCCCAGCCCCTCGCCACCTCCGCCCAGCGATCGATCTCGGCGAGCGGATAGCCGGTCTCGACATCTCCGCGGCTGCGCTGGAGCCTCGCATAGACGAGGTCCCCCGACAGATCGGCGATGCAGGGAAATTCGTCCGAGTCGGCGAAGGCGATGGCCACTCCGGCGGCCCGCGCCATCTCGACGAAAGCAGGGTCGCGGAAGCTTTCGTTGCGGGGCTCGACGACGTGGCGGAGCGGCACTCCTGCGATCTTTGTCGGCAACAGCGCCAGGAAGGCGCGGAAATCGTCCGGCTCGAATTTCTTCGTCGCCATGAACTGCCAGAGGATCGGGCCGAGCTTGTCGCCCAGCTCCGCCAGCCCCTGGCCGCAGAAGCGGCCCACCGCTTCGCCCGCCTCGCCGAGCACCTTGCGGTTGGAGCAGAAGCGCGAGCCCTTGATCGCGAACCGGAAGCCCTCCGGCACCGCCTTCGCCCAGCGCTCGAACAGCTCCGGCTTCTGGAGCTTGTAATAGGTCGCGTTGATCTCGACCGCGGTGAGCCTGCCGCCCATGTGGCCGAGCTGCTTCGACTTGGGCAGCTTGGGCGGGTAGAAAGTCTGCCGCCACGGATCGTAGTCCCAGCCTCCCACCCCGACTCGGATCAGGCCCCTGGTCATCGGCGATTCGGCATTGGATTGTCGAACCTCGTTTCCGGCCGCGTACAGAACCGCACATATCCGCACGCGGCGCCCCATGCCAGCCGCCCGCGGGCCTCCGAATGTGGCGAAACTTGGCTTTAATGCTGGTGGCCGGACGCCGCCCGGGGAGCCTAGTCTCGAAGCCGTTCGAAAAGGAGCGGGACTATGACGACGGTCACGGCTTTCCAGACCCGGCGCGGGACTCGCGACGAAGCGGGGAGGCTGCCCTTTTCCCCCTCGCGCGGGGCCATCGGCGCGGCGCTGTTCCTGCTCGTTGCATTCTTTCTGCTTGCCGCGGGGGCGGCAGCCGGAGCGCCGCCCGCGAGCGGCGCTCCGGTCGAATCCGGTGCGTTCATCCTCGACCCGTCGATCGGCCAGGCTCGGGCCCCGGCCTGAGGAAGAGCGTCCGTCGCCCCTCCCGTTCGCCCTGAGCTAGTCGAAGGGCCTTGCTTCCTTTCTGGCGGAAACAGGAAGGCTTCGACGGGCTCAGCCCGAACGGAGAGGTCGCCGCGGGAGCGCGAGCGACGGTCGCCTCCTCTCCGCCCTCTCCGGCCATGAGTGCAGGCTGAGGCTGGAATGGATCGGCGAACCGGTCTAGATCGGGTGGGGGGAGTGAAAAGATGCATGGCATCATCGCCGACGTCATTGCGATCATCGTGGGCTGCCTGCTCGTCGCCGGCGCCGCCACCGCGATGATCGTCTTCCGGCCGTGGAAACGCCGCCGGCGCCAGCGCAGGCGCCATTCGCACCAGCTCAAGATCGACCTGTTCGAGACCCAGACGGCAGAGCACGCTCCCAAATCTGATGCATAAAACGCGGGTTATTGCATAATTATGCATTAGCGGGCATTGCCCGACGCCCATGATTCGCGTTGCCATCCTAGGAGCCTCGGGCTTCGTCGGGGCCGAGCTTCTCCGGCTCTGCGCCCAGCATCCGGCGCTGCGCCCGGCGAAATTGTTCGGAAGCAGCCGGGCCGGGCAGAAGCTGGACCTGGTCCACCCGCACCTCGCTCTCGCCTATCCCGATTCGGTCGTGAATAGTTATGCAGCCGAAGCGCTCGACGAAGGGGTCGATCTCGTCTTCGCGGCGCTTCCCCACGGCCATTCGCAGGCCCTTGCCCGCGACGTCATCGCCCGCTCGATCCCTTTCGTCGACCTCGGCGCGGATTTTCGCCTGGGCAGCGCCGCCGACTACCAGCTCTGGTACCGCGAGCCGCACGGCGCCGCGGACCTCATCGACCGGTTCGTCTACGGTATTCCGGAGCTTCATCGCGGTTCGATCGCCGGCTCGGCAACGGTCGCGGCCGCGGGCTGCTACGCCACCGCCGCGATCCTCGCGCTGAAGCCGCTCGTCGGCCTGGTCGAGCCCGGCAGCCTCGTCGTCGACGCCGCCTCGGGCGTCAGCGGGGCCGGCAAGGCGCTGAAGGAGGAGACGCATTTCAACAGCGTCGACGAAAGCTTCGCCGCCTACGGCCTCCTCACCCACCGCCACACCGCGGAGATGGAGATGGCGCTTGGCGCGAGCCTGCTCTTCACGCCCCATCTCGCGCCGATGAACCGGGGGATCCTCGCCACCTGTTACGGAGTCGCCAAGGGCCCCTGCGACCCGCTCGCAGCGCTCCGCGAGGCCTATTCGGGAGAGCCGTTCATCCACGTCTCCGAACGGCCTCCGGCGACGAAATGGACCCTCGGCTCCAACGCCGTCCACCTCACCGCGCGCTACGACGAGCGGACCGGGCGGGTGATTGCCATCGCCGCCCTCGACAATCTCGTCAAAGGCGCCGCCGGGCAGATGATCCAGTGCGCCAACCTCATGCTCGGCCTCGACGAAACGGCGGGCCTGCCAGTGGCGGGAGTCTATCCATGAGCGTTTCAATTCAAATTCCTCCCCTGCCTTTGCAGGGGAGGGGGACCGCCCGAAGGGCGGTGGAGGGGTTCTTCTGCAGCAAGCCCCTCCACCATGCTTCGCATGGTCCCCCTCCCCTCGAAATCGAAGAGAGGATTTCAGGATGAGCGTCACCTCCGCCAAGGGCTTCGTCGCGGCCGGCTGCCATGCCGGGATCAAGCGGCGGCGATTCGACATGGCCCTGGTCGCGACGGACGACCGCAAGCCGGTCGCGGCGGCGGCGGTGTTCACCCGGAACAAGTTCGTCGCGCCTCCGGTCGTTCTGAGCCGCCGCCGGCTCGAGGAGAATGGCGGCCGGGCCTCGGCGATCGTCGTCAACAGCGGCAACGCCAATGCCGGTACGGGGGCAGCCGGGCTGGCGGACGCCGAGGCCATGTCCGCGGCCGCGGCGGAGGCGCTGGGCGTGGAGCAATCGGACGTTCTGGTCTGCTCGACCGGGATCATCGGGACTCCGCTTCCGATGGACGTCATCCTCGCCGCCACGCCCAAGATCGCCCGGAAGCTTTCGGTGGGCGGCGCTCACGACGCGGCGCGCGGGATCCTGACCACCGACCACCAGGCCAAGGAGGTGCTAGTTGAAGGCTCGACCTTCACCCTGGGCGGGATGGCCAAGGGCTGCGGGATGATCGCTCCCGACATGGCGACGATGCTCGCCTTCCTCACCACCGACGCCGACGTCTCGTCGGAGGAGATGACTGCAATCCTTCGCGACGCTTCCGACCGGACCTTCAACACCCTGAACGTCGACGGCGCGACCTCGACCAACGACACCGCCATCCTGCTCGCCTCCGCTCGGCGCGGCCGGCCCGACATGGCCGAGTTCGCCGATGCGGTGCACAAGGCGTGCGAGGACCTGACCCTTCAGATGGCCCGCGACGCGGAGGGGATGACCAAGATGGTCGCGCTTGTCGTCACCGGCGCCCGGTCCGACGGCGAGGCTCGCATCGCCGCCAAGCGGATCGCCGAGAACAACCTCGTCAAGTGCAGCTGGTATGGCGGCGACCCTTATTGGGGGCGGCTGCTGGCCGCGGCCGGATCGGCGGGGATCGACTTCGAGGCCGAGAAGGCGACCGTCGCCTATGGCGGGACGATCGTCTCGCGAGGCGGCGCCAACGCCGATCACGACTCGCAGGCGGTCGCGGCCCACATGAAGGGCGAGCGGATCGAGATCGAGGTGGCGCTCGGCCTCGGCTCCGGCCGGGCTCGGGTGATCGGGATCGACCTCGGCCCCGGCTACATCAAAGAGAATTCGAGGACTTCATGAGGCAGATCGTCACGAGCAAGACCGTCATCCCGGCGAAAGCCGGGACCTCAGGACGAGAAGTCTCGGCGGGCCTGCCCGAGGTCCCGGCTTTCGCCGGGATGACGGGTGCATCATGAGATCCGCAACCGAGACTGCCTCGATCCTCGTCCAGGCCTTGCCCTACATCCAGCGCTTCCACGGCCGCTCGGTCGTGGTGAAGCTCGGCGGAGCGGCGATCGACGAGGCGCTCGACCGGGCGCTGGCGCAGGACGTGCTGCTGCTGAGGAGCGTCGGGGTCCGGTGCGTCCTGGTCCATGGCGGGGGGCCGCAGGTCGACGCGATGATGCGGCGGGTCGGCAAGGAGCCGGAGTTCAGGGACGGCCTCAGGGTCACCGACTCGGAGACGCTCGAGATCGTTCGGATGGTCCTCGTCGGAAAGATCAACCGCGACCTCGTCGGAACGATCAACCGCGAGGCGCTGGACGATCCGGTCGCGGTCGGAGTCTCGGGCGAGGATGCAGGGCTCCTCACAGTCACCCCGCGCGAATCCTCGCTGGGCTTCGTCGGCGACGTCAGCCACGTCCGGGCTTCGGTGCTCGAGCGGCTGCTCGACGAGGGGCTGAGCCCGGTCGTCTCGACGATCGGCGCGGACCCGACCGGCCAGCCCTACAACGTCAACGCCGACGAGGCCGCCCGGGCGATCGCGGTCGCGATGGCCGCGGAGAAGATCGTCTATCTGACCGCGGCGCCGGGGTTGCTCGAGGACGTCGACGACGAGAGCAGCCTGGTGCCCCGGCTCACCTCCGCCGAATTGCGCGGCCGGATCGCGCATGACAGCGTCAGCGCGGGGATGATCCCCAAGCTCCGGGCCTGCGCGGACGCGGTCGACGCCGGAGTCGGCACCGCGCACATCATCGACGGCCGGGTGCCCCACGCGCTCCTCATCGAGCTCCTCACCGACGAAGGGATCGGCACCATGGTCAAGAGGGAGAAGAGCTGGTGACCCGGATTCTCACGATCGCCGACCTCGGGCGCGAAGGCGTGGAGGAGATCCTCGCTTTGTCGGAGCTTCCCGATCTCGGCCTGCCGCTCGCCGGCAAGGGCGTCGCGCTCCTCTTCCAGAAGCCTTCGGCGCGGACCCGGAGCTCGATGGAGATCGCCTCGATCCAGCTCGGGGGCCACCCGGTCTACATCCAGAAGGAGGAGGTGGGCCTTGGAACGCGCGAGACCGCCGAAGACGTGGCGCGGACCCTCGCCTGCTACCATGCCGTGATCGCGGCCCGGGTCATGGACCATGGCGACCTCGAGTCGATGGCCGGGGCGACCGGGAAGCCCCTGCTCAACATGCTCTCGGACCGCGCCCACCCGCTGCAGGCCCTGGCCGACCTGCTGACGGTGAGGCAGCTGCTCGGCCGGATCGAGGGCGCGCGGATCGCCTATGTCGGCGACGGCGACAACAATGTGTGCCGATCGCTCTCCGAAGCCTGCTCGGTGCTCGGAGCGGACCTGACGATCGCGAGCCCGGAAGGCTATGGTCTCGAAGATCGGCCCGACAACGTCGTCCAGCTCGCCGATCCGGCCGAGGCGGTCGAGGGGGCGGACATCGTCTATACCGACGTGTGGGTGTCGATGGGCCAGGACGGGGAGTCGGCGGAGCGGGCGAAGGCGTTCGAGCGCTATCGGGTGGACGAGGCGCTGATGCAGCTCTGCCCGGGCGCGCGATTCCTCCACTGCCTGCCGGCGCGCCGGGGCGAGGAGGTGAGCGCCGGAGTGATCGACGGTCCGCACAGCGCCGTCTGGCTCCAGGCCGAGAACCGGATGCACACGGCGCGCGGGGCGCTCGCGTGGCTGATGGGGGTGAGAGCGTGAGCTGTGTCGCCTTTGATTCCTCCCCCGGATTTCCGGGGGAGGGGGACCGCGCGAACCGCGGTGGAGGGGTTCTTCGGAGATTGGGAGAGCCCCTCCACCAGCCTTCGGCTGGTCCCCCTCCCCTCGAAATCGAGGGGAGGGTTTCCCGATGACCGAATCCCGTCTCCGCCGCCAGAAGGCGATCGCCGACCTCATCCGGGCCGAGCCGCTCGGGAGCCAGGAGGAGGTGACGGCCCGGCTCGGGGCGATCGGCTATTCGGTCACCCAGGCGACCGTGTCGCGCGACCTCGACCAGATGGGCGCGGTCAAGGTGAAGCGCGGAGGGGCGGTCAGCTACGCGCTTCCCGACCAGGTCGGAGCGAACGACTGGGCGGCGGCGCGGCTCCGGCGGATCTTCCACGAATGGGTGCTTTCGGTCGAGGAGGCCGGAAACCTGCTCGTCGTCAGGACTCCGCCCGGCTCGGCGCATCTCGTCGGCCTCGCGCTCGACCAGGCCCGGCTCGACGAGGTCGCCGGGACGATATGCGGCGACGACACATTGTTCGTGGCACTGAGGGACGGGACGGAGGCCGGCCATATGGCGAAGCGCTTTCGAGAGCTTTCGAAGGAGGGGGCGTGACGGTCCGCCCCGCTCCCGTCGTCCCGCCGAAAGCCGGGACCTCAGGACGAGAAGGCTCGGCGGGTCTCCCCGAGGTCCCGGCTTTCGCCGGGGTGACGGGTGGCGGTTTACCCCAGCCCGCCGCCTTCGCCGGCATGACGAAGGATAAGAAATGAACCTCCCCCCGCCCAAGAAGGTCGTGCTCGCTTATTCGGGCGGGCTCGATACCTCGATCATCCTCAAGTGGCTGCAGACCGAATATCGCGCCGAGGTCGTCACCTTCACCGCCGATCTCGGCCAGGGCGAGGAGGTCGAGCCGGCACGGGCCAAGGCGGAGCTGCTCGGGATCCGGCCGGAGAACATCTTCATCGAGGACCTGCGCGAGGAGTTCGTGGCCGATTACGTCTTCCCGATGTTCCGGGCGAACACGGTCTACGAGGGCCAGTATCTGCTCGGGACCTCGATCGCCCGGCCGCTCATCGCCAAGCGCCAGATCGAGATCGCCCGGGCGGTCGGCGCCGACGCGGTCTGCCACGGCGCCACCGGGAAGGGCAACGACCAGGTCCGCTTCGAGCTCGGCTATTACGCTCTGGAGCCCGACATCCGGGTCATCGCTCCGTGGCGCGAATGGGACTATGCCAGCCGCGAGCAGCTGATCGACTTCGCCGAGAAGCACCAGATCCCGATCTCCAAGGACAAGCGCGGCGAATCGCCCTTCTCGATCGACGCCAATCTCCTCCACTCCTCCTCGGAGGGAAAGGTGCTCGAGGACCCGTCGGTCGAGGCCCCGGAATATGTCCACCGGCGCACCATCTCGCCCGAGGACGCGCCCGACAGGCCGACGGTGATCGAGATCGGCTTCGAGGCCGGCGACCCGGTCTCGATCGACGGCGAGAGGCTGTCGCCCGCCGCCCTCCTCACCCGACTCAACCAGCTCGGCCACGACAACGGGATCGGCCGGCTCGACCTGGTCGAGAACCGCTACGTCGGAATGAAGTCGCGCGGGGTCTACGAGACCCCGGGCGGAACGATCCTCCTCGCCGCCCATCGCGGGATCGAATCGATCACTCTCGACGGCGGAGCGGCGCATCTCAAGGACGAGATCATGCCGCGCTACGCCAGCCTCATCTACAACGGCTTCTGGTTCTCGCCCGAGCGCGAGATGCTCCAGGCGCTGATCGACAAGAGCCAGGAGCATGTCACGGGCAAGGTTCGGATGAAGCTCTACAAGGGCAATTCGACGGTGATCGGCCGCGAGAGCGAGCTCGCCCTCTACGACCAGGACCTGGTCACCTTCGAAGAGGGCTCGTCGAGCTACAGCCAGCGAGACGCCGCGGGCTTCATCCGGCTCAACGCGCTGAGGCTGAGGATCGCCGCGAAAAGGGCGAGGAAGGCTCAGGGATAGGGGCGCGCCAGCCCGTCACCCCGGCGAAAGCCGGGGCCTCGGGTCAAGAAGTCCCGGCGGGTCTCCCCGAGGTCCCGGCTTTCGCCGGGATGACGGCCTTCCCTCCGGGCGCGCGCGCGGTCGTGCCATATCCGGATATTGACTTCGCCCGAAGCCGGTGGGATTTTGAGCCTGTGGGGGCGCGGCCATGTGCCGCGCCGAAGGGAATCGGCGAAATCGCGAAGCCAGTGCGGTCCGGGCGTTCCGCCGGGGCCCCCTCTTGGCGAGAGAAGGAGCGTCCAATGATCACCGCCTTGAACATGACCGTCCCGCTCAAGCAGGATCCGGAATCCCTGGCGAAGCTTCAGAAGCTGAAGGAACTGTTCGCAGACCATATCCAGCCCGAGATCGACCGGGCGCTTCGCAAGTCGAAGATCGTCCACTTCGCCCGGGTGCTCGTCATCCACGACCGTTTCCTCCAGGTGATCACCGAGTTCGACGGCGATCCGGAGGAATATACGGAATTCTTCCGGCGCGAGCTTCCCCACGTCTTCAAGCCGATCTTCGAGCTGGCCGACGGGGCGCCGCCCTGGGACGAATTGAACGACCAGGACAGCTTCTTCCAGGCGTCCAAGCATCTCAACGTCAAGGCGCTGGGCCGGTCGGAAGACGGCCGCGAGGAGCAGGGTTGGCTGTTCAGCTATTTCCCGAGGTCGGTCCGCGAGATCGAGGAAGCGCTTGCGGGAAGCGGCGGAAGCGAAGCTCCGGCGGCGGGCGAGGCTCCGGCGGCGCCTGCTCCGGCGATGCCCGCCCCGCCTTCGTCTCCGGCAGGCGGCGGGGCGCACGCCGCGGCGCTCCATGCCGCCGCGGCGGCCCTGCAGGCGGCGGCGGCGGCACTCACCGCGGCCGCGGGCGGGAGCGCGGCCTGACCTGATCCTCCCCCGGATTTCCGGGGAAGGGGGACCAGCCGAAGGCTGGTGGAGGGGTTCTTCCGAGTCGAAGAAAGCCCGTCCACCGCGCTTCGCGCGGTCCCCCTCCCCGGCAAATGCCGGGGAGGACTGAAAGGAAAGCGATGAGCGTCGATACGAGCGATCTCCAGGCAATGGTGCTCGGCAACATCGCCGGCTACCGGCTGGTCCGGCATCTCATCTTCTCGGCGCCCGACTCGGCCTCGCTCCGCCGGTTCGTGGGCGAGATCCGGCCGCTCATCCTGTTCGGGACCAACAGGCCGACGACGGCGCACGGCTGGGTCGCCAATCTGAGCTTCGCGGCCGGGGCGATGGCGCAGCTTCTCCCGCCGGACGTCTACGCCAAGCTGGAAAGCACGTTCCGCTCGCCGCCCGACGCGGAGCGAATCGGCGACGTCGGCGAGAGCGCGCCTTCGAAATGGTGGGAGGGGCAGTTCCGCGGCGAGGAGGTCAGCTGCTTCGTCCATCTCCACGCCGTCGGCGAGGCCCAGCTCGAGGCCGGCACCGCGGAAATACTGGAGGAAGCGGCGGCGGCGGGCCTCACCGAGAGGATCCCCCGCGCGTCGGGAGCGCGCCTGGACGGGGCGTTCCTCGGCTTCGGCCCGACCGGCAAGGGTGCCCGAATCCATTTCGGCTATGTCGACGGCCTGTCCAGGAGCAAGATCGCCTGGGAAGGAGCGCCGAGCCCAGAGCGGCCGGTCGACTATCGTTCGGTCGTCGTCGGCCATTATGACGACCGCTTCCCCTGCGCTCCGGCGCGCGACCCCGCCGCCGCCGTCCTTCGCGATTCCTCCTACGTCGTCTTTCGCTGGATCTATCAGGACGTCGCCACCTTCGAGCGCTTCCTGACCCGGAAGGGGCCGCCCCTGTTTCCCAAGCTCCCGCCCGCGGAGGCGCGCGAGCTTCTCGCCGCCAAGATCATGGGCCGGTGGCGCGACGGGACTCCTCTGTGCCTCTCGCCCGACGGCCCCGCGCCGGATCGCTGCGAGGAGAGCTTCGCCTTCTCCGAGGACGCTGCCGGGCTCGCTTGCCCGGTCTCCTCCCACGTCCGGGTGATGAACCCTCGCGACCAGGAATTGTCGGGGATGTCCGCGACGACCGGGGTTCCGCAGATCGTCAGGCGCGGGATGCCGTACGGGCCGGAGCTCGAGGGGGACCGGGACGACGGAGTGGATCGCGGAATCCTCGGGATCTTCGTCTGCGCCTCGATCCGCGAGCAGTTCATGCGACTCGCCGCCTGGGGCCAGCGCAACAATTTCAGCAACGCCTTCCCGGCCCATGGCCGCGACCAGGACGCTCTGATCGGCAACCGTTCGGTGCCCGGCGCAACCCGGGAGTTCCGGGTTCCGAAGGGCCCGGCGGGGGGCGGAGTGGTGAACGAGCTGCCGGACTTCATCCGGACCAAGGGGACCCAGTATCTGCTCATGCCCAGCGGACGGACCCTGTCGAGGCTGGTGCCTTTGTAGCAGGCGGGAAGGTCCAAGCACCGTCATTGCGAGCGAAGCGAAGCAATCCAGTGCGGCCTCGGACGCCCGCTGGATTGCTTCGTCGCTTCGCTCCTCGCAATGACGGCTAGCGATCGAGCGCCTTCTTCGCCCGCTCCACCTGCTCCCTCACCCGCACCGGCGCCGTCCCGCCATAGCTCGTCCTGCTTGCCACCGAAGCCTCCACGGTGAGCACCCGGTAAACCCGCTCGTCGATCCTCGGATCAATCGCCCGAAGCGTCTCCAGCTCCAGCCCGGCCAGACCCACGCCCCGCTCCTCCGCCGCGGCCACCGCCCGACCGACGATATGATGCGCCTCGCGGAACGGCACCCCCGCCTCCCTCACCAGCCAGTCGGCGAGGTCGGTGGCGGTGGCGAAGCCGGCTTCGGCCGCGGCACGCATCCGCACCGCGTCGAACCGGGTCGTCTCGACCATCCCGGCGAGCGCCTGGAGCGACAACAGGAGCAGGTCGTGCGCTTCGAAGACCGGCGGCTTGTCGTCCTGCATGTCCTTCGAATAAGCGAGCGGAAGCCCCTTCATCGTCATGACGAGGGCGACCATGGCCCCGGCGATTCGTCCCGAATGGCCTCGAACGAGCTCGGCCGCGTCGGGATTGCGCTTCTGCGGCATGATCGAGGAGCCGGTGCTGAACGCGTCGGGCAGGATGGCGAATCCGAAGGGCTGGCTCGCCCAGATGATCAGCTCCTCCGCGAGGCGGGAGAGATGGAGCGAGCATAAGGTGGAGGCCATCAGATAATCGAGGGCGAAGTCGCGGTCCGAGACCGAATCGAGGGAGTTGGCCGAGGCGCGGTCGAAGCCGAGCGCCGCGGCCGTGGCCTCGCGGTCGATCGGGAAGCCGGTGCCGGCCAGGGCCGCCGCTCCGAGCGGGCATTCGTTGAGGCGCTCGCGCGCCGCGGCGAAGCGCGATCGGTCTCGGCCCAGCATCTCGTAATAGGCCATGAAATGGTGGCCGAGAGTCACCGGCTGGGCCGACTGGAGGTGGGTGAAGCCCGGCATCACCGTTCCGGCATGCTCCTCCGCCCGGGCGACGAGCACCCGCTGGAAGGCGGCGAGGGCGGCGACCGTCTCGTCGATCGCCTTGCGGACCCAGAGGCGGAAGTCGGTCGCGACCTGGTCGTTTCTCGAGCGGGCGGTGTGGAGCCGCCCGGCGGCGGGACCGATCAGCTCGGCCAGCCGGGCCTCGACGTGCATGTGGATGTCCTCGAGCGCGGGATCCTCGCTGACGCCGGCCCGTGCATATTCGTCCTCGATCCGCTCCAGCCCCTCGGCGATGGCCGAGCAGTCGGCTTCCGAGACGATCCCCTGGGTCTCGAGCATCGCCACATGGGCGAGCGATGCGGCGATGTCCTCGCGCCAGAGCCTCTTGTCGAAACCGATCGAGGCATTGATCTCGCGCATCAGCGCCGCCGGCCCGCCGGCGAAGCGGCCGCCCCACATCAGATTGCTGGGTTTGTCCTCGGAAACGGTGGTTCTCCCTTCCCGAAGGCGATAGTGCAAGCGGCCTTGCCGGGGAAACCCCTCTCCCGTTTTTACGGGAGAGGAGGGGCCCGCCGCGAAGCGGTGGGAGGTGAGGGTCTGTAGCAATTAGTCAGCAAGACCCTCACCTCCCAAGCCTTCGGCTTGGGCCCCTCCTCTCCCGTAAGGACGGGAGAGGGGCTAGCTGGGCTACTCGTCCCACGCTAATGCCCCGCCATGCGCCAGGCCACCGGCACCCTCACCTTCCACACCACCCGCCAGGGCCTTCACGAAATCACCTCCGACGTGGCCCGATGGACCGCCGCCCAGGCCATGACCCAGGGCCTTCTCACCCTCTTCTGCCGCCACACCTCCGCCTCGCTGATCATCCAGGAAAACGCCGCCCCCGAGGTCCGGAGCGACATCGAGGCCTGGATCGCCCGCCTCGCACCGGAGGACCCTTCCGCCTACGCCCATCGCGACGAGGGGCCCGACGACATGCCCGCCCATCTCAGGACGATCCTCACCCAAGTCCAGCTTTCCATCCCGCTGCTCGACGGAAGGCTCGCACTGGGCACCTGGCAGGGCATCTACCTGTTCGAGCACCGGCGCCGGCCGCACCGGCGAAGCCTCGCGCTGCACCTGGCGGGCGAATGAGCCTCGAGTCCGTCCGGACCTGGCTCGCCGCGAATGCGCCCGATCTTCCGCTGATCGAGGTGGCGGAGAGCACCGCGACGGTCGACGCCGCGGCCCGGGCGCTTGGAGTGGAACCGGGCCGGATCGCCAAGACGCTTGCGATCCGAGCCGCCGGCACCGCCTTCCTCCTGGTCGCGCGCGGCGACGCGCGGCTCGACAACGGCAAGTGCAAGGCGGTGCTCGGAGCCCGGCCGCGGATGCTCGGGCCGGAGGAGACCCTGGCGCTCACCGGCCATCCGGTCGGCGGAGTCTGCCCGTTCGGCCTCGCGACTCCACTCCCGGTCTATTGCGACGTCTCGCTCAGGGATTTCGACCTCGTCTACCCGGCGGCGGGCTCCCTCAACAGCTCCGTCGAGGTGACTCCCGAGCGGCTGGTCGCGCTTGTGGGCGAGCGCTGGGTTGACCTCTGCCGCCTGCCTGAACCCTCACTCTGAACTCGTTTGACGATTATCCGCTTGCGACATTTGAACGGGCGGACGAGCCCCGTCACCCCGGGCTCGATCCGGGATCCATGAACACCGAAGCGTCAGGTTTCGACCGGACGCGTTCATGGATTGCGGCTTTCGCGGAATGACCTCTTTCTTGCCTTTACCGTGCCTTGCAGGCGGCCATGATCCGCAAGAACGCGGCCTCCGCCGCCAGCAGCTTCTCCCGCTCCGCCCCGAGCTGGGCAGGCCAGGCGGCGACATTCTCGGGATCCTCGGGCCGGTTCCAGAAAGGCATGGCGCAGTCGGCCTCGTTGACAAGACGGTTCGCCTCGTCGTCCTCGCGCCTGACCCGGGCGAGGTCTTCAGCGACGTTCGAGCGGCCGACCTGCTCGATCAGCGCTTCCTTCTTTCGGGCCAGATCGGCCTGCCGGGCCTCGAAGGCCTTGGGAGTCGGCGGTCCGGGACATTGCGAGACATGGACCAGCGGCTGCAGCCGCCTGCGCAACTCGATTCGATCGGCGGAATCGGGCGGGGACGGACATTGGCCGGCGCCGGCGCATGCCATGAGCAGCAACGCGAGCAAGGCCGGGTTCGGGCGAAGGGATCGGCTGGGCGGCATGGTGCGGCTCCCTGAGGCTCGAGCCGAACCATGAATAGAGGAACGCTCCGGCGCAAGCGGCAAGGGCGCGGCGTCCATTGATCGATAGGCCGAACCGCTCCTATGGTCGCCGCTATGAAGTCCCTCCCCTTCCTGGTCGCCCCGTTGCTCCTCGCAGCTTGCACGACCGACAAAGCCGGAC
Organism: Allosphingosinicella sp.; assembly: GCA_036388065.1. Classification (GTDB taxonomy): domain Bacteria; phylum Pseudomonadota; class Alphaproteobacteria; order Sphingomonadales; family Sphingomonadaceae; genus Allosphingosinicella. Next base: position 21,967 of record DASVSP010000094.1, read on the forward strand.
CCGCGGCGGCGGTCCCCGCGGTGGCGGGATGGCGCGACGTCGCGACCGATTTCGACCTCGAACGAGTCCGCAAGTGGCGGACCGCCTGGGTCCGCTCGATCGCCAAGGCCCGGGCCGGCGGCCATTCGGCCGAGATCGGCCGCGAGGGGGTTCTGCTCGAGCCCGACGCGGGGCTGCGCGGAATCGCTCCGCCGTCGGGCGACTATCGCTGCCGGGTCCTGAAAGTGGGCTCCAGGAGCGAAGGCATGCTCGACTACGTCGCCTACCCCGCCTTCGACTGCCGGATCTCGGCCGGCGCCGGGGCGATGGACTTCGTCAAGCTGACCGGCTCTCAGCGGCCGGTCGGGCGGCTGTTCGCCGACGGGGAGCGGCGGATGGTCTTCCTCGGGACGCTTCAGCTCGGCGACGAGCAGGGCGTGCTTCGCTACGGCCATGACCGCCAGCGCGACATGGTGGGCCTGCTCGAACGGATCGGCGAGCGCCGCTGGCGCCTGGCCTTCCCCTACCCCGCCTTCGAATCCACGCTCGACGTGATCGAGCTCGTGCCCAAGGGATGACCGGTTAAAATCCTCCCCGAGATTTCTCGGGGAGGGGGACCATGCGAAGCATGGTGGAGGGGTTCT